>NZ_JBFANB010000005.1:0-346207 GCF_040659625.1 Nonomuraea sp. NPDC049750
ACAACTCATCGCACTCACGCGATGACCCCTCCGACAACGACATGGTCGTCGCAACTCCTCAGATCGAGGTGTTGCGACGACCACATGAACCCGAGTTGGAGCGGGCCCTTCGCCCGGCGTATTGACCCGTCGGGGTCAGGGTTTCAGTGAGTCGCGGATCTGCCGGGCGGCCTCGTCGAGAGTGGCGCGTACCTCGTCGATCGCCTTGCGGGTGAGCGGGGCGGCCGACGCCTCGCGGCGCACCTGCTCGACGAAGTCGGCCAGGCGCTCGCCCAACTCGGCGTCGAGTTCGGCGCGGCTGGGCGGCGCGCCCCCCAGCGTGCTCCAGACCTCGGACCAGATCCTGCGCCACTCGCCGGTGATCCGCTCGCCCTGGTCCTGCCAGTTGGTGGCGTGCTCCATCCACTGGCGTTTCTGCTGCTCCTTGAGCCGCTGGATGTTGGCCTTCTGCTGGTCGCGCACGCGCCTGGGGTCGTCGGCGACGCCGGTGCGGACGTCCTTGGCCATCTTGGTGAGCTCGTCGCGCAGCGACTTGACCGTTTCGCGGACGTCCTCCTTCACCTCGCGCGCGATGTCGCGCACCGAGGCGGAGATCTCCTGCTCCAGGTCGTCGAGCTCGTCCAGGCGAGCGTTGAGCTCGTCGCGGCCCCGGTCGGTGATCGAGAACACCTTCTTGCCCTCGATCACCTCGTGCGTCACCAGGCCCTCCTCCTCCAGGCGGGCCAGACGCGGGTAGATCGTGCCGGGGGAGGGCGAGTAGACGCCGAGGAAGCGGTCCTGCAGCAGGCGAATGACCTCGTAGCCATGCCGAGGGCTCTCCTCCAGCAGCTTCAGCAGGTACAGCCGGAGCCGGCCGTGACCGAAGACAGGGCTCATCGCTTCTCTCCCTTGAGCAACGTGACCTCGCCGGAGACGGTCGTCGCCGTCACCGAGGCCATGCCACCACCCAGCCGTCCGGACACCGACTTGTTGCCCGGGCGGCCCGCGTCTGACAGGTTTTCGAACGTGCTGACCAGCCTGCCGGAGGTGGATCGCATGCTGACGTCCGCCTCCACGTTCTCGGGCAGCCTGACCAGGATGTCACCGGACACGCTGTTCAAGGTCACATATCCGGTCGGGCGCAGCTCCAGATCGGCGGTGATCCGTCCGGACACGGTGTTGGCGCGCAGGCGGCGCGGCGTGCCGTCGGCGACGGTGAGCTCGCCCGAGACGCTCTTGAACGCCAGGTCGCCGTCCATCGCCCGGCTCTCCACGGTGCCCGAGACGGTCGTGGCGCTCACGTCGCCGCTCACCCCGTCGAGCACGATGTCCCCGGAGACGCTCCTGACCTGGGTCGCCTTCTCGAACCCGGCGACCACCGCCGAGGCGGAGACGACTCCCACGTTGACCGTGCACTTCTTGGGCACCGCGAGCGTCAGGACGCTCTTGCGCCGGTCGCGCCGCAGCCAGCCGAGTATGCCCTCCCAGGTGAGGTCTTTGTAGGCGACGCTGAGCTCCCCGCTCTCCTCGTCGTAGGTCACGATCAGCGGAGCGGAGTCGATCTCGGCCACCTCCAGTGTCGGTGGTCCGTCGGTGGCCAGCACGGCCACTCGTCCCGCGACGATCCGCACGTCAAGCGCGGTCACCGAGCCGAACGTCAGCTGCTCCGGCCGCTCGATCGTCCACTGCCGCATGATGCCTGTCCCTTCCGACGACACGTCTACACAAGACACGATATGTCGCGTCTGTCGAAAACTCAAGATGTATCGCGTGTGGCGGGCAGGTCGCGCCGTTCGTGCTTCTCATCGGCCGCGAGGATCCGACGCGACTCCGTCTCATCGGTCGCGAGGGTCCGGAACGCCTCCGGCTTATCGGTCACGAGGGTCCGGTGCGGCGCGCCGCGTCAGTCGTCTTCGTCGTCGAGCCGGGCCAGCCAGGTGGCCAGGCGCTCGACCGGCGTCTCGAACTCGGGATTGAGGTCCACGAACTCACGCAGCCGCTCGCCCAGCCACAGCAGGCTGACCTCTTCCTCGCCACGCCGCTCGACCAGCTCCTCGATCCCCCGGTCGGTGAAGTACATCGCTCTCCATTCATCAGTCGCGCAGCCGCGTCGTCAGGTCGCCGGCTGGGGTCCAGGCATCGGCGCGTCCACGTCTGACTTTAGTCAGCAGGCCGCGCTGCTCGAGCTCGCGCAGATCGGTCCGCGCGGTCTGCAAGACGATCTTGTGACTTCGTGCGTGGCCTGCGACGGTGTACTCGGCCAAGGGGTGGTGGGTGGCGTGCGTCAGCAGGGCGATCTGGCGGGCGTTGAAGTCGCCGGTACGGCTGCGCGCCAGGCTCGCCCGTACCTCGCGGGTCTGCGCCGCCTTCCTGCCGAGGTAGGCGTGGAGGTCGTCGACCGCCCTGCGCAACACGTCGAGTTGGTAGAGGACGAAGTAGGTGAGGTCGTTCTCGTCCTGCTCGACGTGGAGGAAGCTGCGCCCGTAGCGCGCGGGGGCGTTCTTCAGGACGCGGGAGATGGAGATGAACTCGGTCAGCCAGTAGTCCTGGTTGAGCATCGACCAGTAGAACAGCGCCCGCGCGGTCCTTCCGTTGCCGTCCTCGAACGGGTGGTCGTAGGCGAGCATGAAGTGCACGGTCAACGCCCTGATCACCGGCGGGACGTACGCGGTCGGCGACGTGCCGTTGGCGAAGTCGCACAGTCGCTGGATCCGCTCGGGCAGCTGCTCGGCCGCAGGAGGGGTGTGCAGGACGTCACCGTAGGTGTCGGCGACGACCACCCGCTCCTCGCCGGGCAGCTGGAAGCGCCCGGCCGCGGTCGGGTTGCGCAGTGTGCCCTCGGTGACGATCCGCTGGATCTCGCAGATCAGCGCCGGAGTGAGCGCCTCATCGCGCATCTCGCCGATCCGGCGCATCGCGACGTAGTTGTTGCGGATCATGACTTCGTCGACGGTCTGCGGACTGCGGCCGCTACGCAGCATCTCCTTGGCCACCAGGTACGTGGTCGCCGCGCCTTCCAGCTGGCTGGAGGTGATGGCCTCCTCGATCAGCGAGCTGACCAGGTAGCGATCACGGGTCAGCGGATCGGTCACCGGCTCCGGCATGCCGATGCGGCCGCTGAGATCCCGGTTGAGCGCCTCGACCCCCCGAAGGACGTCGTCCGGCAGCGCGTAGGTGAACGACAGGCCGCCGGCGTCGACAAGGGGAAGATCGCGGCGCATGCCGAGTCGGGCCATCTTGAGCCCGAGCCACCACTGCTCGTGCGTGAGCCCGGCGGGCGGGGTGCGGTGGCGGATCTCGTCCCAGGGCAGGTAGCGCTCCGCCGAGTCGACCGCCGACAGGAGCCAGAGGCTGTCGGCTTCCAGCCAGAGCTCCCGCCATGGTGGCGGCTGCTGGGGTCGGCGCACGGTCACCTGCCAGATTTAGCAGTTACTAGCAGCTAATTAGCTGTTAGTAACTGCCAATTTTAGCAGCAAGCCCCGCCGATAGGAGCGGGGGTCCATGTGGTGAGGCTTTCAGTAGTGAGCCCCCGCCGATAGCGGCGAAGGCCATGTGGTGAGGCTTTCAGCAGTGAGCCCTCGCCGATCACGGCGAGGGCTCATGCGGTGAAGCGACTGGCTGACTAGCCGAACAGCTCGCTCAAGATCCCCTCGAGCTCGTTGTCGTGGGAGGAGTGCGAGCCGGTCGCGGGCGAACTGTTGGGCGTCCGCGAGACGCGACGTAGCGCGCGGCCGTTCAGCAGGTCCGGGTCCTCGGCCAGTTTGAGCGTGAGGTAAGGCCACGGCCCCATGTTGACCGGCTCGTCCTGCGCCCACACCAGCTCGACCTGCGAGCCGTAGCGGGAGAGCTCGGCGGCGAGCTCCTCCGCCGGGAACGGGTAGAGCCGCTCCAGACGGACCAGTGCGACGTCGTCGCGGCCCGACTTCTCACGCCGGTCAAGCAGGTCGTAGTAGATCTTGCCCGAGGAGAGCACGACCTTGGTGACCTTGCCCGGCTCGACGATGGTGTCGCCGAGGACCGGCTGGAAGGTGCCCGAGGTGAAGTCGGACGCCTTCGAGACCGCCCGCTTGTGACGCAGCAGCGACTTCGGCGTGAAGACGACCATCGGCTTGCGCCTGCCCGACTCGACCTGCCACCTGAGCAGGTGGAAGTAGTTGGCCGGAGTGGACGGCTGCGCGACCGTCATGTTGTCGAGCGCGCAGACCTGCAGGAACCGTTCGATGCGGGCCGAGGAGTGGTCGGGACCCTGGCCCTCGAAGCCGTGCGGCAGCAGCAGCACGACAGCCGACCTCTGGCCCCACTTCTGCTCACCGGACGAGATGAACTCGTCGATGATCGTCTGGGCGCCGTTGACGAAGTCGCCGAACTGGGCCTCCCAGGCCACCAGGGCGTCGGGACGCACGACGCTGTAGCCGTACTCGAAGCCCAGCGCCGCGAACTCGCTGAGCAGCGAGTCGTAGATGTAGAACTTCGTGGTGCCCTGGTTGAAGACCTTGAGCGGGGTGTGGTCCTCGCCGGTCACCCGGTCGACCAGCACCGCGTGGCGCTGGGTGAACGTGCCCCGCCGGGTGTCCTGGCCGACCACGCGGACCGGGTGGCCATCGATGAGCAGCGAGCCGAAGGCCAGCGTCTCACCCATGCTCCAGTCGATCGCGTCCTGCTCGACCGCCTGGCCACGGCGCTGCAGCACCGGCGCCAGGCGCGGATGCGGCGTGAAGCCCTCGGGCAGGTTGAGCTGGGTGTCGACGATCCGCTTGAGCGTCTCGTCGGTGATCTCGGTCGGCGTGTCGTTGTGCGACCACTTGATCACCTCAGCGGGCGGCACCCGCATCGCGCCCGCCTCCGGCGGCTTCTTCGCCGCCTCGCGGGTCTCGGTGAACGCCTGCTCCAGCTTGGCCTGGTAGTCGCGCAGCGCCTGCTCGGCCTCTTCCACCGTGATGTCGCCCCGGCCGATCAGCGCCTCGGTGTAGAGCTTGCGAGTGGAGCGCTTGGCGTCGATCAGGTCGTACATCAGCGGCTGGGTGAAGGCGGGGTTGTCGCCCTCGTTGTGGCCGCGGCGGCGGTAGCAGATCAGGTCGATGACGACGTCCTTGCGGAACGCCTGGCGGTATTCGTAGGCCAGCTCGCCCACGCGGACGACGGCCTCGGGGTCGTCGCCGTTGACGTGGAAGATCGGCGCCTGGATCATCCGGGCCACGTCGGTCGCGTAGACGCTCGACCTGGACGAAGCGGGCGATGTCGTGAAGCCGACCTGGTTGTTGACCACCACGTGCACGGTGCCGCCGGTGCGGTAGCCGCGCAGCTGCGACAGGTTGAGCGTCTCGGCCACGACGCCCTGGCCGGCGAAGGCCGCGTCGCCGTGGATGAGCACCGGCAGGACCGTGAAGCCCTCCTCGCCGCGCTCCAGCAGGTCCTGCTTGGCGCGGACGACGCCTTCGAGCACCGGGTCGACCGCCTCCAGGTGAGACGGGTTGGCCACCACGGAGGCGGCGATCGTCTTGCCGCTGGGAGCGGTGAAGGTGCCCGACGCGCCGAGGTGGTACTTCACATCGCCCGAGCCGTGCGCGGTGCGCGGGTCGATGTTGCCCTCGAACTCACCGAAGATCTGCCCGTAGGACTTGCCGACGATGTTGGCCAGGACGTTGAGCCGGCCGCGGTGGGCCATGCCGATGACGACCTCGTCGAGGTCCTCGTCGGCGGCGTCGCTGATCACCGAGTCGAGCAACGGGATCAGGGACTCGCCGCCCTCCAGCGAGAAGCGCTTCTGCCCGACGAACTTGGTCTGCAGGAACGTCTCGAAGGCCTCGGCCGTGTTGAGCCGGCTCAGGATGTTGAGCTGCTCGTCACGGGCCGGGGAGGCGTGCGGCTTCTCCACCCGCGCCTGGATCCAGGCCCGCTCCTCGGGGTTCTGGATGTGCATGTACTCGATGCCGACCGTGCGGCAGTAGGAGTCGCGCAGCACGCCCAGGATCTCGCGGAGCTTCATCAGTGGCCGGCCGCCGAAGCCGCCGGTGGCGAACTCGCGCTCCAGGTCCCACAGCGTCAGGCCGTGGGACTGGATGTCGAGGTCGGGGTGCTTGCGCTGCTTGTACTCCAGCGGGTCGGTCTCGGCCATGAGGTGGCCGCGGACGCGGTAGGCGTGGATCAGCTCGATCACCCGAGCGGACTTGGCCACGTCGTCATCGTGCGAGGCCGAGATGTCCTGGACCCAGCGGACCGGCTCGTAGGGGATCCGCAGCGCCTCGAAGATCTCGTCGTAGAAGCCGTCCTCGCCGAGCAGCTGCCGGTGGATCGTGCGCAGGAAGTCACCCGACTGGGCGCCCTGGATGATCCGGTGGTCATAGGTGCTGGTCAGCGTCATGACCTTGGAGACGGCCAGGCGCGAGAGCGTGTCGGGCGAGGCGCCCTGGTATTCGGCCGGGTATTCCATCGCGCCGACGCCGATGATCGTGCCCTGTCCGGGCATCAGGCGCGGGACCGAGTGGACGGTGCCGATCGTGCCGGGGTTGGTCAGCGAGATCGTGGTGGCCGCGAAGTCGTCGACCCCGAGCTTGCCCGAGCGGGCCTTGCGGACGACCTCCTCGTAGGCCATCCAGAACTGGCGGAAGTCCATGTCCTCGGCGCCCTTGATGGAAGGCACCATGAGCTGCCGCTCGCCGTTGCTCTTCTGGACGTCGATGGCCAGGCCGAGCCCTACGTGCTGCGGCTTGACCAGGGTCGGCTTGCCGTCGACCTCGGTGTAGGAGTAGTTCATCTCCGGCATGGCCCGCAGCGCCTTGATGACGGCATAGCCGATCAGGTGCGTGAAGGAGACCTTGCCGCCGCGTCCCCGCTTGAGGTGATTGTTGATCACAATGCGGTTGTCGATGAGCAACTTGGCCGGGATGGCCCGGACGCTGGTCGCGCTCGGAATGACGAGCGAGGCGTCCATGTTGGCGGCGGTGCGTGCGGCGGCACCGCGCAGTTTGACTTCCTCGGCGCCCGCGGGCACCGGGGCCGCAGGCTGCTTCGGCTTGACATCGGGGACCGGGGCAGTCGGTGCAGCCTTGGGTGGAGCCGCCATGGGAGCCGGAGCGGTCGCTGTGCCGTTCGCCGCCTCCTTGGCGGGCATTCTGCCCGGTCCATAATCAGGGTTGTAGTCAGCGAAGAAGTTCCACCAAGCCCGGTCCACAGACTCAGGATCTTGGAGGTACTTCTGGTACAGCTCGTCGACAAGCCACTCGTTCTGTCCAAAGCTTGCCAGCGGGTTTGTCCGCGACGACTCAGACGACACGGCGGAAATCGCCCTCTTCCGCAGATCGGCGTTGATGTTAGAGAACCTGTCCAAGGTTACTCGTCTTGCCCGGCGGCGCGCGCAAGAGACGCCCCGCGGCCTCGCCCGATCCTCTCAAGAGAGTCCGAAGAGGTCACGCCCCCCTAGTCAATCCAGGGGGTGCCGCAATTATCACTGTTTGGTATCAACAGCTGTGCGGCAGGTTTATTTCACCTCAGACAGCACTCTGGCGCTGATCCGCACCTCGGGGGACAGCTCGGTCAGCAGGGTCGCCAGCTCCTCGCCCGCCTCCTTGAGCTCCTCCATGGACATCGGCTCCAGCCGCTCCAGGATGAAGATCGCATTGGTGGTCTCCTCGGTGAGGCGGGTGCGCGCCACCTGGCGCCAGTTCCACCTGCGGCAGGTGACGCCGATGTCGTCGCGCCAGATCACCTCGCCGGGCTCCGGGGTGCCGAGCGCCTCCGCCTCCTCGTCGCCCTCGGCCCTGACCAGTCGCGGCGGGCCGGCGTAGTGGTCGAGGTCCTCGCCGCCGATCGGCAGCGCGTGCTTCACGCTGATCGAGTTGTACGCGTCGACGGCCTGGTTGATCTCCGGCAGCGGCAGCCTGCGGGTCAGGGCGTCGACCGAGGGTCTGGTCTTCTGCGGCTTGGCGCCGAACGCGCGGTAGGCGTCCTTCCACGCGTCGATCTTCTCGGTCTGTACGGGCTGCTCCGAGGCCGCGGCCAGCCAGGCGCGGGAACGGTCGTCTGTGGGCCCGTTGCGCAGCCCGTGCGCCGTCATGACCAGCACCGCGAAGTCGGGACGCAGGGCGAAGACCGCCTCGTCCACCCAGATCTCATCAAGCATGCGGCCCAGTTTATTCGGCAGGAAAACCCGCAAAATTCTCTTTGCAAAATTGCCTTTGCGGTTTAGCCTTCGTCTATGGAAGAGAAGTTCAAGATCAGCGATCCGCAGGTGCTCAAGGTGGTGGCGCACCCCCTGCGGGTGCGGCTGCTCGGCCTGCTGCGCGGCGACGGGCCCGCGACGGCCAGCGAGCTGGGGCGCAAGGTGGAGGAGAGCTCCGGCTCGACCAGCTACCACCTGCGCGAGCTGGCCAAGTACGGCTTCATCGAAGAGGACCCCGAGCGACGCGACGGCCGGGAACGCCGCTGGCGGGCCCGCCATCAGTACACCTCCTGGGACAACCTGGAGATGGCGGCCACGCCGGAGGGGCAGGAGGCCGTCCGGATCATGCAGCTGCGCCAGCTGGAAGCGCTGGGACGGGCGGTCGAGGCGTTCGAAGCGGGGGAGTGGCCCGCCGAGCTGGTCGAGGTCTCCGGGATGAGCGACCATCTGGTGCGGCTGCCCGCCGCGGGTGTCCGTGAGCTCAGCGAGCGCGTCGACGCGCTGGTGCGCGAGCTCAGCGAACGCTACGCGGACGATCCCTGCGCCGTGCCGATGAGCGTCTGGTCGGCGGTCTTCCCCCGCGGGCCGCTGGACGGGGAGGACAGCTGATGACAGCCCGATCCGCGTTACGCCGTTACCTGCTGGTCAGCTTCCTGACCTGGCTGCCGCCCGGCCTGATGAGCGCCGTGCTTGTGCTGCTGATGACCGAACGGGGACTCAGCCTGGCCCAGGTCGGGCTCGCCCTCGTGGTGTTCTCGATCGTCACCATCAGCCTCGAACTGCCCACCGGTGGCCTGGCCGACGTGATCGGCCGCCGGACGGTCCTGGCGATCTCGGCCGCGTTCACCGTCGCCGCGCTCACGCTGATGGCGGTCTCGACCACGTTCTGGATGTTCCTGGCCACCGGTGTGCTCAAGGGCGTCGCCCGCGCCCTGTCCAGCGGCCCCGCCGCCGCCTGGTACGTCGACACGCTGCACGACCTCGAAGGACCGGATGCCGACCTCAAGCCGGGCCTGGCTGGTGGCGGCGCGCTGGAGTCGGTGGCGCTGTTGCTGGGCGTGCTGGTGGGCGGGTTCGCGCCGCTCGCGGTGCCGCCGGCGGCGATGACGCCCCTGGCGCTGCCGCCGCTGCTTGGCGCGGTGGCCGGGCTCGTGCTGCTGGTGACGGTGCTCTTCGCGCTACCCGAGACGCTGCCCGAGGCCGCGCACCCGACCCGCGCCGGGGAGCACCCGCGGCGTGTCGGCCAGTCACTCGGGCGACCGCTCGGGCGGGTCGTCCGGGACGTGCCCTCGACCGTGGCCGAGGGCGTGCGGCTGGCGGCCGGCGGACCGCTGCTGCGTCGCCTGATGCTGGCCGCCGCGGCGTCCGGCGTCGCGCTGGCCAGTGTCGAGCTGCTCGCCCCCGGCAGGCTGGCGGCGCTGGCGGGCACGGCGGAGCTGGGCAGCACCGGCTATGCCGTCGTGGCGGCGCTCGGCTTCGCCGGCAGCGCGATGGGCAGTGCGATCGCGCCCCGGGTGGCCGGGTCGGCGGGCGGTTCGGTACGCGGCGCGGCGGCGGGCGTCGTCCTGACCGCGCTGGCCATCGCCGCCCTGGCGGCCACGGCGGGCCTCGACGGGCCGCCCGGTTTCGCGGCCACCGGGCTGGCCTATGTCGTCATGTTCGCCGGGCTCTCGGTGGCTGGAGTGCTGTGCTCGGAGATGACGCACCACGCCGTCACGGCCGCGCAGCGCACGACCGTGACCTCGACGAGCTCCCTGTCACTGCAGGCGGGGGCAGCGCTGCCCAACACGACGTTCGGCACCCTGGCCGGCCAGGCCGGTCTGTCCGCCACGTGGTCGCTCGCCGCGGGGGTGGTGCTGGCCTCCGCGCTGCTGTTCGTCCGCATGCCCGCGCTCCGACCGGCTCGCCCTGCCCGGTAAAGGGGCCCGTACGGAGTATGGCTCAGGGGAGAGCGGGCACCGACGGGTCGGTGTCGGTCCAGCCGACCTGGAGCATGGTCGAGGTGTAATTCCGGAACGGCTTGCCGTTGAGCTCGGTCGTCAGGCTTTCGGCCAGCAACACCATCTCGTCGGTGTCGACGATCACCTCGATGTTGGCTGTGATCTTCTGACGGACCTGATCGGGAGCGATGGAGAGTTTCGCACCGGCCCTGCCCAGAGCGTCCTTGACCGTCCCTTGGGCGCGTACGTTGGGCATCGTCAGCAGCGCCTGGTAAGCCGCGGCGCGGACTTCCTTCGGCGCGGGAAGAGTGTGCAGCAATGTGCGCAGCGCCGCTGTCACGTAGCCGCCGACGGCGTCGTCCGGAGCCCTCCCGACTTGTACGGCCTTCGCGAGCCAGTCCTTCAAACCGCTCGGGTCCGCGGGCAGTTCCTGGAGCTCCGCGTACGACATCTGCTGCCCGGCCAGAAAGAAGGCGTTTGGACGCTTCGAGGGTATGACCCGGCCCTTGTCCGCTTTGGTGGCCAGGGACACGGTGCCGCGACCAGCCGTGCGGCTCAATCTGGACGGAGAGCCGTCGCGGCGCCACGCCTTCTCGTCCGCCGCGCTCTGCGGTCGTGCCCCCAGCGTTCGGAGCCCGGACCATGCCTTGCCATCGGGCGAGGTCCAGGTTTCCGCGATCCGCCGTTCCTCCACCCAGTAGCGGTTGGAGCCTCTCCCGAACTGCCGGGGCTGGGTGCTCCGCAGCAGCGTCCTCGTATGCCAGTAGGTGCCTTCCGCCGGAGCCGTTACCGTACGGGCGGTTGCCGCGAGCCGCAGCTCCGGCGCGTCCAGGAGGCTGGGCGTGCTCGGCAGGCCCAGCAGGGCGATGGTGCGCAGCACGGCCAAGCCGATCTCGACGGCGATCATCGGCCGGATCAGTTGTGGTCACGAGTTTCATCTGAATTGTGGCGCGGATACCCGGTTCTTCAGGACCGGGGGAAAGCGCCATGCCTCCTCTCGAAAACAGTATGGAAAAGCTCGGTTACGTTCGGTAATATGTGCGGTGGGTGATGGCGCTGTGACAGGAGGTGCGCGATGGCGATCAGCCGCTCCGCCACCAAACGCAACGGCCTGCCCACGATCGTGCAACTGCGGCTCACGCCTACACCCGCCCAAGCCGAGGCGCTGGCGGCGGCGGTGCTGTTGTGCAATCAGGCGGCCACCGTCCTCTCCCGCTTGGCCTGGCAGCATCGCGTGTTCGCGGTGGTGGAGTTGCAGCGGCTGGCCTACTACGAGGTGCGGGCACAGATGGCCGGGCTGGGCGCGCAGGCGGCTGTGCGGGCGATCGCCCGGGTCGCGGGCGCCTACGCCAACCGGCGCGCCAGCAAGAGACGGGCTCACATCTTCCGGCCGTACGGCGCCGTCCCTTACGACGCCCGGCTGATGAGCTTCAACCGTGACGCCCGCACGGTGTCGCTGTGGACCCCCACCGGCCGCGTCAGCGTGCCCTACACCGGCCGGCCCGAAGATCTCAAGGCCATGGATACGCTGCCGAGGGGGGAGGCCGACCTGATCTGCCGTCGCGGGGTGTGGCTGCTGCAGGTCACCCTCACCCTGCCCACACCGGCGGTGCGCGAGCCGGTCGGCGGCTTTGTGGGGGTGGATCAAGGGGTGGCGAACCTGGCGGTCACCTCCGACCGGGTGGTGCTGCCCGGCCCTGCCCTCCCCGGCCCGATCGGCGGCAACGGCCACGTCCGCACTCTGCGGGAGCGGCGGCATCGCCAACGCCGACGCCTGCAGCGCAAGGGCACGTCTGCGGCGCGGCGGGTGCTGCGCCGCCTGTCCGGGCGTGAGCACCGAATGATGACCGACCTCAACCACCAAATCAGCAAATATGTGGTGCGCGAAGCCGAACGCACCGGCCGCGGGGTCGCCCTGGAAGATTTGCAGGGCATCCGCAGCCGGGTAAGGGCTCATCGGTTCCAGCGGCGCACCCTGCACAGCTGGGCCTTCGCCCAGCAGACCACGTTCACCCGCTACAAGGCCGCCCGCGCCGGAGTCGCCTTCCTGCTGGTCGACCCCGCCTACACCTCGCAGGCCTGTCCGGAATGCGGGAACGTCAGCGGGGCGAATCGACCGGCGCGGGGCCGGTTCGTCTGCACAAGGTGTGGCCTCGCTGGGCACGCCGACCACATCGCGGCCCGCAACATCGCCGTACGCGGCGTCGCGGGCTGGGCTGTTATCAACCAGCCACACGCTACCGGCCTCCCTTCACCCAGATGGGACCGTGAGAGCAAACCACCGGCTGGGCCGGTGGTAGTTGATGCCTCCTAATACGCCTGGACCGCGTCAGACGTTGCCTCGCGCCAAAGGGCTGTCCCACACACAGGCAACCCCGCGACTCGCTCGGGCGTATAGAGGGCGTGAAATCGGACGGACAGCCGTGAGCGGCGCAGAGGAACAGGAATTCGCCGCGTTCGTGGCCGCGCGCGGCACAAGCCTGCTGCGGGTCGCCTACCTCACCTGCGGCGACGAGGCGGAGGCTGAAGACCTGCTGCAGACGGCGCTGGAGCGTACATGGCGCAACTGGGACCGGGTGCGGTACGCCAACCCCGAGCCCTATATCCGCCGCATCATCGTGAACACGGCCATCAGCCGGGCCCGGCGGCGAGCGATTCTGCGCTTCATCCCGGTGCACACCCCGCCGGAGTCGGCGGCGCCCGAGACCGACATCGACCTGCGCCGGATGCTCATGGACGTCCTGCGCGCCCTGCCTCCCCGGCAGCGCGCGGTGATCGTCCTGCGGTACTGGGAGGACCTCGGCGAGACGCAGACCGCCGAGGTCCTCGGCTGCTCGGTGGGCACGGTGAAAAGTCAGGCAGCCAAGGCGATGGCCAAGCTCCGTTCGGCGCTCGGCGACGGAACGCTGGAAGGAGTGATCAGGAATGTCCGTACTTGAGGAGCGCCTTCGCCAGATCATGGCGGACGAGACCGCGCGGTTGCGGGCCGCGCCCGACCTGGTGGAGCGGGTGCTCCGGTCCTCGCGGAGGAAGAGGCAACGAGTCAAGTTCGTCGCCCTGGCCGCGTCGGCGGCCGTCGTCGCCACCGCGGTCCCCGCCTTTCTGGTCCTCGGGTCCGGTCCCGCGACCGTGCTGACGCCCACGGTCAGCACGTCACCCGCGACCCCTGATCCGACGCAGCCGGATACCCCCGCCATCGACGACACCCCGGTGCCCCCGTCTCCGACCCCCGATTTCGGGGACCTGGGCGACGGAAGGGCCTTCGGGCGCGTCAAGGTGGGTTACCTGCCGGAGGGGTTGCGGTGGGGCAACTGGTCCCTGAACTTCGGCGACAAGTACACGACCTCATGGAACTACGACGGGGACAAGCACGGCTTCTACTGCGTCCAGATCTACGTGTACGAAGGCGCGGCCGTCCAGGAACCCGATGACCGCGTCCAGGAGTACCGCAAGGACGGGAAGGGCGAAGAGGTGGCCATCGGCGACCGGACCGGGTACCTGATCACGCAGAACGTCGGCGAGGACGGCGGGAAGGGCACCCCGAGCCTCATGCTGACCATGAGCGAGGGGCGGCGGGCCGAGGTGATGATCAGCCCGGTGTACGCCAAGAAGCTCGGCGGCGCCAAGACGAAGCGTGAGCTGTTGAAGATCGCCGAAGGGCTCACAGCCGACTGAACCAGCCTGTCACCGGCCGTTTCCCCGGCCAGCCCGCTGCTCGGTAGTAGAACATGGTTCGGGCACAATGCTGAGCATGGCGAAGTTTGTGGTGACTCCATCCAGCGAGACCCAGCGCGCGGCGTGGCTCGGCGGCACGATTCCCGAGGTCGAGCGGGTGCGGCCGGGACTGTGGTCGGTTCCGGTGCCGATCCCGGTCAATCCCCTGCGTTACGTGCTGGTCTACGTCCTGGAACTGCCCGACGGGGTCGCCATCGTCGACGCCGGATGGAACACCGACGAAGCCTACGAGGCGCTGGTCGCGGGGTTGCGGGTCGCCGGGTATGCGATCACCGACGTCAAGGGCGTACTGGTGACCCACATCCATCCCGATCACTACGGCCTGGCCGGGCGGGTCCGGGAGGTGTCGGGCGCGTGGATCGCCCTGCACCCCGCCGACGCGCGCCTCGTCCACGATCGGTACGACGACAGCGCCATCGACTCGCTGGTCGAGCGCGAACGGGCGCAGCTGGCCCGGTCCGGGGTGCCCGAGCTGACCCTGGACGAGCTGGCCGGCGCCTCGATGATGATCAGGCACATGGTCTCGATGGCCAAGCCCGACCGGCTGGTCGAGGACGGCGACCGGCTGGACCTGCCCGGCTGGGATCTGCGGGCCGTCTGGACCCCTGGCCACTCGCCCGGCCACCTCTGCTTCGTGTCGCCGTCCAGGAAGCTGCTGTTCTCCGGCGATCACGTGCTGGCCAAGATCACGCCGATGGTGGCCGTGCATCCGCAGTCCGCGCCCAACCCGCTGGCCGACTACCTCGACGCGCTGGCCGCCGTACGGAAGCTGGATGTGGAGGAGGTGCTGCCCGCGCACGAGTACCGCTTCCTGGAGCTGGCCGAACGGGTCGACTATGTGATGGCGCATCACGAGGAGCGGCTGGCGGAGATCGAGCGGATGCTCGGGGGCGCCTCCGCCGGGGTCTGCTGCTGGGACATCGCGACCGGCCTGACCTGGTCGCGGCCCTGGGAGACGATCCCGCCGTTCATGCGGCGCGCGGCCACCAACGAGACGCTGGCGCACCTGGTGTGGCTGGAGTCGCGGGGACGGGCGCGGCGCGTGCTCGGCGAGCCGGAGCTGTGGTTCGCGGGTGCCTGACCAGGCGACATTTATTTCATGTAAACCCAGTAGGAAATGTTGACTTCTTGACCGCGCCTGCGTAGCGTCGAGTGCATGAGCCCGGACCTCACCCGGCGCGCGCATGTCGACTTCTGCCGCGTCGTCAGCGCACAGTGTCACTGATCACGACTTAGTCCCCGTCCCCCTTTATTTGAGGACATCTCGTGATCAAGCGTCTCGCTTCCCTTGTCCCTCTTCTCCTCGCCGTCACGGCGTGCGGCACCGCCCAGGGCGCCGCCGAAACCCAGGAACTGCGCTACCAGGGCAGTGTCGGCACCGTCACCTTCCCCGAGCTGGCCGAGGAGCTCGGCTATCTCAAACCCGTCAAGCTCAAGTGGATCGGCAACACGACCAGCGGACCGCAGGACATCCAGACGGCCGCCACGGGCCAGAGCGACTTCGGTGGCGCGTTCAACGGCGCCGTGGTCAAGCTGGTCGCCGCCAAGGCCCCGATCAAAGCCGTGATCAGCTACTACGGCAGTGATCAGAACTCCTACCAGGGCTACTTCACCCTCCAGGACAGCCCGATCCACAGCGCCCGCGACCTGATCGGCAAGAAGGTCGGCATGAACACCCTGGGCGCCCACGCCGAGGCCGTGCTGAAGGAATACCTCAAGCGCGGCGGCCTGACCCCGGCCGAGATCAAGCAGGTCGAACTGGTCGCCGTCCCACCCGTCAGCGCCGAGCAGTCGTTGCGCCAGAAACAGATCGACGTGGCCGCGCTCGGCGGCATCCTGCGCGACAAGGCGCTGGAACGCGGCGGTCTCACGACCCTGTTCAAGGACGTCGACCTGTTCGGCGACTTCTCGGCCGGGACGTACGTGCTCACCGACCGCTTCATCAAGCAGAACCCGAACACGGCCAGGAAGTTCGTCGAGGCCACTGCCAAGGCCATCCAGTGGACCCAGACGCACACCCGTGAAGAGGTCGTGGCCGAGTTCAAGGAGATCATCGCCAAGCGGGCCAGGAACGAGGACTCCACCACCGTCGGCTTCTGGAAGAGCAGCGGTGTCGCGACCAAGGGCGGAGTGATCGAGCCGCAGGAGTTCCAGCGGTGGATCTCCTGGCTGGAGGGCGCCGGCGAGATCAAGCCCGGCCAGATCAAACCCCAGGACGTCTACACCAACGCCTACAACCCGTTCGTCTCGGGAGGCTCCTGATGAAGATCGAGTTCGTGTCCGTGACCAAGGAGTTCGCCGTCCGCGGCAGCTCTTTCACCGCCCTGTCCGACATCTCGCTCGACGTGGCCGAAGGCGAGTTCCTCACGCTCGTCGGCCCCAGCGGATGCGGCAAGTCCACCCTCCTCGACCTGCTCAGCGGCCTGACCCTGCCCACGCGCGGCGAGATCCGCATCGACGGCGTCCCCGTCTCCGGTCCGGGACTCGACCGGGGCATCGTCTTCCAGCAGTACGCGCTGTTCCCCTGGCGGACCGCGGTGGCGAACGTGGAGTTCGGGCTGGAGGCCAAGGGGGTGCCGCGGCGCGAACGCCGTGAGCGCGCCCGCGGCTACCTCGACCTGGTCGGGCTGCGCGGCTTCGACGAGCGCTACCCGCACGAGCTCTCGGGCGGTATGCGGCAGCGGGTCGCCATCGCCCGCAGCCTCGCCTACGACCCCGACGTCCTGCTCATGGACGAGCCCTTTGCCGCCCTCGACGCCCAGACCCGCGAGTCCCTCCAGGAGGAGCTGCTCCGCATCTGGAACAAGACCGGCAAGACCATCGTGTTCATCACCCACGGCATCGACGAGGCCGTCTACCTGGGGCAGCGGGTGGCCGTCATGACGCCTGGCCCCGGTCGGATCCGGGCCGTCGTACCGGTCTCGTTCGCCTCCCGCGAGGGGGACCTGCGGGCCGATCCGGTGTTCGGCGAGTACCGCCACGCCATCTGGACGCTGCTGCGCGAGGAGGTGACCCCCGTTGGCCAGACCCTCACTCAGCCTCTCGGCCTCCCCGCTTGAGGACGACCGCCACCTTGTCAGGACCCTCGCGCCGGTGCGTCCCGCCACTGTCCGGCGCCGAAGCCTGCCGGGCATCATCCGCCGGGTGGTCAACGCGTCCGCCGCGATCGTCGTGCTGGCCGCCGTCTGGGAGATCCTGCCCAGGGCCCAGGTGGTGGACCCCACCTTCCTCCCGCCGTTGAGCGACGTCCTGACCGCCTGGTACGACCTGCTGCGCAGCGGCGAGCTGGCCGACCATGCCCAGGCCTCGCTGGCCAGGTCGCTGGCCGGGTTCGGGGCGGCCATCGTGGTCGCCATCCCGCTGGGCCTGCTGATCGGCTGGTACCGCCCGGTGGCCGAGCTGCTGAACCCGGTCCTGGAGCTGTTCCGCAACACCGCCGCCCTGGCCCTGCTGCCGGTGTTCGTGCTGGTCCTGGGGCTGGGGGAGACGTCCAAGGTGTCGATCATCCTGTACGCCTGCGCCTGGCCGATCCTGCTCAACACCATCGCGGGCGTCAAAAGCGTCGACCCGCTCCTGATCAAGTCGGCGAGGTCCATGGGGCTCGGGCCGTACCGGCTGTTCCAGAAGGTCATCCTGCCCGCCGCGGTGCCCACCATCTTCACCGGCATCCGCCTGGCCGGGGCGTACTCGATCCTCGTGCTGATCGCCGCCGAGATGGTCGGCGCCAAGGCGGGGCTCGGCTACCTCATCAACTACGCGCAGTACAACTTCCGGGTGCCCGACATGTACGCGGGGATCATCACGATCTCGGTGCTCGGCCTGCTGTTCAACCTGCTCCTCGTACGCCTGGAGCGACGCTTCTCCACCTGGAGGACCACGTGACCATGCACCTGAACGCTTTCCTGATGGGCGTCGGCCACCACGAGGCCGCGTGGCGGCACCCGCTGACCGAGCCGAGCCGCATCACTGACATCCGGCACTTCCAGGAGCTGGCCCGGATCGCCGAACGCGGCAAGCTGGACTCGGTGTTCCTCGCCGACGGCCTCGCCCTGTGGGGAAATGTCCGGCACAACGCGCTCGGCGGGCTGGAGCCCCTCACCCTGCTCGCCGCCCTGGCCGCCGTCACCGACCACATCGGCCTGATCGCCACGGTGTCCACGACGTACAACGAGCCGTTCCACGTGGCGCGCAAGTTCGCCTCGCTGGACCACATCAGCGGCGGCCGGGCGGGCTGGAACATCGTCACCTCCGCCGGCGAGGCCGAGGCCCGCAACTTCGGCATCGAACGCCCGCCGCACAGCGAGCGCTACCACCGGGCGGAGGAGTTCCTCCAGGTGGCCAACGCGCTCTGGGAGAGCTGGGCGGACGGAGCGGTCGTCGGCGACCGGCGCACCGGGGTCTACGCCGACCCCTCCCGCGTCCAGCCGATCGACCACGTGGGCACGCACTTCAAGGTCCAGGGCCCGCTGAACGTCCAGCGCTCGCCCCAGGGCCGCCCCCTCCTGGTCCAGGCCGGGTCGTCGGAGGACGGCAAGGAGTTCGCGGCGCGGTTCGCGGAGGCGGTGTTCACCGCGCAGCAGACCCTGGAGGACGCCCAGGAGTTCTACGCCGACCTCAAGGGCAGGCTCGCCGCGTACGGGCGCCGGCCCCAGGACCTCAAGATCCTGCCCGGCGTCTCGCCCATCATCGGCTCGACCGAGCGCGAGGCGCTGCGGCTGGAGAAGGAGCTGGAAGACCTCATCGTCCCGGCGTACGGCGTGCAGCAGCTCTCGAACATCCTCGGCGTCGACCTCACCGCCCACCCCTTGGACGGCCCACTACCGGACATCCCGCCCAACCCGGATGGCCAGCAGAGCCGTATCAAGCTGATCAAGGATCTGGCGGCCCGCGGCGACCTGTCGATCCGCGAGATCATCGGCAAGCTCGCCGGCGGCCGCGGCCACCGGGTGGTCGCGGGCACGCCGGAGCAGATCGCCGACCAGCTCCAGGAGTGGTACGAGAACGGCGCGGCCGACGGCTTCAACATCATGCCCCCGCACCTGCCCGGCGGCCTGGCGGACTTCGTGGAGCAGGTCGTCCCCGAACTGCGGATCCGCGGCCTGTTCCGCAAGGACTACGAGGCCCGAACCCTTCGCGACCACTACGGATTGGCCACCGCCTCATGAGCATCGTCACCGTCGTCGGCAACCCGCGCTCCGGATCGCGCACGCTGGGAGCGGCGGTCGCGGCCACCGACGCCATCGCCGCCCGGCTCGGCCACACGGGTCCGAGGGACGTCATCGACCTGTCGGCCCTTGCTCCGGAACTGCTCCTCCCGCAGAGCACCGCGAACGTGGAGATCGCCCTCGAACTCCTCACCAGCGCCTCGGTGGCCGTCGTGGCCAGCCCCACCTACAAGGCGACCTACACCGGCCTGCTCAAGGCGTTCCTCGACCGGCTGCCGCCGAACGCCCTGGCCGGTACGGCGGCCCTGCCGATCCTCGTCATGGGCGACCCCAAGCACGCCCTGGCGGTGGAGGTCCACTTCCGCCCGCTCCTGGTGGAGCTGGGCGCCTTCGTCCCCACCCCCGGCCTGGCCCTTCTGGAGTCGGAGCTGCCAGGAGACGACGGGCCCTTGGCCCGCTGGGCGGATCGGGTCGTGCCGCAGATAACGGTCAGGGAGGGAGCGTTTAGGGAGGGAGCGTTTAGGGAGGGAGCGTTTAGGGAGGGAGCGTTTAGGGAGGGAGCGCTGAGATGACCATCTCCCTGGATCGCGACGAGTTCCGTACGGCCCTGGCCCAGCACGCCGCCGGAGTGGTCATCGTGACGGCCAGACCGGAGGGGGTCCCGGTAGGCCTCACGGCGACCTCGTTCTCCTCGGTGAGCCTTGATCCGCCACTGGTGTCCTTCTACGTCGACCAGTCGTCCACCACCTGGCCCTGGCTCCGGCTGGCCGACCATTTCGCGGTGAACGTCCTGGCCGGCCACCAGCACGACCTGGCCACCCGCTTCGCCCGGCGCGGCATCGACCGCTTCGCCGAACCCACCCGCTGGCAGCCCGGCCCGCACGACACGCCGTTGTTGGAGGACGTCTCCGCACATCTCATCTGTATTCCGCACACGACCGTGGAGATAGGCGACCACACCCTGGTGGTCGGCCTGGTCACCGCCGCCCAGACCACCCCAGCCCGGCCGCTCCTCTACCACCGCGGGCAGTACGGGCGCTTCCTCCCGCACAACTGACTCTTTCCCCGCCGCACGTGGCCCGCCTACCGGATGCGGACCCGGTCGCGTGCGGTGGGGAGGGGGAGATCAAGCAGGGTGCGGATGCCGGGCGGCGCGGCGCAGACGGCGGGGATGGCGTTGATGGCGTGGGCGGCCGCGGCGGCCAGTCCGTGGGAGACCTCGTCGATCGACATCGTCATCTGCGGCACCCCCTCGATGTGGATCGCGAAGCCCGGCTCCGGCCAGCGCGCCACCTTGCCGGCGTCGGCCTTGTAGACCACCTCGACCGTCATGAACGGCCGCCCCCGCACCAGCCCCGAGAACACCCAGCGTGAGGCGCACACCGCGCCCTCCTCGACCCGGCCGGCCGCGATCTCGAACTCCCGCCCGGCCACCTCGAACTCGTCCCGCTCCTCCACCTCGTCCAGCCGCACGTCGAGCGCGTCGGCCACGAGTTGCACGCTCTCGGCGAAGAGCGAGCGCTGGAAGGTACGGAACGGCCGGACCGCTTCGGCGTAGTCCTTGGCCGTGCGGGTGAACCCGACCAGGTCCACGACGACCTGGCGCGAGGGGTGGCCGCGGAAGTCCGACGACTCGCGTACATAGATGTGGTCGACCCGGTCCGACAGCCCGGTCAGCGCCAGCGGCAGGAAGTCGCTCATGAAGCCCGGGTTGATGCCGGTGCCGTGGAGCGTGGTGCCGCCCTTGTCACAGGCGGCCTCGATGCGCTCGACCACCCGGGGACCGTACGACTTGGGGTAGACGAAGCCGGTGGTCGTGATGACGTTCTTGCCCGAGGCGAGCAGCGCGCAGATGGTCTCCAGGTCCAGACCCCGGTCCGGGCCGAAGTAGAAGGACGGCAGCGGCATGTGCAGCACGCAGTCGGCCTCGATGGCCATGACGCGCTCCGGATCGCCCGTGCAGCTCACGCCGGTGTACGGCAGGCCGACCAGCTCGCCGGCGTCTTTGCCGATCTTGTCGTGGTCATAGACGAGGACTCCCGCGAGCTCCAGGCCCGGCCTGCTGAGCACGCTGCGCAGCGCATAGCGGCCGACGGCTCCCGTGGCCCACTGAACCACGCGAAGGGGCGCGTTTACCGGCATGTCCGGCCTCCGAAGGCCCGGTGGAGGGCGGACAGGCTCTGGGGGTCGCCGCCCATGAGAAGCCCAGAACTCTAGCAGAGAATGAACCTTCTGATCACTATCCGCGACGATCAGTCGTAGTGCGGCGGACTCGGGTTATTGTGCCATTACTAGAACGTTGTTCTCCTGCGCTGGAGGTTCGATGCTTCGGTTCGATGACAGGGTCGCGATCATAACGGGAGCCGGGCACGGCCTCGGCAGGTCGCACGCGCTCCTGCTGGCCGAGCGGGGTGCCAAGGTCGTCGTGAACGACCTGGGCGGCGCGCTCGACGGCACCGGCGCCTCCGCGGGTCCCGCCGCCGACGTGGTCGAGCTCATCACCAAGAACGGCGGTCAGGCCATCGCCAACGCCGACAACGTGGCCACGCCGGAAGGGGCCAGGGCGATCGTGCAGGCCGCGGTCGACGCGTTCGGCAAGATCGACATCGTCGTCAACAACGCGGGCATCCTGCGTGACAGGTCGTTCGGGAAGATGGCGGTCGAGGACTTCGACAATGTGCTGGCCGTACATGTGCGCGGTTCCTACCTGGTCAGCCAGGCTGCCTACCCGTACATGAAGGAGGCCGGCTACGGCCGGATCGTCAACACCTCCAGCCCGGCGGGCCTGTTCGGCAACTTCGGCCAGGCCAACTACTCCACCGCCAAGATGGGCCTGGTCGGCCTGACCAAGACGCTCGGCATCGAGGGGGCCCGCAACGGCATCAAGGCCAACGCCATCGCGCCGATCGCCTGGACGCGGATGACCGAGTCGCTGCTGCCGGCCGAGTTCGAGGCCAAGTTCACGCCCGAGCGGGTCAGCGCGCTGGTGGCCTACCTCGTACACGAGTCGTGCGAGCCGAGCGGTGAGGTGTTCAGCGTCGGCGGCGGCCGGGTGGCGCGGGTGTTCGTGGCCGAAGGGCCCGGCTGGAAGTCGGACGAGCTCACGCCGGAGTCGCTGGCGGACAACTGGGCGGCGGTCATGGCCGAGCAGCCGTACGTGTTGTCGGCCGCGGACTCGATGAAGGCCATGCTCTAGGAACGGCGGAGGGGGCTACCTGTAGTCCCCTCCGGGTTTCACAGCCGCTCGACGTTGGACCCCCGGCAGCGGTTGCGCGTGTCGAAGACGAAGGCGCTCACCTGCTCGACCATCTCGTAGTCGAAGCAGTCGTGGTCGGTGAGGATCAGCACCGCGTCCGCCCGAGCGAGCTCCTGGCGCGTGGCGTCGATGATCGCGATCCCCTGCGGCAGCAGGAAGTGGTCCACGTGCGGGTCGGCGGCCCGTACATCCGCGCCCAGCTTGCGCAGGGCCCTGGCCACCTCGATCGCCGGCGACTCGCGGCAGTCGCCGGCGTTCTTCTTGTAGGCGAGGCCGAGCACGATCACCCGGCTGCCCTTGATCGGCATGGAGCGCTGGTTCAGCGCGAGGGTCAGCCGGTGGACGACGTGATCCGGCATGTGGTCGTTGATGTCGTTCGCCAGCTCCACGAACCGGAAGTTGTGCCCCAGGCTGCGCTTGACCTTCCACGACAGGTAGGACGGGTCGATCGGCAGGCAGTGCCCGCCGACGCCGGGGCCCGGGGTGAAGCGCATGTAGCCGAACGGTTTGGTGGAGGCGGCGTCGATGGCCTCCCAGACGTCGATCCCCAGCTGCCGCGCGAAGATGGCCAGCTCGTTCACCAGGGCGATGTTGATGTGCCGGAAGGTGTTCTCCAGGAGCTTGCTCAGCTCGGCCACCTGGACCGAGGAGACGGGAACGGCATCGCGCACGATGCGCTCGTAGAAAGTCTGGACTCTCTTCAGCGAGGACTCGTCGATGCCGGACACGATCTTCGGGGTGTTCTCCAGCCGCCAGCGGGTGTTTCCCGGGTCGATCCGTTCGGGGCTGTAGCCAAGGTAGAAATCCTCGGGCGCCTGCAGTCCGGAGCCTTCCTGAAGCAGGGGCAGGAGATATTCCTCGGTGGTTCCGGGATAAGTCGTGGACTCCAGCACCACTGTGGCGCCCGGCCGAAGGAGCGGCGCGATGGATTGGGCGGCCGTGGCGATGTGTCGGAGATCGGGCACACCCTCACGAAGCGGCGTCGGTACCGTGATCACACAGATGTCGAACATTTCGGCGTCGGCGTAATCGGTGCTCGCCAGATAACGGCCGCACCGGTGTGCGGCGATCAGCTCGTCGTCCCCGATGTCCTCGACATAGGATTCGCCGGCGGCCAACCGCTTGATCCGCCACTGGTCCACGTCGATGCCCACGACGTCGAATCCCGCGCTGACCGCCCGCATCGCCAGCGGCAGGCCGACATAGCCTTGGCCGACGACCACCAGTTTCTCTCCCATGTCAGGAGCCCCCGTTACATCGAGATGAGACACGATCCGACTGTAGGAGGCCGGAGTTCTCATATCGCCGATTTGATGGTGATGCCCGGCGTGTCGTCTGATGGCGTTTCCATGGCAAGGCCAGCGATTAGGGGTGCATAAGGGCATTAAACGGAATATTTCCGCGCACCCAAGAAAAGGTCGCCTGTACGGGGATACCTTGTTCAAGCTTTCCGGTAAGTGTGGCAAGCGGGTATTGAAGGGTAAAGAGCGGTCCAATAGGACGCTATCCTAGGCTTTTCTTGATCACATATAGGTTTTTCGCGCCATGCCGTTCAAGGCGTGGTCCTCTCAGATGTCGTACCGTCTTCACCGGGATCGGCGACATTCGGGTCGCATCTCTTATGGCTGGACTTTAGCCGCATTTATGGCAAACGCGACGAACCGGGCGAGCGGCGACGCTCGCCGTATGTGTTCTTGACGAGCCGCAGGCTGCGGCGAGCCAGCCGATTGCCTGAGTAGCACAAGATAAAGTGAGGAGTTGTGGCGCATGTCAAAATCACATAGCGATGCGCCCGATCGAGCAGCCCGCAAGGCCCTCCCCGAAGCTCTCAAGCGCGAAGCGACCAGCAAAGTCAGATATTCCCGCTCGCCGGGGAATGTCGGTCGGTTGTGGATGGGGGTGAGTGCGGCGGTCGTGCTGGTGGCAGGTGCGGTGGTGGGGCTGCCGCAGGCCGCGAGCGCGACGCCGCCGGTGGACATCGGTGTCGCGGAGCCCTACGCGGTCGTGGCCGGGGTGTCGGTCACCAACACGAATCTGACCACGGTCACCGGAGACCTCGCGATCAGTCCGGGCAGTACGCTGACCGGCTTTCCGCCCGGCACCGTCAACGGTGACCGGGACCTCGGCAACGCGGCCGCGGCGGCGGCCAAGGCCGACGTGGTCGCCGCCTACAACGACATCGCCGGGCGGACCCCGGATGCCACGGTGGCGCAGCAGCTGGGCGGCACGACCAAGGGGCCCGGCCTGTACGCCTCCAATACCGGCGTCTTCGCGATCAGCGGCACACTCAGCCTCGACGCGCAGGGAGATCCGAACGCCGTCTTCATCTTCCGGGCGACCAGCCTGACCGCCGCCAACGTCTCCAACATCGCCCTGCTGCGCGGCGCGCAGGCCGACAACGTCTTCTGGCAGTTCAGCGACACCGTGACGCTGGGCAACTACTGCACCTTCCGCGGCAACGTGCTGGCCCAGAACGCCGTCACGGTGAATGTCGGTGCCTACACCAACGGCCGCATCTTCTCCCTGAACAGCTCCATCAACATCACCGGCACCGACAGCACCCCGGCCACTCAGATCACCCTCCCCAACGACCCGCCGACCACGACGACCCTGACCACCTCGCCCAACCCCTCCTGGAGGGGGCAGCCGGTTCTCCTCACCGCGGTCGTGCAGCCGGTCAGCGGCACTCTGACCCCTGCCGGCGAAGTGGTCTTCAAGGACGGCTCGACCGTACTCGGCTCGGGCTACCAGGACGCCGACAATCCGGCCACGCTCACGACCCCGAGCCTCAGCGCGGGGGATCACCACCTCACCGCCGTCTACCTGGGCGGGGACGTCTTCGACCACGAGGCACTGATCCACTTCGCGCCGAGCTTCTCGCCGGAAGTGGTTCAGCATGTGTCGGACAGCCTGTGGGACAGATCGGCCACGCCGGCCGTGCAGTCTCAACCCGACACGCAGGCGATCACGGTCGGCGTGAAGTTCCGGGCCTCGACGAGCGGGACCATCATCGGCATCCGGTTCTTCAAGGGCTCCCTGAACACGGGAACTCATACCGGGAGTCTGTGGAGCAGCAGTGGTCAGCTGCTCGCGAGCGCGGTCTTCAACAGTGAGACGGCCTCCGGCTGGCAGCAGGTGAATTTCTCAACGCCTGTCTCGATTACCGCCAACACCACCTATGTGGCCTCATATCACACCACGTCGGGATATTATTCGATGACCCGGCCTTACTTCACCTCGGCATTCACGAACGGCCCGCTCACCGCGCTGGCGAACGGTACGGACCCGAACGGGGTGTACACCTACGGGGCGACCAGCACCTTCCCGACGACCTCCTTCCAGTCCACCAACTACTGGGTCGACGTCGTATTCGAGCCGGCGGACAGCCTGTGGGACAAAGCGGCAACTCCGGCCGTCCAGTCTCAGCCTGATACGCAGGCGGTCACGGTCGGCGTGAAGTTCCGCGCCTCGACGAGCGGGAACATCGTCGCCATCCGGTTCTTCAAGGGCGCTTCGAACACTGGCACTCACACCGGGAGTTTGTGGAGCAGCAGTGGTCAGCTGCTCGCGAGCGCGGTCTTCACCAGCGAGACGCCCTCTGGCTGGCAGCAGGTGAATTTCCCGACGCCTGTCTCGATTACCGCCAACACCACCTATGTGGCCTCATATCACACTACATCGGGATTTTATTCGGTAAACCGGCCTTACTTCACCTCGGCATTCACGAACGGCCCGCTCACCGCGCTGGCGAACGGTACGGACCCGAACGGGGTGTACACCTACGGGGGGACCAACACCTTCCCGGCGACCTCCTACCAATCATCCAACTACTGGGTCGATCCGGTATTCGACTCCTAGCGAATCCGTGATTCTCCACCGGCCCGGTCGTGCGCTTCCGCACGACCGGGCCGCGTCATGTCTCTGGCGTGAATACGACACGGGCCGCGTCGCATGTCATTTCTCTGGAACGGCATCGATGCCCGCTAATGTCGAATATCCAGCGTCATATGACCGGTGGAGCATCTTCCCCGGGTCGCGGATATGGGGATCGGCTCATGGCGAATGTTGATTTGTCCCGTTTTTCGGGGAAGTTCGGTCGGTTGTCGCTAGGAGTGGTGACCGCGGTCGTCCTGGTGACTCTGCCGGAGGGCGCGCGCGCGACACCGCCGGTGAACATCGGCGGTGGGAAGCCGTACGGGGTTGTGGCCGGGATGTCGGTCAACAACGCGCATCTGACCACGGTCTCCGGAGATCTGGCGATCAGTCCCAACAGCACGCTGACGGGCTTCCCGCCCGGCACCGTGAACGGTAACCGGCAGCTGGGCAACGCGACCGCGGCGGCGGTCAAGTCTGACGTGGTCGCCGCCTACAACGACATCGCCGGGCGGTCCGGCGGTTCCACGGTGCCGGGGGAGCTGGGCGGTACGACCAAGGGGCCCGGCCTGTACGACGCCGGCAACGGCGCCTTCGTGATCAACGGCACGCTCACCCTCGACGCCCAGGGGGATCCGGCCGCGACCTTCATCTTCCGAGCGGCCACTCTCACCACCGCCAGGGTCAGCAATATCGCCCTGCTGCGCGGCGCGCAGGCCGACAACATCTTCTGGCAGTCCACCGGCGCTACGTCGCTGGGGGTGTACAGCACCTTCCGCGGCAACGTGCTGGCCCAGGGCAACGCCACCGTGAACTTCGGCGCCAACGTCCAGGGCCGGGTCTTCTCCCTGAACGGCTCCGTCAACATCACCGGCACCGACAGCATCCCGGCCACCCAGATCAGCCTTCCCGACGACCCGCCGACCACCACCACGTTGACCAGCTCCCCGAACCCCTCCGCCGCTGGACAGCCGGTGACGTTCACCGCCACCGTGGCACGGGTCAGCGGCAGCCAGACCCCCTTCGGCGAAGTGGTCTTCAAGGAAGGTTCGACCATTCTCGGCTCGGTATTCCTCAACACCAGCACCGGTCGTGCGATGTTCACGACGTCGAGCCTGGCCCCGGGGCAGCATCGGATCGTCGCGGTCTATCTGGGCGGCGACGTCTTCGACCACGAGGCCCTGATCCACCTGGCCCCGAGCACGTCAGGCCCGGTGACCCAGACCGTCACCCCATAGTGCGGTGACGACGGGCGTACTCCCTCTCCCCCCGGAGGGGGTGTCCGCCCATGAGGCCCTGCCACGGCGGGCCGTCTTCCTCTGCTCTCCCCCGGAATCCCCTGAGGGACCCCGGCCCCGGCGGGCCGTGGTCTTCCGCTCCCCTGGGAGGGGGGATCTCCCAAGGGACCTCAGTCACCACGGACCGTCACATGGATCGAGGCGTGGCAGGAGCCTTCAGCGGCCGCCACCACCGCTGGTTGTCCTGGTACCAGCGCACCGTCGCGGCCAGGCCGTCCGCGAACCCCATACGAGGTTCGTAGCCGAGCCCTCGGAGCTTGCCGCAGTCGACGGAATAGCGGCGGTCGTGCCCGAGCCGGTCCGGCACGTTCCTGACCATCTCCCAGCCCATCCCGAGCGCGTTGAGCAGCAGCTCCGTGAGCTCCCGGTTGGTGAGTTCGGTGCCGCCGCCGATGTTGTACGTCTCTCCCGGCGAGCCCTTCTCCAGCACCAGCTGAATGCCCCGGCAGTGGTCGTCGACGTGCAGCCAGTCCCGTACGTTCAGCCCATCGCCGTAGAGGGGGACCGGCTCGCGGTCGAGCAGGTTGGTGACGAAGAGCGGGATGAGCTTCTCCGGGTACTGGTAAGGGCCGTAGTTGTTGGAGCAGCGGGTCACCCGGACATCGAGGCCGTAGGTCTGGTGGTAGGCCCGGCAGAGCAGGTCACTGCCGGCCTTGGCCGCTGAGTACGGCGAGTTCGGCAGCAGGGGCTCGTCCTCGGACCAGGATCCTTCCGCGATCGACCCGTACACCTCGTCGGTGGAGACGTGCACCACCGTGCGGACGCCGGTCTCCAGCGCCGCCTGCAGGAGTCGCTGCGTGCCCAGCACGTTCGTCGTCAGGAAGTCGCCGGCACCCGTGATGGACCGGTCGACGTGCGTCTCGGCCGCGAAGTTCACGATCACCTCGCACTCGGGAACGATCTGCGCGAGCAGCTCCAGGTCGGTGATGTCTCCGTGAACGAACCGGTAGCCGGGATGTCCGGCCACCGGTGCGAGATTGGCGAGATTTCCGGCGTAGGTGAGCTTGTCGAGAACGGTGATGTTCACGGTCTCGTAGCCCGGATACGAGCCGAGCAGCAGCGACCGCACGTAGTGCGATCCGATGAAGCCGGCGCCGCCGGTGACCAGAATCCTCATGTACGCACCTGTATCTTGCTGTGATCGCCGACCATGAGCTCGTGGGTGTTCGGCATGCCTTCCGCGCGGTTCACTTCGACGTTGCGCCCGATGAGGGAATGCCCGATGCGCGACACGCCGCGGATGGACGAACTGTCGAGCACGATCGAGTACTCGATCTCGGCGTCCTCCAGCACGCAACTGGCCCCGATCGAGGTGAAGGGGCCGACGAAGGAAGAGACGATCTTGGAGTCGGCCCCGATCACGATGGGCCCCCGGAGTACGGAGTTCTCCACCACCGCGCCCTGCTCGACGACGACTCGCCCGGTGATCTCGCTCCGGCCGTCTACGGTGCCCCGGATGTCAGGCTCGATCTGTTCGAGGATGATCCGGTTGCATTCCAGCATGTCCTGCAGCCGGCCGGTGTCCTTCCAGTAGCCGTTGACGAAGTGGGAGTGGACGCGGAAGCCGTTGTCGATCAGCCACGTGACGGCATCGGTGATCTCCAGCTCGCCGCGCGCGGACGGGGTGATGCGCCGGACGGCCTCGTGGATGACCGGGGAGAAGATGTAGACCCCGACGATCGCCAGATCGCTGCGCGGGTGCTCCGGCTTCTCCGCCAGCCCGATGATCTCGCCTTCCGGCCCGAGCTCGGCCACGCCGTAGAACTGCGGTTCGGCGACCTTGGTGAGCAGGATCTGCGCGTCATGGTCGGCCTGGCGGAACGCGTCGACCAGGGCGGTGATGCCACCCACCAGGAAGTTGTCGCCCAGGTACATCACGAACGGCTCGTCGGCGAGGAACTCTCTGGCGATCAGGACGCAGTGGGCCAGCCCCAAGGGGGCCTGCTGCGGGATGTAGGTGACCTCGAGACCGAACTGCGAGCCGTCTCCGACGGCCTCGCGCACCTCCGCGGCCGTGTCGCCGACGATGATGCCCACGCTGGTGATGCCCGCGTCCCGTAGCGCTTCGAGCCCGTAGAACAGGACCGGTTTGTTGGCCACGGGGACCAGCTGTTTCGCTGAGGTATGGGTGAGCGGGCGCAGCCTCGTCCCCTTGCCACCCGCTAGAACGAGCGCCTTCATCGGCTCCCTGAGTCCTTCCGCGAGGAGGACATGGCGGCGATGGCCGCCTGTCCGCTGGAGTTTATGCCGAGCCCCACCGGGGGAACTGCGCGGTTCCGCGCGTTTGTCGAAGAACGCCCGGCACGTTGCCGAGACTAGATGGATCCGCGATCACGAAAAGTCCATGTTCGGTGTATCAGGTAGCTTAGCGGGGGACTTATGAGAATTATCAAGCCCTGTGCGATCATGATGGGAATTCCGATGAAGCCCACGAGGATCGGCAGGCTGATGAGGGACGCCCCGAGAAAACTCAGGCCGACCACATAGAATCGCAGGTACCCCCGCAGCCAGGAGTCGCCGGAGACCCGGAACACCACCAGTCGATACCACGGGTAGACGATCACCACAGTGACGAAGTGGCTGGTCACGACCAGGACAAGGTAGGGCACCGCACTCTCGGCGGCGAGCAATGCTAGGCCAAGGAGACAGTAATAGACAACTGCCGTCATGGCGCCGGCCATTAGGTATGTGATGCGGTTTCCAGCAAAAGTGGAGATCAGAGCCCGCCACCAGAAATGCTGCTTCTTGTCGCTTTTGGTGTGGCTCTCCACGTCAACCATGTCGCCCGCACTCCAGATCGTCACGTGGTGGGGGCGGCACGATTGTAACCGGCTCACACTGGATGATCGGGGGATCAATGTCGGTGTCGGTGGTAATTCCGTGTTACCGATCCGCGCGCACTCTTCCAGCGCTGGTGGCCAGAATCCTGTCGACCATGACCGAGGCCTCCGTCCGGCACGAGGTGATCCTCGTCGTCGACGGCAGCCCGGACGACACCTGGGCGACGGCCGCCGGGCTGGCCCGGCGGAACGAGGCCGTGCGGGCGATCCACCTCTCCCGTAACTACGGTCAGCACAACGCGCTGATCGCCGGCATCAGGGAGGCGGCCTTCGAGGTCGTCGTCACGATGGATGACGACCTGCAGCATCCGCCGGAGCAGATCCCCCTCCTGCTGGCCGCCCTTGAGGGTGACCGTCTCGACCTCGTCTATGGCGTCTCCTACCGTGAGGAGCACGGCTTTCTCCGGAGCTTCGCCTCCCGATCGGTGAAAGCCGGGATGTCCAGCGCGCTGGGCATCCGCTCCGCCCGCGCGATCAGCGCCTTCCGCGCCTTTCGTACGCGGCTGCGCGACGGGTTCCAAGAGCTGTCGGGGCCGCATGCCTCGGTCGACGTGGCCCTGTCTTGGGCCACCTCCAAGGTGGGGTCGGTCAGCGTACGCATGAACGAACGCCATCACGGGCGCTCCAACTACTCGCCGCGGCTGCTGATCCGGCACGCGGTGAACATGCTGCTCGGCTACAGCACGGCGCCACTGCGGGCGGCGAGCTATCTCGGATTCCTCGTCGGCATCGTCGGCCTGCTGCTGGGCGGCGCCGTCCTGTGGCGGTTCGCCACGGGAGAGACCACGGTGGCCGGCTTCACGACGATCGCCTCGATGGTCGCGCTCTTCTCCTCCGCGCAACTTATTTCCATCGGGGTCCTCGGGGAGTACATCGGCCGCATTCATGGCAGCGGCATGGGCCGGCCGACCTACGTCGTGCGCGAGCGCGTCGGACCGACCGCCTCCGCCGACGTGGGTCCCGCCGGTCCTAGTGTTCCGGCCCAGGCAGGAGCGCGCTCCGGACCAGATGAACAGTGAGGACCGTCCGTACGGGCTCGAACCCGTATCGGGCCCACGCCCGCTGCACGCGCGTGTTGTGCCCCTGGGTGGAGATGACGACGTCGTCCCCGCCGCGCGCCAGCGTGCGGTCCTCGACCGCCTTGAGCAGGTGGGCGTACAGGCCGCGTCCCTGCGCCTTCGAGACCACGCCGGCGAGCAGGATCTCCGTCCGGGATTCGGCCTCGTCCAGGGTGGCCAGCGCGAGGACACGCGAGGCCGCCCCGGCGGCGGGCCGATCCAGCAGTGCCAGGCAGCCCCCTTCGGCGGCCGAGCGCAGCGCCCATTCCTGGTAGCCGGCGAGCGCGTCGGCGGCGTCGAACAGGGGATTGGCCAGGTAGTGGTTTCCGTACGAGGGGAAGATGTCGGACACCAGATCCTCGATCACGGCTGTTCCGGAAAGCTGCGCCGCCCGCAGATCGGGTGACGCCTCCGGCGCCCGGCCCTCGCCGGCGCGCAGCCGCCAGTACACCAGGGAGTCCGCGAAGACTGCGGTCCGGCCCAGGGCGGTCAGCCGGGCGTACCAGCCTACGTACTCGGCCGGGTAGCGAAGGATGATCACGTCCGCGGCGGATCGTACGACGGCCTCACGGACCGCGGCGAACGACGATCCGGAAACGGCGAGCCGCTCGATCGAGCAGCCGAACCGCGCGGACTCTAGCGGAGACTCCCGCGTCCGCACGGCCCCCGCCTCGATCACGTCGTTCCAGGCCATCAGCGCACCTCGTAGGCTCGGGCCGCGTCGATCACGCGGGACAGGTGGGCGTCGTCCAGGTCGGCGAAGAGCGGCAGCCGTACGAGACGGTCGGCGACCTCCTCGGTGACCCGGCAGCCACCCGGGGCCGTCCGCCCGTACCGCAGGCCGGCGGGTGAATCATGGAGCGGCTGGTAGTGGAAGGCCGCCTGCACGCCACGCTCGGCGAGATGAGCGATGAAGGCCTGCCGGTTCGCCAGGTCGGGGAGCAGCAGGTAGTACAAGTGCGCCGGATGCAGGCACTCGTCCGGGATCGTCGGCTGGGCGACCCCGTTCTCCGCGGCCCAGTCCGCCAGTTCCTCGTGATACCGGTCCCACGCGTAGTGGCGCCGGAACTGGATCTTGTCGAACGACTCCAGCTGGGCGGTGAGCTGCGCGGCGAGCACGTCCGACGGCAGATAGCTGGACCCGATGTCGACCCACCGGTACTTGTCCACCTGTCCGCGGAAGAACCGGCTCCGGTCGGTGCCCTTCTCCCTGACGATCTCCGCGCGCTCGCCGAGGTCGGCGTCGTTCAGGAGCAGCGCGCCGGCCTCTCCGCACTGGATGTTCTTCGTCTCATGGAAGCTCTGGGTGGCCATGCGGCCGAACGACCCGAGCGGACGGTCCTGGTAGAACCCGCCCAGTCCATGGGCGTTGTCCTCGATGACCGCGAGCCCGTGCCGTTCCGCGAGCTCGCCGATCTCCTTCATCGCGCACCCGACACCCGCGTAGTGGACGACCACGATGGCCCGGGTGCGGTCGGTGATCGCGGCTTCGAGCCGCCGTTCGTCCAGGTTCAGCGTGTCAGGGCGGCAGTCGGCGAACACCGGGACGGCGCCGCGCAGCGCGTAGGCGTTGGCCGTCGACATGAAGGTGAACGACGGCATGATCACCTCGTCGCCGGGCCGCAGATCGAGCAGGAGCGCCGACATCTCCAGCGCGTGTGTGCACGAGGTGGTCAGCAGCACCTGGCGGGCCCCGGTGATCTCCGCGAGGAGACGGGTGGCTCGCTGGGTGAAGGGCCCGTCCCCGCGGGTGAACCGCTGGAGTACGGCCTCCGCCAGATAGTCGAGCTCGTTCTCCGAGATATGCGGCACGTTGAAGGGGATCGCCGTCAGGCCGGATGCGTTCACGAACGCAGTGAACAACGGGCCGGATCGGCCGACACGCGTGGCGCCTGGTGGCTGGATGAGGCATTACACAAGCCTTACCTGCCCACCTCATACCGAGCCGTCCGGCAGCCGATAGACGGCGTAATCTCCGGACCGGAACCGGAACTCCGCGAACTCGCCGATCCGCGGGCTGATCTTTCCCCGAAGCTCGTCGACGAAGAGCCAGCGCACCCCGTAGCGCTCTCGCAGGGTTCGCATGGAGGACTGGCTCGGCGACTGGAAGGCGGTGTCGTTCAGCTTGATCAGTTCGGTGTCCCAGAACGGCAGACCCTCCGGCAGCAGCCCCGGACGCCAGCGGCTCAGGTTCGTGGCCGTGTAGGCCCAGCCCTCGACCAGCACATGCCGTTCCGACAGCGCGGCCACCCACGGGTAGCGGGTGTCGCACGGGTTCTCGTACCCCAGGCGGCAGTGCGTGTTCGTGGCCACCAGGTCGTCCGGCCCGGAGTGGTCGCGCAGCCACCGTCCGGCGGCCAGGGCTCCCTGGGGGATCACCCGGTTCTCCACCGGTCTGACCACCGGGTTGGGATCGTCCCCGGTGACGTTGTCGACGGCGGAAAGGACGCGGGCGTGCCAGTACGCGGGCAGTCCGATGGTCGTGAACGCGACGATCACGAGGGCCGCGGCGCGAGCGCGTCCCCTGAGGATCGCCACGAGGAGGCCCGCCAGTACGGCCAGGGCAACCAGGGTGAGATAGGGCCGGTACAGGATCCCATCGTCCTGGCCGGCGCTCAGCGGAATCGTGACGCCACAGAGGAGGGGCAGCAGGTAGGCGGCGAGGAGTCCCGCGCCCATCGAGCACATGACCGCCTTGGGCGATACCCGTGCTCGCCGCAGGAGGATGAGGATCCCGTAAGCCGCGACGGCGGCCAGATAGGGATAGGCCCCCCAGAAGAAGAAGAGCTGGCTCTGGCCGGGGTGCCCGAGGAGCAGCACCGCGCCGAGCCCGGCCGCGCCCATGCCGAGCATGAGGCTCACCCGTGGTCGCAGGAGCAGCCGCGGCCTGCTCAACAGCCCGAGGATGCCGGACCAGGTCACGGCCCAGCAGAGCAGGTACACCAAGGTGAGGCCGAGCAGCGAGCCCGGCGAGGGCGTGGTCAGGCCGGTGAGTTTGCTCCAGGTCATGCGCATGAAGGACAGAGGGTCCGCGACCAGCCCTTGCCGCTCCCGGCCGAACAGGACGAACTGCGCGAACAGGATGCAGGCCGTGGTCATGCCCAGCATGATCAGTACGTTCGTGGACGGCCGGCGTCGCCTCATCACCTCGACCGCCGCCACGAGCACCAGCCCAGCGCCGAGCAGGGGCAGATAGGTGGCTTTGGCACCGGTCAGAACCACCAGGAAGAGCCCGGCCAGCAACCATTTGCCGGTGTCGGGCCGCCGGCGCTCGAGAAGGTCCAGGAGAACGAGGACGAGGGGAGCGAACAACAGGGCGCCCAGCGTCTGCGTGGGGCTGATCCACGCGGTGTCCGGAACCCCTCCCCAGGTGAACACCCCGTTCGTGCCCAGATACAGGGTCGGGGCGCCGACGAAGACCGTGCCCACGACGGTGACTGCCCCACCGATCCATGAGCCCGTGACGCGGCGCCCGGTCATGCCGGCCAGGACGACGAGCCCGGCCAGCATGGGCAGCATGGCCAAGCGGTATAGAAGGACAAGAGGCTCCACTCCGGACAGCCAGCTCGCCGCCGCCAGATGCGCGTACACGAACCAGTGGTACGCGAGAGGCTCACCCACCACCATCGGCACCGAAGGCGGCACATGGTGCTTCAACTCGCCGACCAGCGCCAGATGGAACGGCATGTCGGGATACGACGCCCCGAGACCGGGCCAGGTGATGGCGTGGGTGCCGAAGAACTTCAGTGCGCTCCCGGCGACCAGGACGGCGATGACCAGGGCGAGGCACCACGACCACCACAGGGGAGTCGCCGGGCGGGATCCCGCCCGCCAGTGCCCGCGCAGGGACGGGACCGCGAGGAAGAGCGCGTAAGTGGTCAACGGCCACACCGCGACGAGCAGTGGCATTCCGATCGCGCGAGCGCCTATGTAGACCAGGATCTCCACGGCGTAACCGAAGGCCAGGCCCAGGGCGATCTCCTCTGCCGCCGTGCGTGGGCCGCGGTACAGAACTCTGATCACCAGGACCCCGGGCAGCGCCAGCCCCAAGGCGACGTAGACGGCGAACAAGGCCATGTCCGTGACGGATACTCCGTAGCGGATCAGTACGGCAGCGGTGAAAGCCGTCACGGAGGCGGCCGCGAGCCGTCCCGACAGCGCGGGCCTCCAACGCGCTGGGCGCCGGGTGGTCCGTGCGGGCCGAGCCGGATGCGCTGTCTCCACGGTGCTCGGCGCCGAACCGTTGACAGGCAAGATCTTGTCCATGGCCGCAAGCTTGGTGCGGCGAGCGCTTCGATCGGGCTTGTCCCCCTGCTCACGGTTGTTTCTTGCCGCTTCCTTGTCCGGGCCAAAGGGTGATGGCTCGCGTTCTCCGGAGATATGCCGATCTCTGCGGCGATTGAGTTCTTAGCGTTGAATCAACATCGACGTCCGTCCTGCTGGGAAATCGCCCTTCCCTCATCCGGTTCACGAGAGAACCGGGCATCGTTGTATTTATTTGCTCATGACCCCCCCGCGACCTGCTGAAATCAGCGCGATCGAGGGATGCATCATGCAACAAAGTGAAAAAAAGACCGGTTTGCGATGGCGCGCCTTTCGTAGCCCACCCCTTCTTCTGAGTGCGGGCATTGCGGCCGCGCTCGCCATCCTCGGCGCCGCCCAGGCACCGGTGAAGGAGAGCGGCGTGGTCGGCATCACTGCGAACCTCGCCTCCCACCCGGGCCAGGGCGCGACGGTGAGCCTCGGGGGAGGGACGCCGCAGTCCGCCCCCGTGGGCGCTCGGATCAGCAAGGCCACGCGCAAGGATTTGAAAGCGATCAAGGTGGCCCACGGCCGCCCGCCGGGCCCGCTCAGGAAGAAGGGCGCTCGGCCGGCGACCTGCCCGCCGACCTCGGTCATCTGCCTGGAGAATTCTCTTCCCGGCAATCCGCCGAGCGAGTGGGACATCGTGGGGGCAGGCAGTCCCAGCATTCAGGGATATGCGGCGGATATGAGCGTCAATAAAGGGACGACCGTCGACTTCAAGATCGATACAGACGCCACCGACTACCGGTTGGACGTCTATCGCATCGGCTACTACAGCGGCATGGGCGCGCGGCTGATCACCACACTGCAGCCGTCCGCCACGCTGCCTCAGGTTCAGCCCACGTGCGTGAGCGATGATGTCACCGGCCTGGTCGACTGCGGGAACTGGGACGTCTCCGCGTCCTGGGCGGTGCCGGACACCGTCGTTTCGGGCGTCTATCTCGCCAAGCTGGTACGCGAAGACGGCACCCCCGGCGAGAGCCAGATCACCTTCGTGATCCGAGATGACACGCGTGGCGCGGACGTCCTGGTCCAGACCTCTGACTCGACGTGGCAGGCGTACAACGACTACGGCGGAAACAGCCTGTACACCGGAAGCCCGGCGGGGCGTGCCTTCAAGGTCAGTTATAACCGGCCGTTCCTCAACCGGAGCGCCGACGTCAGCGGCTCGGCGGAGTCTTTCTTCTTCAACTCCGAATACCCCATGGTCAGATGGCTTGAGGCCAATGCCTATGACGTGAGCTATGCCACCAGCGTCGACACCGCCAGGATGGGGGCGGAGCTGCTCGAACATCGCGCGTTCCTGTCGGTCGGCCACGACGAGTACTGGTCCCTGGAAATGCGGAACAATGTCGAGGCCGCCCGCGCCAGCGCGGTCAATCTCGCCTTCTTCTCGGGAAACGAGATGTTCTGGAAGACCAGGTGGGAGAGCAGTATCGCCGGACCTGTCCTCGCTTTCCGGACCCTCGTCTGTTACAAGGAAACGCTGGCGAACGCCAAGATCGACCCGAGTACACAATGGACCGGCACCTGGCGTGACCCGCGTTTCTCGCCGCCGTCGAACGGCGGCCGGCCGGAGAATGCCGTGACGGGCACCATGTTCCAGGTCAACGGGACCGTCTCCGACTCGGTGGCCGTTCCCGCGGCCTACCGGAGCATGCGGCTGTGGCGCAACACGTCCGTGGCGAATCTCCTGCCCGGCCAGACAGCGATCTTTCCAGCCGGAACGCTGGGCTATGAATGGGATGCGGCGCCCGACAACCTGACGACTCCCGCGGGTTCGGTGAAATTCTCCAGCGCCACGATAGGCCGGCTGGACAAGATCCTGCTCAACTTCGGTGGCTCGTACGGCGCCGGGGTCGCGACCCACAATCTGATCCTCTACCGGCACTCCAGCGGCGCGCGCGTCTTCGGCGCGGGCACCGTGCAGTGGTCGTGGGGGCTCGACGCAGTTCACTACCGCCCTGGGACGCCTACGGACATCCGGATGCAGCAGGCGACCGTCAATCTCTTCGCCGACATGAACCTGCAGCCGGCGAGCCTGCAGGCGGGCCTGGTTCCGGGGGTCCCGACACCGGACACGGCCCCTCCGACGACGACGATCACGAGTCCGTCCGCCGCCGCCACCGTGCCGAGCGGCACCACGGTCTCCATCCGGGGGACGGCGGTCGACGTCGGGGGCGGTCAGGTGGGGGGCGTCGAAGTCTCCCCAGACGGCGGCACCAGGTGGTTCCAGGCGAAAGGGCTCACGGACTGGCAGTACAGCTGGACGACCGGCTCGGCCGGGCCGGTGACGATATTGGCGCGAGCGGTCGACGACAGTGGGAATCTCCAGACCACGCCGACCCAGAGGCCCGTCACCATCACCACACCATGCCCGTGCACCACGTGGCCGCCGTCCGCGACACCCGCCACCGTTTCGCAGTCGGATCCCGCCGCGACGGAGCTGGGCGTGAAATTCCAGCCCACCAGTCCGGGCCACATATCCGGCATCAGATTTTACAAGGGGACGCTCAACACCGGAACGCACACGGGAGATCTCTGGAGCTCCACGGGTCAGCTTCTGGCCAGAGCGACGTTCACCAATGAATCGGCGAGCGGCTGGCAGCAGGTGAACTTTTCGACGCCCGTCGCGGTGAGTGCCAACACCACCTATGTCGCCGCATACCACACGACATCCGGGAGGTATTCGGTAACCCGGCCGTATTTCAACCAGCAGTATTCGTCCGGGCTGCTCATCGGGCTGGCGAACGGCGCCGTCACCCCAGGTAACGGCGTTTATTCGTACACCGCGACGCCCGCCTTTCCCACCAGTACCTACCAGGCCACGAACTACTGGGTAGACGTGGTGTTCTCCCCGTCGAGCACGCTGTGGGACGAGACGGCGCAGCCGGCGATCGATTCCACCGGTGACACCAAGGCGGTCGTCGTCGGGGCGAAGTTCCGTCCCACCTCGAACGGGGTCGCCACCGGGGTCCGGTTCTACAAGGCTCCGCAGAACACGGGAACCCACGTCGGGTCTCTGTGGGCGGCCGACGGCACGCTGCTCGCGAGCGCGACCTTCACCAACGAGACTCCATCCGGATGGCAACAGGTGAATTTCGCGACACCGGTCCCGCTCGTCGCGAACACCACGTACGTGACCGCCTATTCCATGAATCCGGGAAACTACTCCATAACCAGGCCGTACTTCACTACGGGATATGGCCGCGGTCCGCTCTACGCACCGGCCGGTGTGGAGGTGGCGGGAAGCAACGGGGTGTACAAATACGGACCGCCGCTCACGTTCCCCACCAATACCTACCAGCTCACCAATTACTGGGTCGACGTGCTGTTCGACGCCACGAGTTAGCACCATCGTACGGAAGTCCTCCGGCCCGAGGCCGAAACTCGGGCCGGAGCACCTCGCGATCCTTAAGAACCCACCAAGGACCGGCAAGAACATCGCCGTACTCGGGCGTTCGCATCTTTCCGCGGCGCCGGTGTGGTCAAGCTTGCGTTCATGGCCGACGCTCCACCCTTTCCGCGCTCCGCGCCGCCTTCCTACGCACCCACGCCGGAGCCGGGCGTGGCCCGGCCACCGTCCGGGAGGAAACGCGCGTCGCTGCTGAAACGCTGTTCGATCTGGCTTCCCGCGACGGCCGTGGTCGCCTGCGTCGGAGTCGCGCTGGGGTTCTATGGCGTCTCCGCCACCGACCTGGCTCTCTTCAGCCTCTACATCGCCGTGGGCCTCGCGCTGCCGGGCCTGTTGTGGGTCCGGGCGCTGTACCGGGGCGCCCCCACGCTGACGGAGGGGCTCGCGCTCGGCCTGATACTCGGCTACGCGCTGGAGGTTCTCACGTACATCCCGGCACGCGCGCTCGGCATGCCGCTGCTGGTGATGGCCTGGCCGATCGGCACCTACGTGCTCTTCCTCGCCGTCCCCCGGCTGCGCGGACATTGGAAGGGCGCCCCCGGCGCGGGCAGGACACCGCTGTGGTGGTCATGGTGCACCGCGCTGACCATGATCTATCTGATCGTGTGGTCGGCCGTCAACGTCTTCAGAACCCAAGCCCTCACCTGGCCGGCGATGGGCACGTCGTTCATCGACATGCCCTTCCACCTGGCCCTGGTCGGCGAGTTGAAGCACCACATGCCGCCCATGGTGCCGACGGTCGCCGGCGAACCCCTCGTCTACCACTGGTTCGTCTACGCGCATCTCGCGGCCGCCAGCTGGGTCACCGGGGTGGAGCCACTGGTCCTGCTCTTCCGCCTGGCCATCCTGCCCATGCTCGCCGCCCTCATCGTCGTCCTCGGGATGGTCGGCCGCCGCATAACGCGCTCGTACGGGGGAGCGCTGGCCGGCCTCGTGAGCATCATCTTCATCACGGCGCCGAGCCTGTATCTCGGCGAGACCACCGGAGTGTTCACCTGGAAGACCGTGCAGTCATGGTCGAGCCCGACCCAGACCTTCGGCGCCCTGTTCTTCGCCCCGATCGTTCTGCTCCTCATCGACCTTCTCGGCCAAAAGCCGCAGCCTCGGGGCAGATGGGTCCTCCTGGGGATCCTGCTCGCGGCGGTCATGGGGGCGAAGGCCACCTATCTGCCGCTGCTCGTGGTGGGCCTCGTGGCCGTCGCGCTGGTCGAAACGGTCAAGTGGTTCAGCCTGCCCCGGCGCCCGCTCGCCGCACTCGGCCTCACCGCGGCGTGCCTGCTGTTCGCGCAGTGCGTGCTGTTCGGCGGCGCACGGCAGGGGATCGTGCTCGATCCGTTGTCGATCATGCGCCTGACCCTGCGGGGTATGACCGGCCTGGCGGCCGGGGCCGAGCCGCCGTCGGCCGTCACGATCGGCGCCGCCCTGCTGTGCGTGCTCTGCGGGGTCATCACGTGGTGCGGGATCGTCGGCCTCGCGGGCCGGCCGAACCTGCTCGCGCGGCCCGTGGTGGTGCTGGTGCTCAGCATGAGCGCGGCCGGTCTCGCCGCGGCGTTGGTGCTCGGCCATCCGCATCAGTCGGAGGGGTATTTCCTCCAGGCGTCCTATCCCTACCTGGCCATGCTCGCGGTCTACGGGCTCATGCTCATCGTACGGAAGGCGCGCGTGCGGCTCACGGCGATGGCGTGCGCGGCCGGTGTGGGGGTGGTGGCCGTCTACGCCATCCGGACGCTCTGCGGCGTCAGGCTCCCGCTGGCTCCGGGCGCGGACTACACCATCCTGTTCCTGCCGTACCTCGTCCTGCTGGGCGTGGTCCTGCTGGCCGTCGTCGTGCTGCGGGCCGCACGCCAGAGCGGGCTCCGTACCTGTGCCCTGGTGATCTGCATGGTCACGGCCGCCGGCACGCCCGCCGCCTGGTTCGCCCGCGTCATGCCCGGCACCTTCAGAAGCCCCGTGACCACCGCCCAGAACCCGACCGGGGCGACCGCTAACCCACCTGGTGGGGTGGCCGCCGTTCAGGTTCGGAACGGGACAGTGCCGCTGCAGGCGATTCCCAAGGGGGCCTTCACCGCTGGGCGGTGGCTGCGCGCGCACTCGGGTGTCGACGATCTCATCGCGACGAACGTGCACTGCCGCATGGGCTACGAAAACCCCTGTGACAGCCGCGCGTTCTGGGCGACAGCGCTGAGCGAGCGGCGGGTGCTGGTCGAGGGTTGGGCCTACACGGTGACCAACATGGACAGCTGGCGCCCGGGCGAGGTAGTGGAAACCCGCCCATTCTGGGATGGCGAACGGCTCCAGGCCAACGAAGCGGTGTTCCAGGCACCCTCAGCGGAGGCGATCCGGCGCCTGCGGGACGACTACGGGGTCCGATGGCTCTTCGTGGACGAGCACCGGCTGAGCCCCGACGCCAACCTCGCCGCCTTCGCCGACCTCCGGCTCCGTGACGGCGACTACGCCGTCTACCGGCTCCCCACGGCCGACCAGCCGCCGGGAGCACTCTCTGACGACGCGAAGCCGACACCCCCGGCTCCCTCCTCGGGAGCACGTCAGTCGGGGTAGCACGGCGCCCACAGACGTTCGCCGGGCATCGGTTCTTCCGCCCTCCCGAAGAGGGCGTCCCTCCGCAGGAACCTCAGCCACGGCGGGTCGGTTTCTTCTGCTCTCCCGGGAGGGGGTGCCCGACCTGGGGACGTCGGGCACGACGGGCCGGTTTCTTCTGCTCCCCCGGAGGGGGTATCCCATCAAGGGACCTCAGCCACGACGGACCGTTACAGGGCTTGATGCGGTCGTGTGACGAACCCCGGGGAGCCCTTAGGCCTGATCGCCTGGACATGGCAGAACGCGGCGACCGTCGCCGACACCCGCCGGCGCGACCCCCGCGCTCAACCCAAGCCACCGTCGCTCCCAGTCAGCAGCGGCAGCGGCCGTCCGACCGATCAGCCAACCGGGCCGTCAAGCCCAGCCGCGGTTCGCGCGAACACATACTCATTGCAGCCATGACCCGCGCAAGTCTTCAGGTAACGCAGCTCGAAGCCGCGCTTGCGCAAGACGTCGAAAATCTCCCCGGGCGAGGCCACTTCAAAGGGGAAACCGCCGATCCAATCGATCAGATCGTGGCGCGTGGACATTCCGCGAGGCCGGACAGCAGCGGGGAGCCCGACGGCACACGCCCGTTTCACCGGCCTGGCCAAGGCCGAACGAAGGCCGAAATATGCTCGGAAGATGAGAATGAGCAGGGCCCGCGAGATGCGACCGGACTGCACGTAGCGGCGTTTAACGTACCACCACAGACGACTTTCCAGCCCTTGATCATTGTAAATCGAGATGTACAGCAGCCCATTCGGCGCGACAAGTCGGGAGGCCGCCTCGATCGCCCGCCACATGGCACCCGTGTGGTGCAGCACTCCCCAGGAGTATACGACATCGTGCAGGCCCAGAGATTGTGTGTAAGCTTCGTCGAGAATGGATCCCTGCGCCACGCTCCAAGCGCTTTCCGGCGCGAATATGCTACGCAGTTTCGCCGAGGCGGCGACGGAATTCACATCGAAGTCGAAAGAGTGGACCTTCGCCCCCAAGCGGTGCGCGGCCAGCGAGAACAGGCCGCTGCCGCAGCCGATGTCCAGGAAGGTGCGCCCGCTGAGGTCGGCGACCCCGAGGGCGTCCCTCAGCGACGTCACGGCCATGGCGATCCGGTGTTCGTCGACCAGTTCGAGGAAGCTCAACCAGTTGTCGCCGAAGGCGAAGCGGTCCTGGGTGGTCTTGTCCACTGAATTTACCGTCATGACTTCACTCCGCTCTGAGAGATGCTCCAAAGAGCGCGTCGCGGGCATCCGCGCAACGCTGGATCCGCACCAAAACGTGGAAATCGCCCTCGGCTGACAAAGGTGCGATCGCTGGCCGGGCAACGCCGTCAACAATACGATCGCCGATCGCGGATATCTACCCGTGGCACACATACCGGCGTGTCTACGTCCCCAGGGGGCGATGCCGGTCGTGGGCCGATCTCCAAAGCCTGTCGCCCGTCGACCGGATACGTCCGTTTCGACCTTCCCGAAGCTCACATGGTGCCTGGCACATTCCGCGCTCGGTGCCGACCACATTTGGCGGGATTTTAAGGAAGCTCTGCCATGTCTTTCAGTCGTTGGCCGCCGCGTTATCAGGCGTCTCCGAGTAAGAAAGTAAGGTGATCTGGTTGGTCTCGGGCGACGTGGACGAGGACGACATCGCGGGACCAGCACCTTCAATTACCGAGCGAGGGAGAAACTTTGCAGGATCATACGCTGATACGCCAAGATTCGACCCGAGTGAAGATTTCGCAGTCCCTCGAGTCGTCCGACCGCCTCCAAGTGAGCGTGATCGGCGCCGGATATCTGGGCACCGCCCACGCGGTGGGGATGGCACAGCTCGGGCACGATGTCGTCGCCATGGACATCGATAAGGAGAAGATCGCGAGGCTGTCGGCGTGCGAGCTGCCCTTCTTCGAGCCTGGCCTCGGCGAGTTGCTGCGCAAAAGCGTGGAGGCGGGCCGGCTTCGCTTCACCGCCTCGTACGACGATGTCGCCGAGGCGGACGTCCATTTCGTCTGCGTGGGAACACCGCAGCTTCCCGGCTCCTTCAACGCGGATCTGCGATGGGTCGAGACGGCCTTCGCCGAGCTGGCGCGGCGGGTGAGCGGACCGGCGATCATCGTGGGCAAATCCACGGTGCCGGTTGGAACCGCGCGGCGCATGGCCGATGTCGTCCGCCATCAGACCGACGGCGGCCGAGTTGAGGTGGCGTGGAATCCGGAATTCCTTCGCGAAGGGCACGCGGTTCAGGACACGCTCCAACCCGATCGGCTCATTTTCGGGGTGGAGTCCCAGTGGGCGGAGCAGTTGCTCCGGGCCGTCTACCAGCCGATCATCGAGGACGGCTGTCCCCTCGTGGTGACCGACTACGCCACTGCCGAGCTCGTCAAGGTCTCGGCCAACGCCTTTCTCGCGATGAAGATCTCATTCATCAACGCCATGGCGCAGATATGTGAGGCCACCGGCGGTGCCGTGCTGCCGCTCGCCGAGGCGCTCGGCTATGACGACAGGATCGGCCGACGCTTCCTGGGCCCTGGGCTCGGCTTCGGTGGCGGTTGCCTCCCCAAAGACGTTCGTGCCCTGTATGCCTGCGCGACGGACCTTGGCCTGGACGAGGTCGCCACGTTCATCAGGCAGATCGACGCCATCAATCTGAGCCGCAGGGACCGCGCCCTCGCGCTCGGCCGGGAACTTCTCGGAGGCACGTACGAGGGAAGGCGGGTCTGCGTCCTCGGTGCCGCGTTCAAGCCGAACACCGACGACGTCCGAGACTCTCCCGCGCTGGCGGTGGCGGTCGCCGCCCATCGCGAGGGCGCGCGGGTGACCATGCACGATCCCGTCGCGATGACCAGCGCACGGCTTGCTCACCCTGAGATCGAGTACGCCGACACGATTGTCACGGCCGCGTCGGAGGCCGACCTCGTCATGCTGTTGACCGACTGGACCGAGTTCCAAGACATGGATCCCGCACTGCTCAGCAACGTCGTGCGCGGCCGGAATGTGCTGGACGGGCGCAACGCGCTGGCACCGGAACGCTGGCGCGCGGCCGGCTGGAGCTACCGCGCTTGAATCAGAAGAATCATGCCAAGGGCATCGGAGGTCGCGTCATGAGGAGCCTGCACGTCTGCGAGGTCATCAAGGACCTGGGGGTCGGCGGCGCGGAGATGCTGCTCGTCGAGCGATTGCTGGCGGCGCCCGCCACGGGCGTGCGCTACACGGTCATATGCCAGGGCGCGAAGACCGACGAGCTCATCCAGCGGCTGCGCGCGGCGGGGACAGAGGTGATCAGTCTCGCCGCCTGGCCGCGGCGGCTCCGCCTCGCCCGTCTGGCGGTGGAGGTCAGGCGCCTGCGGCCGGACGTTCTCAATCTCCATTCACCCCTGCCCGCGTCGCTGCTCCGGGTGACGTCGCGGTTGTCCAGGCCGCGGCCCGCGCTGATCTCGACCGTGCACAACGTCCGCTACCGCCTGCCGACGATGCTGCTCGACCGGGCGACAGGATGGCTGGACGCCCGTACCGTGGCCGTCTCGCCGCAGGTCGCGCGGGCCGTCGTCAGCCGGGGTGCGCGCAACCTGGTGACCAGGATCCACGGCATCAACGTCGCGGAGATGCGCCGCCGGGCGGGGGAGGCCGCGCGGACGAGGCAGGAGTGGAATGTTCCCGAGTCCGCCTTCCTCATCGCACATGTCGGCAACTTCCGCCCGCAGAAGCAGCACGGCGTGCTCATCGAGGCGGCGGCCAAGGTGGTCGGCCGCGATCCGCGCGCCGTCTTTCTGCTGGCCGGCACCGGACCCTTGTATGAGGAGACGGCTCGCCGGGTCGCCGAGCTGGGGTCAGACAACGTGCGGCTCCTCGGACATGTGCCGGACGCTGCCCGCCTGATCGCTTCGGCCGATCTGCTCGTGCTCAGCTCCGCGCACGAAGGGCTGCCTGTCGTCGTCATGGAGGCCCTGGCGGCCGGCGTGCCGGTCGTGTCCACAGCCGTGGGCGGGGTGCCGGACCTGATCGACAACGGTCGCAACGGCCTGCTCACCAGGGCTGGAGACCCCGACGCGCTCGCTGAGGCCATCCTTCGGGCCATGCGGCCGGACACGCACGCCCAGCTTCGCGAAGGGATCCGGAACACCGCCGATCCTGTGGACATAACCCAGACAGCGGAGTGGTTCGAGCGTCTCTACGACGAAGTCGTCACCGATGGCGAGCGGAACGGCCGTAGTCGCGCGCCGCGCCGACGACACGGCTATTGAGGCAAGGGCGGGGGATGGCCGAGCTGCCGGAATGGCCGGATCCCGCGGTCCGCACGCGAAACCCGGCGATCTTCCACTACTCCGGTGCGGGAATGACTTCGTTCTTGAGGGTCCACTCCACCTGCGTCGTCAGCCCGGTTCGCAGATCGATCGTGGGCTGATAGCCGATCACGTCTTTCGCCAGGGAGACATCGGCATGCGTGTCCCGCACATCGCCGGCCTGTCCGCTCCCGAACTCCAGGACGACCGGCCGCCCGACGATGTCGCCGACGAGGTCGGCCACGTCGAGCACCGAGGTGGTGACACCGGTGCCGATGTTCAGCGCCTCCGCTTCGACCTCCGCGCGCATGGCCATCAGATTGGCTTGTACGGCGTCCGCGACGAAGGTGAAGTCCCTTCGCTGCTTGCCGTCGCCCAGAATCGTGACGGTCTTCCCGGACAGCGCCGATTCGATCAACTTGCTGATCAGCATGTCACGACGTTGCCGCGGACCGTAGACCGTGAAGTAGCGCAGCGCCACGACCGTTGGCCCGGATGGTCCGCGCCGCGCGTGAGCCAGGGCCAACTGCTCCGCGGCGAGCTTCGTCACCCCGTAGGGCGAGAGCGGGGCGGGGAGGTCAGCTTCGGTTACCGGTCCGTTCGGCGCACCGCCGTACACACTCGAGGAGGACGACACCACGACACGGCGGACAGCGGTACGGGCGGCCGCCTCCATCAGGAGGTGAGTGGCGACGATGTTGCTCCTCGCATAGCTGGGGAACTCGGCTCCCCATGAGGGGCGGACGCCGGGCCGGGCCGCGATGTGGAAGACCGTGTCGGCCCCATCGAGTTGGGGTTCGAGGGGGATCTCCGCAAGATCGCCGCGAATCAGCGTGAAGCGGTCGCCGGCCTCGTTGAGTCGAAGATTCCGCTCGGTGATCTCCGGCGGATGGCCCAGGCAATGGTCGATTCCGATGACCTCGTGGCCGTCGTCGAGCAGCGACCTCGCGATGTGGGAGCCGATGAACCCGGCGACTCCCGTCACGACGATGCGTTTCCCGGCCGGTCTGTCCACGGTATCCATGGGTTTCATCGATCGGTTCTCCTCACCTGAGTACAGAGAAATTGGCCGGTCCAGCGAGAGTCGCTGTGAACCGGAATAGAAGCCCTTTGCATCCTGTTGCCTTTTGGCGTCTCGCCGACGGCATCGAGGTATGCGGGTGGGAAATCCGGGATGGTCTCGACCGTCCCGCCGATATGTTCCGCCAGCCATGATACCGAGAATGATCGGGCGGGCACTTGCGGTGGGAAGGCGTGTTGCGTAAACGCGAGCAACCGGCGAATAGTCGTCTTCGATGTGTTTTGCGCCGGTCGCGCAGTCCGCAGACGATGTCAGTCGGGAGAAACGGACGAAACGGTTGATGATCTGGAGCCACGCCCACCCCGGTGGGATGTCGCGGTGCATGGTCCACGGTGATCTATGATCCGTTTCCAGCGAATCATGTGGCTTTCCAGGCCGCCGCGTCGACAAATATCTGGCGGCGCCGTTCCGCGGAATGCGGAAAATCCTGTCGCGCGGTCAATCGCCTGGTCGAGGAATACGGTTTTTGCGTCCACTGATGGAGGACCGATGTGCGGGATAGCCGGGATCGTATCGACGACACGGCCCGACCCGGCGCTGGTGCGCCGCATGTGCGAGGTGATCGTGCACCGTGGTCCCGACGGCGACGGATTCCACAGCGACGAGCACGCGGCCCTCGGCATGCGCCGGCTGGCGATCATCGACCTGGCCTCGGGTGACCAGCCCGTTTACAGCGAGGACGGCCAGGTCGTCGCCGTCTTCAACGGTGAGATCTACAACTTCGCCGAGCTGCGGCGAGACCTGGCCGCACGAGGGCACCGGCTGCGCGGGACAGGTGATTCCGAGTGCCTGGTCCACCTCTACGAGGAGCATGGCACCGAGATGGTCCACCGGCTCAGGGGGATGTTCGCCTTCGCCATCTGGGACCGCGCGCGAGAACGACTGGTCCTCGCGCGTGACCGCGTAGGGAAGAAGCCCCTTTACTGGCGTTCGGATGGCAACTCACTGGCGTTCGGATCGGAGCTGAAGTCCTTGGCGCAGGATCCACGCCTGCGCCGCGAGGTGGATCCGGTGGCGTTGGACCACTATTTGACGTACAAGTACGTCCCGGCGCCGTGGTCCATTTACCAGGACGTACACAAACTTCCGCCCGGCCATCTGCTGGTCTGGGAACGCGGAAACGCCTCCGTGGACCGCTACTGGGCGCTGGACAGTTCGCCGCGACCGGTGCTGGATGAGGAAGGGGAAGAGGAGCGGCTGCGTGAGCTGCTCTTGGAGGCCACCCGCATCCGAATGGTGAGTGAGCGTCCCATCGGCGCGTTCCTGTCCGGCGGGGTCGACTCGTCCGCGGTGGTCGCGGCCATGGCCATGCAGAGCCAGGAACAGGTACGCACATTCTGCATCGGTTTCGAGGACAGTGATTATGACGAGCGGCACAAGGCCCGGATGGTGGCGGAGCGATATGGCACCGAGCATCATGAGCTCGTCGTCACGTCCGACTTGCTAGACGTTCTGCCGCGCATCGCCTGGCACTTCGACGAGCCGTTCGCCGACGCCTCGGCCATCCCCAGTTTCTACGTCGCGCAGCTGAGCCGGAAGCACGTCACCGTGGTGCTCAACGGTGACGGCGGCGACGAGAGCTTCGGGGGATATCAGCGTTACGTTCGGATGGGGCAGGCCGGGCGGATACCGGTCATGCCGCGCCCGCTGGCGATGGCGACCGGCCGCATCGGCGACCTGATCGCGGACCGGACCACCGGCGGATCTCTGCCCCGGCGGCTCGCCCGGCTGATGCAGTTCGCCGCGGAGCCCCCCGCACGCCGCTACGCCCGCCTCGTGTCCCAGTACACCCACCGGCAGAAGTACGCCGTCTACAGTGACGAACTCCGCGATCTTCTGGTGGGGGCGGACAGTTACCGGCTGCTCGACGAGGCGTTCGAGCGGTCATCGGCGGCCACCGACGTCGGCCGCATCCTGGATGTGGACGTCTCGAGCTACCTGCCGGACGATCTCCTGGTCAAGGTGGATATCTCCGCCATGGCCAACTCGCTGGAGGCCCGCTCTCCGCTCCTGGACCACCACCTCATGGAATGGGCGGCCGGCCTGCCCATCGCGCTGAAGGTGCGCGACGGTGAGACGAAAGTCCTGCTCAAGCGGGCCGTCGCTCCTTGGCTGCCCAAGGAGATCCTGGGCTTCCCCAAGCAGGGGTTCAACGTGCCGCTGGCGACCTGGCTCCGGGGTGAGCTGCGTGAGCCGGCCTTCGACCTGCTCACCGACGCCACCGCCCGCGCTCGGGGCCTGTTCCGGCCACAGGTCGTCCGGAACCTCCTCCAGCGGCACGTCGAAGGGGCCGACCACAGCGCCCAGCTGTGGGCTCTCCTGCAGTTCGAACTCTGGTACCGAGCTCACGTGACCTCTGACGACCTGGTGATGCCAGAAACCGGCTGTGCCCCTTTGACGTAGCCCCGGTGGCCGCGTGCTCACCACGACAAGGAAGATGTGATGCGTAGCCAGCGCGAGGTAAGAAGGCGGAGCCCGTCACAACCGAGCACCGACGTCGGTAACAGGCTCTCCTTGGGCGTGCTGCGCCTTCGCGCCTGGATCTTCTCGGAAACCTCGAGTACGGCCAGGATGGTACAGGCGGGGACGAGCCAGTCACTCCGCCTTCTGCTGTCGACAGTCACCAGCATCTTGATCGCCCGCTACCTTCAGCCTGATGGCCGGGGTCAGTACGCGCTGATCGTCAGCCTGGTCTCCGGAGCGGTCATCCTTGGACATTTCTCCGTCGTCAACACCCAGATCGCGCTCTGGAAGGACGGCGCTCTCAGTCGCGTGCTGACCGCCAACGGCCTCCTGCTCGGGATAGGGCTGGGCGCGGTGGCCGGCCTGGCCGTCTTCGCCGTGTCACCGCTGGTGTTCCCGAACCGGCCGGCCCTGCTCCTGGCGGTGGCTCTGGCGGGGGTGCCCGCCATGGCCGCGATCGTCAACCTGCGGGGCATGCTGACGCTCCAAGCCAGGATGGCCCTCATCAACCGCAGTATCCTCATTTCCGGCTTGATCAACTGCCTGCCCCTGGTGCTGCTGGCGGTGCTGGGCCACTTCACGATCTCCGCGGTCGTCATCATGTGGACTCTGTCCGCTGTCGTACCGCTCCCGTTGTACCTGCGGACGCTGCGCCCGAATCTCAGCCACGCCAGCTGGGACCTCGCCGTGCGCCAACTCGGCCCGGCCGGGCGCTACCACATCGGCCACATCGCCCAGTATTTCCTGCTGTGGTCGGCGGCGGACATCCTGCTGCTCAACGCGCTGGTGTCCGCGTCCGAGGCCGGTCTCTACAGCGTGGCGGTCGTCGTGATCACGATAGCCCGGGTGCCCGCGGACGCCGTCATTCAGGTCGTCCTGCCCCAGCAGGCCAGCGGTGACATGACCGCGTCCGCCGCAGCGACCGCGCGCGCGCTCCGGCTCGCGTTGCTCTGTTCATCGGGCTGCGCGTTCTTCATCGCCGCCGCCTCCCCGCTGCTGGTCCCCTTCGTGTTCGGTGCCTCCTATGAGAGAAGCGTCCTGCCGCTGGTGATCCTGGCCCCCGGGATCGCCGCGTACGGCATCGTGCGCCTGACGGGGCAGTACCTGATCCGGCTCGACCGCCCCCTTCGCATCTCCGGGATCACCGTCGTAGCGCTCGCTGTGAACATCGCGCTCGACTTGGTCCTGATCCCCCACATGGGTGCGGCGGGAGCCGCGCTGTCATCTTCGATCGCGTACAGCCTGCTGGCGGTCATCGAGGTGATGTGGTTCTTCCAGGCCCGCGCGGCTTCGGCGGAGCTTAAAAAAAGCGAACTTCAAGGAAGCAGGAAGGAGTAAAGGAGCTATGCGGAGAAGAGACCGATCCGCTCTACGCCGTGTCGCATTCCTCATCGGGCACTTGGGGCGCGGGGGAGCCGAGGCTCAGATATCCCTGCTCGCGCAAGGTCTGTCCGGCAGAGGCATCGAGGTGCACATGTTCCTCATCTCGAAAAGCGGTCCGCACGAAGCGGCCCTCCGTGACGCCGGAATAGAAGTGCATCACCTCGGCTTCGGCCGCACCTCGTCAGGATCAGCTGATCTGGTGCGGTGTCTACGGGGTTTCGCGCGCCTCATTCGATCGCTGCGGCATATTCGGCCCGAAGTGCTGCATGCCTATCTCTTCGAAGGCCGCATGCTGGGACCACCCGCCGCCTGGCTGGCCGGCGTCCCCGTCATGGTGGCCGGTCGGCGCAACGCGGGTGAGCCGGAACAACGCCATCGGCGGGTGCTCGTTCTCGAACGAGCGATGACCCGGCTCACCGATCACGTCGTGACGAACGCGGTCGCCGTGGCCGAGGAAGCCCGCACGATCACCAGGATCCCGGCAGGCAAACTGAGCGTGATCTACAACGGTCTTCGGGCCTCCGCCTTCGAGCGGGCCGAGCCGGCGAGCATCGAAGACACCGAACTCCCTGTTGCGCTGTGCGTGGCCCGCCTGGCGCCGCAGAAGGGGCACGACGTCCTGATCGAGGCCGCCTCGCGGCTGCTCCAGCGCGGCCGGCCGTGCACCTTCCTGCTCGCGGGCGAAGGCAGGGAACGGCACCGCCTGGAGGAGCTGGTCCGCGGGTCGCGGGTGGATGTCCGTTTCCTCGGTGACCGCACTGACGTGAAGGCGCTCCTGGCCAGAGCCGATGTGGTGGTCCTTCCCTCGCTTTGGGAGGGCCTGAGCAACGCGGTCATGGAGGCGATGGCCGCGGGACGGCCGATCGTCGCCACCGCGGTGGGCGGCACACCCGAATTGCTGGACGGCCGGGGCGTCCTGATCCCCGCGTCCGACGCGGAGGCTTTGGCCGACGGCATCGTCCGCGTCCTCGACGACCCGGACCTCGCGGCCTGTCTAGGACGCGAGGCGCGCGCCTGGGCGCGCGAGCATCTTGATGTGGACGTGCTGGTCGATCAGCACATCAATCTCTACCAGTGGCTCGCCCGGATCCGGAAGGACTACTGAGCGCGGTCAGCGGCGGACGAGAAGCTTCTTCGATGTCCGCCGCCGGCTGCCTCCTGCTCCATGCCACAGCGGACAGCAGGCTCGTGAGCATGACGATGGGCATGCGCTGCCGGAAGATCAGGCCGACATTGGCCACGGTCGTCGCGTAGGCGATCGTGCTCGGCACGATGAAGAGCAGCAGAATCAAGAGCGATCGCCGGTCATAACGCCACAGCAGCCGCGCGCCGCGTACCGCGCTGTAGAGCATGAAGTACCAGACCAGCGTCTCGATCTTCGCCAGCTGCAGCGTCGCGCTGCCATCAGCCCAGGGGAAGGGAGCCAGCAGCGTGTAGAGCAACTTCGGGAGCAGCGAACCCCACGCGCTGCCACTGTCCTCGAACAGCACGCCTGAACCCTGGCTGGCATATGAGCGGCGAGCCTCTTCCGACTGGCCGAACTCCAACTGTCCCAGCGCCGAATCCACGAACCCGTCGTCGTCGACGTAGCCGGCGAAGAACAGGCCCGACACCAGCAAGCCGGCGGAGACGACCAGAACGCGGGTGAACATCGCGCTCCGCGAACCCATGAGCCCGAGCAGCGACGGAACCCCACACATGAACACCATGTAGGCGCGTACGTTGAGGAGCCCCCACAACAATGCCAGCGTCGTGAGTGGCTTGCGTATGTCAAACCGTCGAGCATTCGAAACGGCGAGGTAAAGACAGCCCACGACGAGGAACGCGTTGAATCCATCCTTGAACGTATCCGACGTGCACAGGAGGAACATCGGGGAAAAGGCGGTGATGGCCAGCAGGACGAATGCCGCCCGTTCGTCGGCGCCCACCAACCGCGCGAACCTGTACATGACGATGCACAGCGCGCACGCTATCAACGCCACGACCGCCACACAGGCGAGCGGAGCCGGGCCGCCGCACAGATACATGAGGATGGCGAAGACATAACACGGTAGCGCCACGGAGTCGAAGCGCTCGGCCGGCACCGAGGTGGCGAACTGAAAGCCTTCACGCTGCCAGAACGTGGCGGTCTCCAGGGACATGGCTTCGTATCCCAGATAGTCGCCGCCGTATCCGACGGCATCTGGCCGTACTACCGCGACGTGAATGACGATCCGGGCGGCGAAGGCGGCAAGCAGCACCGGCAACACGTGCCACGCCGCCTGTTTGTCAAAACTTACCGAAACAAGGAAGACCAATGTGATCACGGCGGCGGCCACGATAAGGTACTCCACCCAAACTCCTCAACGCTCGTATTGGCGCCATATCGACCTCTATGTCGATGTGATCGGGACGGCACGACGAACAATACGGCGAGTGGCCGCCGAGATCGGCATGGCACACCGAACCGCTGCAAGTCAGTAGGAAAGACGTCGGCCGGTCAGCTCATCCGATGTGATTCCATAACCTGCGGGGACAAGATATGCAAATATTCCGTCGGCACCGCGACTCGGACCATTGAACGAGTCAAGGCCCAAGCTAGCTTCTGCGGCATGAAGACCCATTCCGCAGGAGCTTGTGCGAAGCCGGACGGCCGCATAAGAGTCATGGATGTCATCGCCCGGATGAACATCGGCGGCCCGGCTACTCAGCTGACGGGGTTGTGCGCGCAGCTGAACCACGACACCTTCGATCACCGCCTCTACACGGGTGATGTCGGCGGCGACGAAGGCGACCATTTCCTGCTCCGGGAGTCGGCTATGCCGGTTCACCGGGTTCCTGGGCTCGGCCGCTCGATCAAGCCCGCTGATGACGTCCGGGCCGTCGCCCACCTGATCAAGGCGATACGCACGTTCCGGCCGCATATCGTGCACACGCGGACGACGAAGGCCGGATTGCTGGGTCGCGTGGCCGCTCGCCTGTCCGGGATCAACCCGGCCCTGGCCCACGTGTTTCATGGTCATCTCCTTTATGGCCATTTCTCGCCGCCCAAGCAATTTGTCTACGTGCGGACCGAGCGCCTTCTCGCCTCGATGTCCGATCGTCTGGTGACCGTGGGAGCGCGCGTCCGCGACGAGTTGCTGGAGGCCGGGATCGGCCGTCGCGAGCAGTACATCGTCACCCCGCCGGGCGTCGGGCTCGGCCCGATCCCCAGCCGCGAGGAGGCCCGCCGGTCGCTGGGACTTCCGCCGGACGCGCCCGTGGTCGCCTTCGTGGGCCGGCTCACCCAGGTGAAGCGCCCCGACAGATTCGTCGCCACGGCGAGGGCGGTGCTCCGGCAGGTGCCCGACTGCCACTTCGTCGTCTGCGGAGACGGTGAGCTCCGCGAGCAGATGGAGCAGGCGGTCACTCCCATGCGCGCCTCCTTCCATCTGCTCGGCTGGCGGAACGACGTGGCCACCATCTGCTCGGCCGCCGACATGGTCCTGCTGACCTCCGACAACGAGGGGATGCCCGTCGCGCTCATCGAGGCCGGGATGGCGGGCAGGCCCTGCGTCTCCACCCGGGTGGGCAGCGTCGCCGAGGTCATCAGGCACGAGCACACCGGTCTGGTGAGCAGCGCCGACGTCGGCGAGCTGACGGAGCACACCGTACGGCTGCTGACCGATCCCGACCTCAGGCACCGGATGGGCGAGGCCGCCCGCGACTGGACCGCCGCCTCGTTCGGGGTGGAGCGCCTGGTGGCAGACACCGAGGCCATGTATCGATCGCTGTACGAAGAGCGCCGGGCACGCGCTTCAGCCAGAAGGGCGAGGTGACAACATGCGATACCTGCTGACAGGCGGGGCCGGCTTCATCGGATCCCATCTCACCGACGCGCTGCTGGCGCGCGGTGACTCCGTCGTGGTGGTCGACAATCTGTCTACGGGACGGACCGCGAACCTCGCGCTCGCCGCCGGCCACCCCCACCTTCAGTTCGTCCAGGGCTCCGTGCTGGACGAGCTCATGGTGGACGAACTGGTCCACGAGTGCGACGTCGTCGTCCATCTCGCGGCCGCGGTCGGCGTCAAGCTGATAGTCGAGCAGCCGCTGCGGTGCCTGACGACCAACATCCGCGGCTCGGAGGTCGTCATCGAGGCCGCGCATCGCTACCGGAAAAAGATCCTGATCACCAGCACGAGCGAGATCTACGGCAAGAACTCGTCCGGACCGCTGCGGGAGGACGCCGACCGCATCCTCGGCAGCCCGTCCGTGGTGCGCTGGGCCTACAGCACGGCCAAGGCCGTCGACGAGATCCTGGCCAACGCCTATCACCAGGAGCGCGGCCTGCCGACGATCGTCGTGCGGCTGTTCAACACCGTGGGCCCACGGCAGAGCCCGGCGTACGGGATGGTCATCCCGCGCCTGGTCCATCAGGCGGTCGGCGGCGCGCCGCTCACGGTCTTCGGCGACGGAAGCCAGACCCGCTGCTTCGCGCACGTCGCGGACGTCGTCGACGCGTTGCTGCGCCTCCTCGACCTCGAGGCGGCGGTCGGTCAGACCTTCAACATCGGCTCCGCGGAGGAGGTGAGCATTCTGGACCTGGCGAAGCTGGTCATCGAGCACACCGGGTCCACCTCCGGGATCGACCTCATCCCGTATCACGAGGCCTACCAGCAGGGTTTCGAGGACATGACCCGCCGGGTCCCCGACACCACCCGGATCCGCGAGCTCACCGGCTGGGCTCCCCGGCACACTCTCGACGAGATCCTGGCCGAGGTCGTCAAGCAGGTGCGCGAAGAGCTCACGGCGTCCAACCGGTGAACGCGACGATCGCCCTCGCCACCGGCGTGGCCGCCTTCGTGATCAGCTGTGCGGCGATCGTGCCGTTGAGGCGCCTGGCGCTGCAATGGGAACTGACCGATCGCCCCAGCGAGAAGAAGGCGCACGCCCGCCCGACTCCTTACCTGGGTGGCATCGCGATCACGCTCGGCACCGTCGTGCCGGTGATCGCGGTGCTCGGCTTCGCCGAACTCCGGATCATGGCGATCCTCCTGGCGGCTACCGCGGTGTCGCTGGTCGGCCTGATCGACGACGTCGGCCCGCTGCGCCCGGTCACCAGGCTGGTCGTGGAGGCCGCGGCGGCGAGCGGGGTCGCGCTGGCCGGTGTCCACATCAGCACACCGGCCAATGGATGGGTGGATGGAGGACTCACGGTCGTGTGGATCGTCGTGATGCTCAACTCCTTCAACCTGCTGGACAACATGGACGGCGCGCTGGGAGCCGTCAGCACCGTCACGGCCGCCCTCCTGGGTGGCACGGCCTTCATGACCGGCCACCCGGCGCTGGGGCTGCTGCTGATCGCGCTCGCGGGCACCAGCCTCGGCTTTCTGCCGCACAACTGGGCGCCCGCGAGGATATTCATGGGTGACTCCGGATCCCTGTTCATCGGATTCGTGGTCACCTGCTCGGCGGTCTTCCTGGTGAGGGGGCAGGATCCGGGCGAGATGATCGCCGGATTGCTCCTGCCGACCTTCGTCGCCACCGTCGACACCGGCGTCGTGTTCCTCTCGCGGGTGCGGGCGGGCCGCTCGCCGCTGATAGGCGGTACCGACCATGTGACACACCGGCTCCGCCGGCTGGGTCTCAGCACCCGGACGGCCGCCGCGACGCTCGGCGCGCTGGCGGCCGTGGCCGGCGGCTGCTGCCTGCTGATGGCCATGCGCTGGATATCGCCCCTGGTCACGACGATGGTCGCGGGCGGAACCGCCATCGTTCTCATCGCCTTGCTGCAGGGTGTGCACATCTACGCGCCGATCGAAGACCTCAAGGCTCCTCCAAGAATCCGCGAAAGGCGGCGTTGATCCAGTGGACCTGCTCTACTACATGCGGCTCCTGCGCCGGAACTGGCTGCTCCTCCTCGTCTCGCTGGGGATCGGGATCAGCACGGCGGTGGTGGTCACCGCGAACACTCCGCCGCAGTACGTCGCGACGATCTCCATGCTGGTCTCCGGCCAGGACAGGGAAGGAAGCCTCTCCACCGCTTACCAGGCGGGAATGCTGTCGGCGCAGCGGGTGCAGTCCTACGCCACTCTGCTGTCCAGCCGCCGGGTGGTCAGCCAGATCACCACGCCCGAGGACATCCGGCGGATGCAGGCGAACATCTCCGCCGAGGTTGTCCCCGGCACCGTCCTGCTCCGTGCGACCGTCACCGACACCGACCCGGCCCGCGCCGCACAGCTGGCCAACACCCTGGGCGCGCGGTTCACGCAGCTGATCGAGCAGCTCGAGCGGGTCAATTCGACCACCCGGCCCACGGTCAAGGTCACCGTGGTGGACCAGGCGGAGATCCCTCAGACGCCGGTCAGCCCCAGGCCGGTGGTCAACCTGGTGGTCGCCGTACTGATCGCGCTGGTTATCGCCATCGGCTCGCTGACGCTCCGCGATCGTCTGGACACCACCATCAAGACCTCCGACACGCTGCAGCAGGTCTCGAAGAGCTCGACTCTCGGGATCATCGGGTACGAGCGGGACGCGCGGCGTCACCCGCTGATCGTCCGTAGCGGAGGCCGATCGTCCAGGTCGGAGGCGTTCCGCTCACTCCGTACGAACCTGCAGTTCATCGGCGTGGACCGGCAGCCCAAATCCCTGGTGATCACCAGCTGCCTGCCGAACGAGGGCAAGTCCTCGACCTCCTCCAACCTCGCGATCACCCTGGCCCAGGCGGGCTGGCGGGTGCTCCTGGTCGACGGCGACCTCCGTCGTCCGCGCATCCCGACCTACCTCGGCATCGAGGGCGCGGTCGGCCTGACGGACGTGCTGATCGGCAAGGCGAAGCTGGACGAGGTGATCCAGCCCTGGGGCGAGCCGCGCCTGTTCGTACTGCCGAGCGGCCAGATCCCGCCGAACCCGAGCGAGCTGCTCGGCTCACGAGGGATGCGCCAGGTGATCGACCAGGTCATGGACGACTACGACATCGTGATCGTCGACGCGCCGCCGCTGCTGCCGGTGACAGACGCCGCGACGCTCTCGGCGATCTGCGACGGAGTCCTGCTCGTCGCCCGTTACGGCAAGACCCGGCAGGAGCACATCGTCCGGGGCACGGAGCTGCTGACGTCGATCAACGCGCGCATCGTGGGCACGGTCATGAACTTCGTCCCGGCCAAGGCCAGCCGATACGACGGCTACGGCTACGGCTACGGGTATGAGACCGACACCGCGACCGAGGCCAGGGCCGCGGTCAAGGCGCCGACGGCTGTGTGAGAAGCCGGAGCGGGACGTCGAGTGATCTGGCGATCCTCCGTCCCGCCATCCGGTGGTGCCAGCGGGTGCCGCCGATGGGGTCGAGAATGTCGGGCCGGTCCACCGGCACCAGGCCGCGTAGCCCGCGCACCTCGTCGACCAGCGCGTGCGCCCGCCGTACCGGATCGCGATGAGACGTGACCGCCGCGGGCTCGACCGCGCCGCTCAAGGCGCCGAACTCGACGATGGTGAAGGTACGCCCGGCGGCCTGGAGATGCCTGGTCACCACTTCGGCGCGATGCGCGGCGGCGGCCGTCAGCACGAGGTCCGCGGCGGCCACCATCTCGGTGGTCAGCGGGCTGGAGACGAAGCCGGTGGGATCGCCACCGAGGCGAAGCAGCGTCCGCCGCGTGTGCTCGGCCATCTCCATGCCCGGCTCGGCGTGGGTGCCCGCGCTGGTCACCCGGAAGGCCGGCCCGAGGGCCGGCCGGGTCAGCCGCTCCGCGAGCGGAGAGCGGCAGATGTTGCCCGTGCACACGAACAGGATGTGGAAACGAGTCGGCGTGCCTTCCATGAGCGCGACGGTAGAACGCCCTGGTCAGAAGCTCGTTGGCGGCACGCCGGTCTTTATTGTTTGGTGGGAGTCTCGAAGGTGCAGCCCCGATGGTCCTGGGTGACGCTGGTCTGCTGGGGATGGACCAGTGGCTGCACGGGCACCAGCGGCGCCGCGTCCGAGGCGGGTTCGAGCAGGAGGAACTCCAGCGTCTTCGACTGCCGGGGCGCGAGCTCCAGCATGATGGAGTAGACGGGGTGGGATCGTTCGACCTCTTTGATGACCTCCACGAGCTTGCCGTCGATCCGCACGCCGCCGTTCTTCGCGCCGACCCCGGTGTACAGCGACACCCACAGCAGGTTGGATCCGACGGCATGGGGGCGCTCCGGGGAGTCAAGGCGGCTGGTGACGTACCTGGGCAGCTTCCTGCGCGGCACGTCATTGGTGAGACTGACCCGCACCTTCGTGACGCGTTGCCCGTCGGGACGGCAGGGGCCCAGCTCATAGTCGACCGAGCGCTTGAGGTAGTAGTCGAGCTTGTTGCCGCCGGAATTGTTGACCACCAGTCCGGCGAACGGTCCAGGTTCCCGGGGTAGCACTCCGCCCAGCGGCGTCGTCGCCAGGCGGCGCTGCTCGATGCCCCTGCGGCTCCACACCTGGATCCGCCGCTCATCCACCATCTGCGCCAAGGTGGACATCAAGGTGCGGGGATCCGGATGGGACCGGGTCATCGCCTCGCTGACGGCGCCGGCGATCGTGATGAGGTACTTCTTACGCTCGTCCGGATCCTGGTAGCGGACATAGGCCACCCGCTCGGTCAGGTCGGTCACGTTCTCGGCGGTCACCGTCTCACCGCCCGGGAGAGTGACCGGGCCGATCAGCCGCAGCAGGTAGGAGAGCCCGACCGGGTCGGTCGCGATGGCGCCATCCAGCCGCCGCCCTGTCTGCCGCTCCCAGAGCGCGGTCCAGGTGGTCGCGGCGTACGGGAAATGCGGGGAAAGATTGGAATTGGAGAGCAGGGAAAGCGCGCTCGGCCCGTAACGCGCGCTGAATGCCGGCCCATTGTCGGCGACCGGTGCCGGACTCGGCGCGAGGCGGGTGTTGGCGGAGAGCCGCTGAATGCCGAGTTTTCCTTGCCCGGCTTTCAGAATGCCGAAGGCGCCCACCAGGCCGCCGGTTCCGCGCGCCTCGGCATTTGTCTGGAATGCCAGGAAATAGCGGCGTGGGCCGTCATGGCCCAGCATCGGCGGCAGCAGGGCGGCGGCGTCGGCCGCCGCGCCGAGCCAGCCGTGCAGCCGATCGACCTGCTCCAGGGCCGTGACGCGGGCCTCGTCCAGCTCGCTCACGCCCGTGTCCGCCGGGGTAACGGACAGGCGTGAGCGCGCCAGAGCGACCCGGTCGGCGGCGGCGTCCAGGGCCGGTGCCGCCGACTCCAGGTCGGCCAGCAGTTCGCCCATGTCGGTCATGGAAGCGCCCTTGGCGGACCCATCGGCCGTGATCAGCGGCGCGGCGGCCCGGTGCACGTCGGTCAGGGCACCGGTCAGCTCCGCGGCGGCCTCCGCCAGACCGCGGATGGTCGTCGCGCTCTCTCCGACCAGGGGAGTGCGAGCGAGCAACGACCAGTCCGGGCCGGAGGTGAGCCGGCGGGCCTCGGTCGCGTGCCACTGCGCGTCCGCGAGCGTCCCGGCCAGCCGGCCGGGGTCGCTCGCGCGCAGCAGGACCAGCGCGTTCCTGGTCGCCTGCAGGTGGTCGCGCACGCTCAGAGCGAGGTGCGCGGTCCAACCCCCGGCCAGCGTGAGGCCCGCGGCGGGAGCCAGCAGGCCGGCGATGACAACTCGGCGTCTCTTACTTCGCACTGTGAGATCGGCGACTTACTTCGCGCTGTACGAACGGCGACGCCGCATGGCGATCAGCGTGCCGGCGGTGCCCGTCAGGAGCATGCCGGCACCGGCCGCGGCCAGGGCCTTCACGGGTGCTCCGGTCATCGGCAGCTCCTTGTGGTGGCCATGGCACCCGTGGCCACAGCACCCATGGCCGCAGCCCCGATGGCGACGATGCCACCCACGGAACTCCTCGGGGTCGATGTCGACGTCGATGTTGACGTGCGACGACGACGTCGAGGTGGCCCTCGGCGTGGCGGCGGCACTAGCACTGGCAGTGGGCCTCGGCGGATAGGGTCGCGGGCTCGCGGTGCTCGTGGGTGCCACCTGGCTGTCCGTGGAGGCGGACGCCAATCCTGCGGTCCCGAAGGCGATCCCACCTCCCACGGCCATCGCCACGAAAATAGGTATCGTGATTTTTTCTCTCATTTCGGACTCCCCGTGTGGATGGCGGTTCGGGTCATGGGACATTTCGCCCGGAATTCCAGCGAAGTGTTCGCCACGGAACCCGTTATATGCGCCCTCCTAATGGGTGCTCCGGTCGCCGCACAGTTCTTACCGAATGACCACTAATGGTTCTCCAGATGTTGACGGTCTGCCGGGCTCCGATGCTCGGCAGCGCACCGCTCACGCGGGGGGAGGTTGCTCCGAGACGCCGGAACGTGTGGCGGCAAGCTGCCAGGGCTTGTGGCGGGGGCGCCAGGGGCATGGGCGGCGAGGAGTACGCCCGGCGTCGCCGCCGCTGGGCGGCGCTTCGCGACCTCGCTGGGGCCGAACCGCCCTTATGTCCGAATTCAGAGATCTTTGTTTGATTATCGGCGGAAGTAGGGAGGGTTTGGGCGGCTAACACTCTTGATTTGCTGCTTGTGTGATCTTATTGTCGCCGCATGACCTCCGCTCCGGGCTCGCCCGGTGACGTTCTGACGCTCATCAGCGCCGGTTCCGCTACCACCCGCTCGGACCTCGCCCGGCTCACCGGCCTGGCCAGGTCCACGATCAGCCAGCGCGTCGACGCGTTGATCGAGCGCGGCCTGGTCTCCGAGACCGGAAGCGGCGAGTCCACCGGCGGCCGGCCGCCGCGGCAGTTACGCCTGCACACCGCGGACCACGCCTTCGCGGGCGTCGACCTGGGCGCCACCCACTGCAGGATCGCGCTGATGGACATCTCGGGCGATGTGCTGGCCGAGTGCGAGGACCCGCTGCTGATCGCCGAGGGGCCGGAGACGGTTCTGGCCCACGTCGACGAGCGGCTGGACCGGTTGCTCGCCGAGGCGGGACGGCCCCGGGCCGCGCTCAAGGCGATCGGGATGGGGGTGCCGGGGCCGGTGGAGTTCGCCACGGGCCGGCCCAACAACCCGCCGATCATGCCCGGCTGGAACGACTACCCGATTCCCGAGCACTTCGCCGGCTGCGCCGTACTCGTCGACAACGACGTGAACGTCATGGCGCTCGGCGAGCACCGCAACGCCTACCCCGGCGCCGGCCACCTGCTGTTCGTCAAGATCGGCACCGGCATCGGCTGCGGCATCGTGGCCGAGGGCAAGCTGCACCGCGGCGCTCAGGGCTCGGCCGGCGACATCGGCCACATCCGGGTCTCCGGCCACGAGGACGCCGGCTGCCGCTGCGGCAACAGCGCCTGCCTGGAGGCCGTCGCCGGCGGCGCGGCCGTCGCCAGGAGGCTGACCGAGCTCGGCACGCCCGCCGAGACGGGGGCCGACGTCGTGGCGCTGGTACAGGCGGGCAACACCCAAGCGCTCCGGCTGGTCAGAGAGGCGGGCCGACTGATCGGCGAGGTGCTCGCCAGCCTGGTCAACTTCTTCAACCCCGAGGTGATCGTCATCGGCGGCGCCCTGTCGCGGGTCCACGAACACCTGCTCGCCGGCATCAAGGAGACCGTCTACCGCAGATCGCTGCCGCTGGCCACACATCACCTCTCGATCGTGCCCAGTCGTACCGGGATCAACGCCGCCGCGCTGGGCGCCGGGCTCCTGGCGATCGAGAACTACCTGTCACCCGAGAACATCAACCGGATCGTCAACGCCTGAAGGGACCCCAATGCTGGTCATGAGGGGGATCGTCAAGCAGTTTCCCGGCGTGCGCGCGCTCGACGGGGTGGACCTCGACGTGAGCGCCGGCGAGGTGCACTGTCTGCTCGGCCAGAACGGCGCGGGCAAGTCGACGCTCATCAAGGTGCTGGCCGGGGTCCACCAACCCGACCAGGGCACGATCGAGTTCAACGGCGCGCAGGTCAGGGCGGGCAGCCCGATCGACGCCATCAGGCTCGGCTTCGCCACCATCTACCAGGAACTCGACCTCGTCGACGGGCTCAGCGTCGCGGAGAACATCTTCCTGGGCCACGAGCACGCCCGCGCCGGCTTCGTGAACAGGGGAGCGGCCAACCGGGCCGCCGCCGCGGTGCTGGCCAGGCTCGGCCACCCGGAGATCCGGCCGAAGGCCGAGGTCGGGCGGCTGGCACCGGCCGCCAAGCAGGTCGTCTCGATGGCCCGCGCGCTCTCCCACGAGGCACGTTTGATCATCATGGACGAGCCGTCGGCGGCGCTGGCCCACGACGAGGTGGCCAACCTGTTCCGCATCATCCGCGAGCTCACCGCCCAGGGCGTCGCCGTCGTCTACATCTCGCACCGGCTGGAGGAGATCCGCGAGATCGGCGACCGGGTCACCGTGCTCAAGGACGGGCGCACGGTCGCCGTCGGCCTGCCCGCCCGCGACACGCCGACCTCCGAGATCGTCTCGCTGATGACCGGCCGCAACGTCGAGTACGTCTTCCCGCCCCGCGCCGCCGAGTCCCCTGGCGAGGAGGTGCTGCGCGTCGAAGGACTCAGCTCGCCGGGCGCGTTCGCCGACGTGTCGTTCTCGGTCCGCGCCGGTGAGATCGTCGGGTTGGCCGGGCTGGTCGGCTCCGGCCGTTCGGAGATCCTGGAGGCGGTCTACGGCGCCCGTCGCGCCTCCGGCCGCGTCCTGCTGTCGGGCAAGGCCCTGCGGCGGGGCGACGTCGTCGGCACCGTACGGCAAGGCATGGGCCTGGCCCCGGAAGAGCGCAAGGCCCAGGCGCTCCTGCTCGACCAGAGCGTAACCGCCAACATCACCCTGGGCAGCCTGCCGGAGTTCGCCACGTTCGGCTGGATGAACCGGGTGCGCGAGAAGGCCGAGGCGCAGCGCCTGGTCGAGATGCTCGACATCCGCCCGCCCGACCCAGAACGGCCGATCAAGACGCTGTCCGGCGGCAACCAGCAGAAGGCCGTACTGGCTCGCTGGCTGCTCGGCGGGCGCAAGTTACTCCTGCTCGACGAGCCGACCAGGGGCGTGGACGTCGGGGCCAGGGCCGAACTGTACGCGGTGATCCGCGGGCTGGCCGACCAGGGAATCGGCGTGCTGCTGGTGTCCAGCGAGGTGCCCGAGGTGCTGGGCCTGTCCGACCGCGTGCTGGTGCTGCGCGAGGGGACGGTCATCCACCAGGGCGACGCCCAAGAGCTCGACGAGCATCGCGTGCTCGACATGATCATGGATGGGAGAGCCGCCTGATGAGCAACCCCGCAGAAGCGGGCCCGCAGAACCGCCTGGCCGTGCGGGCGCCCGGTCCGCTGGCCTGGCTTGGAGAGGCGCGGCACCTGGGCCTGGTGGTCGCGCTGGTACTGCTCGCGATCGTCGGCCTGGTCACCAAGCCCGAGAACTTCGCCACCACCTCCAACCTGGTCAGCATCCTGTCGCTGGCCGCCACGATCGGCGTCATCACGGTCGGCGCCACGTTCGTCATCATCGGCGGCGGCATCGACCTGTCGGTGGGCGCCACCATGGCCCTGGCCTCCGTCTGGGCCACCACACTGGCCACGCAGGCGTACGGACCGGCTGTCATGGCCGTCTGCGCGATCCTCGTCGGCACCGGCACGGGCCTGGTCAACGGGCTGCTCATCGCGTACGGGCGGTTGGTGCCCTTCATCGCCACCCTGGCGATGCTGGTCGCGGCGCGCGGGCTGGCCCAGCGCATGTCCGACCGCAAGACGCAGATCATCCAGTCCGACAACGGCGCGATCGTGGACCTGTCGACCACGCGGCTGCTCGGGGTCCCGCTACTGGTCTACATCTTCGCGTTAGTCGTGGTGCTGGGCTGGATCCTGCTCAACCGCACCACCTTCGGCCGCCGCACCTACGCGGTCGGCGGCAACCCCGAAGCGGCCCGGCTGGCCGGTATCAACGTCCGCCGGCACACGATGCTCCTGTACGCCCTGTCCGGGCTGTGCTGCGGCATCGCCGCCATCCTCATCATGGCCCGCACCACCACGGGCTCCTCCACACACGGCGACCTGTACGAGCTCGACGCCATCGCCGCCGTCATCATCGGCGGCACCCTGCTCACGGGCGGCCGCGGCACGATCATCGGCTCGATCCTGGGCCTGCTGATCTTCACCCTCATCACGAACCTGTTCATCCTCAACGGGCTCAACACCAGCGACCAGCTGATCGCCAAGGGCCTGATCATCGTCGTCGCCGTCCTTCTCCAGCGACGGAACCTGAAGGAGAGAGCACCATGAGCAACAACGTCGCGCGCAGGGGTTTCCTGGTCGGTGGAGCCGTGATGTTAGCGGCCGGCTGCACCAGCAACGAGCCCGCCGCCGCGCCCTCGTCAACGGCGCCCGCTCCCGCGCCCGCGGCCAGCGGCAACGACCAGCCCGGCACCAAGGTGGTCATCGGCTTCTCCGCGCCCGCCGCCGACCACGGCTGGATCGCGGCCATCGCCAAGAACGCCGAGTCCGCGGCCAAGCAGTATTCGGACGTCGACTTCAAGCCCGTCGAGCCCACGAACGACATCAACCAGCAGATCTCCGCCGTCGAGTCGCTGATCGCGGCCAAGGTCAGCGCCCTGGTGATCCTGCCTAACGATGGCCAGCAGCTCAACCAGGTCGCGCTCCAGGCCACCCAGGCCGGCATCCCGGTCATCAACCTCGACCGGATCTTCCCCGACAAGCTCGCGTACCGCACCTGGATCGGCGGCGACAACTACGGCATGGGCGTCGCGGCCGGCCAGTACATCGGCAAGCAGCTCAAGGACAAGGGCGTCTCGAACCCGGTGATCGTGGAGATCCAGGGCATCGCGACACTCCCGCTGACCCAGGACCGCAGCAAGGGGTTCGCCGACGCGCTGAAGACGTTCGGCTTCAGCGTCACCGCGAAGCAGGACGCCAAGTTCACCGTGGAGACGGGCAACTCGGTGGCCGCCAGCCTGCTGCAGGCGCACAAGAAGATCGACGCCCTGTGGAACCACGACGACGACCAGGGCGTGGGCGTGCTCGCCGCCATCAAGGAGGCGAACAGGAACGAGTTCTTCATGGTCGGCGGCGCCGGCTCCCTGAACGCCATGAAGGAGATCCAGTCAGGCACCTCCGTGCTGAAGGCCACCGTCACCTACAGTCCTACGATGGCCTCGTCGGCCATCAAGCTGGCCAGGTTGATCGCGCAGCAGAAGGGCATGAGCGACCTGGTGGAGAACCAGGTGCCACAGTCGATCACGCTCGCGTCGGAGACCATTACCAAGGAGAACGTCGAGAAATACCTGCCACTCGGCTTCGAATCCTGATCGGGGGTTGCATGTCAGACCAAACCACCGTCGGCGTGGGCATGATCGGCTACGCGTTCATGGGCCGCGTCCACTCCCAGGCATGGCGCAGCGTCGGCGCCTTCTTCGACCTGCCGCTGGCACCGCGGATGGCGGTGCTGGGCGGGAGGTCCAAGGAACACACCGCCGCCGCTGCCGCCCGGCTCGGCTGGGCCGACATCGAGACCGACTGGAGGGAACTGGTCAAACGCGACGACGTGCAGATCGTCGACATCTGTACGCCGGGCGACTCCCACGCCGAGATCGCCATCGCCGCCCTCGAGGCCGGCAAGCACGTGCTCTGCGAGAAGCCGCTGGCCAACAGCGTGGCCGAGGCGGAGGCCATGGTGCGGGCGGCGGCCTCGTCGGCCGGCAAGAGCATGGTGGCCTTCAACTACCGGCGGGTGCCCGCGGTGGCGCTGGCCCGGCGCTACGTCGAGGAGGGCAGGCTCGGCGAGATCAGGCACGTACGAGCCCAATACCTCCAGGACTGGATCGTCGACCCTTCGTCTCCGCTGGTGTGGCGGCTGCAGAAGGACAAGGCGGGATCGGGCGCCCTGGGTGACATCGGGGCGCACATCATCGACACCGCCCAGTTCATCACCGGCCAGAACATCGTGGGCGTCTCGGCGCTCACCGAGACGTTCGTCAAGGAACGTCCCGTGTCGGCGGGCTCATCGGAGACCGGGCCCGTCACCGTCGACGACGCCGCGCTGTTCATCGGGCGGCTCACCGGCGGTGCCGTGGCCTCCTTCGAGGCCACCCGGTTCGCCACCGGCCGCAAGAACGCGCTGCGCATCGAGCTCAACGGCTCGAACGGCAGCCTCGCCTTCGACTTCGAGGCCATGAACGAGCTGTGGGTCAGCGAGGGCGACAGCGGCTTCAAACGTATCCTCGTCACCGAGGCCGACCACCCCTACGCCGGGGCGTGGTGGCCACCCGGACACGGACTCGGGTACGAACACACGTTCACCCATGAGGTCAAGGACTTCCTGGAAGCGATCGCCCAGGGCAGCGACCCGGCGCCGTCGTTCGCGGACGGGCTCCGGGTGCAACGCGTGCTCGCGGCGGTCGAGCGTAGCGCGGCTGATTCCAGCCGTTTCACAGTTGTGGAGGACATATGAGACCGGTCACCTTGTTCACCGGCCAGTGGGCCGACCTGCCGTTCGAGGAGGTGTGCCGGCTCGCCGCCGAATGGGGCTACGACGGCCTCGAGATCGCCTGCTCCGGCGACCACTTCGACGTGGCGCAGGCGATCAGCGACCCGTCGTACGTGTCCGCCAAGCGGGCCCAGCTCGACAAGCACGGCCTCAAGGTCTGGACGATCTCCAATCACCTTGTCGGCCAGGCGGTCTGCGACCATCCGATTGACGAGCGCCACAAGGCCATCCTGCCCTCCCGCATCTGGGGCTCGGGCGACCCGGAGTCCGTACGCCAGGCGGCCGCCGAGGACATGAAGAACACGGCGCGAGCCGCGGCCCTGCTGGGCGTCGACACGGTGGTCGGCTTCACCGGCTCGTCGATCTGGCACACCGTGGCCATGTTCCCGCCGGTGCCGGCCTCGATGGTGGAGGCGGGCTACCAGGACTTCGCCGACCGCTGGAACCCCATCCTCGACGTCTTCGACCAAGAGGGCGTCCGCTTCGCCCACGAGATCCACCCCAGCGAGATCGCCTACGACTACGTGACGACCCAGCGCACCCTGGAGGCCATCGGCCACCGCCCCGCGTTCGGCCTCAACTGGGACCCGTCCCACATGGTCTGGCAGGACCTCGACCCGGTGGCGTTCATCCTCGACTTCGCCGACCGCATCTACCACGTGGACTGCAAGGACACCCGCGTCCGCGTGGGCGACGGCCGCCGCGGCCGCCTGTCCTCCCACCTGCCGTGGGCGGACATGAGGCGCGGCTGGGACTTCGTCTCCACGGGTCGCGGCGACGTGGCCTGGGAGGACTGCTTCCGGGCGCTCAACTCGATCGGGTACGCGGGCCCGATCTCGATCGAGTGGGAGGACGCGGGGATGGACCGGCTGGACGGGGCACGGGAGGCGTTGGGCTACATCCGTGGCCTCAACTCCATCACCCCACCGACCACCGCCTTCGACGCGGCCTTCTCCACCACCTGACGCCTTCTCACCTGGGGGCCCACAGGCGTGGGCCTTCCGGTGGGGCGCGCTTCGCGCGTTTGGCGTTCGGGCGTGTTGCCCAGGGGGCTCCGCCCCCTTCGACCCCCGACAAGCGTGGGCTTCGCCGTGGCGCGCTTCGCGCGGACGGGCGCTCAGGCGTATTTCCTTGGGGGCTTCGCCCCCGGGCGAGGGGCTCCCGCCCCTCGCGCACCCCAGCCTTGTGCGGCGGACAAACCAGCTAACTTTTAAGCCGATTCGGTCTTCGAGCCGGAGGCGTCTCCAGTGGCTGGTCTTGTTCTTGCACATAGGGAATGCCAGGCCGACCCGGTTCGGGCTTGAACCCGAGAACACGCACTAGACAAGGTATATTGTCTGTATGCGGATTGGAGAGCCTGCCCGCAAGCATGATGTGGCCGATGCCGACATCGTCCACGCCTGGCGGTGTGCCATGCGCCGCCTTGACATGGGTGAAGGCTTCACGATGCTGATCGGCCCGGACTCGGCGGGGCGGATGCTGGAGATCGGTGTCCTCGACCTCGACGGGGACGACCCGGTGGCCATCCATGCGATGCCGCTACGCGCCAAGTTCCGACGAGCCCTGTAGCGAAGAGAGGTGATCATATGAAGCACACTGATGAGGAGATCGAGCGCGCGGCTCTGCGCTTTGAGCAGTTGGCTGACGCCCTGCCCGACAACGTCGAGTTCGACGACGTGTCCGAACTGCGGGCGATCGCTGAGACCTCCGAGCAGGTCCGAGCCGATGAGGCGCGGCTCACCGAGGCGGTGGCGGTTGCGCGTGCCCACGGCCACAGTTGGAACCACATCGCCACCGCGCTCGGTGTCTCCCGGCAAGCCGCCCGGCAGAAGTACGCCGACAAGGTCGCATAACGGCTCTCTATGGCCGGATCTCGTAGACGAGGTTGAACGGGGTCTCCGCGGCCCTTCGGAATCGGGTGAAGCCCGCTTCGCGACTCAGCTCGCGGATCCTCGCCTCGCCCGCCTGCGCGCCCAGCGCGTAGCCGCCCGGCTGGGACAGCGCGTTGGGCACGCAGAGGAACGTGGACCCGCTGTAGTACAGCCGCCCCACGGGGGTGAAGTTTTCCTCCACCGCGTCGGCGGCGTACGGCTCGACCAGCAGCCACGCGCCCTCCGGAGCCAGCGTTTCCCGCACCCGCCGGGCGGCGCCCAGCGGGTCGCCCATGTCGTGCAGGCAGTCGAACATCGTCACCAGGTCGTAGTCGGTGCCGGTGAAGGTCTGCGCGGTGGCCACCTCGAAGTCGACCCGGTCGGCCACCCCGGCCTCGGCGGCATGCTCGCGGGCCAGCTCGATGGACTCGGCGTGGTAGTCCGAGCCGACGACCGTGGTACGCGGGTACGACTGCGCGAGGAGGATCGAGGACGACCCGAGGCCGCAGCCGACGTCCGCGACCACGGTCCCCGCCTTCAGCTTCTCCTCAATCCCATCGAGTGCCGGGATCCAGCTCGACACCAGCGCGGCCATGTAGGCCGGCCGGAAGAACGCGTCGCACCCGACGAAGACGTCTTCCACGTGCTCGTGCCAGCCAAAGCCGGCACCCGTGCGGAACACCTCGGTGATGCGCGGCTCGGCGCGCAACATGCCCAGCGCGATGAGGTACGCCGCCGGTATGTTCGGGCCGGCCGGGTCGGCCAGGCAGTACGCCTGCTCCTCCGAGAGCGAGAACCGGCCCGTCGCCGCGTCGTAGCCGACGTACCCGCCGGCGGCCTGCGCACGCAGCCATTCGGTGAGGTAGCGCGGGTGGCACCTGGTGCGCTCGGCGAACTCCTCGGGAGTCGCGGGCCCCTCGGCGAGGGCGCGATACAGGCCGAGTCGGTGACCGATCACGACGGAGCCCGCCGCCTCGGTCGCCCCCAGGTCGCTCACGAACCTGCCCAGGAACTCCGTCACCTTGTTCTGGTCCATCTGTGGTCTCCTCCCCGCAAGAGGACCTGGCGGGGGTGAGTCTTCCCTGGTCACAGGCTTGTTATCCGTTCAGGGCGATCCGCTGCCGGGTCAGGTCATCACCGTGTCGCGCGACGTCGACGGGCATGCCCCACTCGCTGCGGGGTGGGTGGTGTGTCAGGTGGTGATGGTGGCGACGGGATCGAGGCCATAGGTGCGGGCGTAGCCGTTCTCGGTGCCGACGAGGAGGTCGACGACCTCGAAGTAGCGGTCCCAGAACGGGGTTTCGCGCAGTGCGTCGATGAGGAGCTGGTAGGCGTGGTGGTCTTCCGTTTCCCACATCCAGATGTCGGTGACGCGCGTGGAGTAGAACTCCGTGTCGTAGAAGCGTGACCGGACGCCGATGGTCCTGGCCTCGATCGCGGGCAGGACCTGGGTGGTGAAGGCGTCCACACGTTCCTGGACGGTCAGGGCGAGCCACGCGGGTGTGGTCTTGACGAGCATGAACGCCGTGACCGGCGGTTCGGTTTCCTCAGCGGGCATCAGGACGCCTCCTCCAAAGGTAGTGGGACGGGTGGTGGGCCCTCATGAGAGGACGGCGGGCTTGAGGGTCTGGGCGCACCACTGCTCGAAGCCGGTGGGGGAGGCGGTCTCCGGGGTGCGGGCGACGCCGGCGTCCAGGCCCTCGTCCTTGGCTCGCTTCATGTCGGCGACGCCCTGGGCGAATGCCTTGTTGAGGCCGTAGCCGACGAGGGTGGTGTACAGCTCGTCGAGCGGCTGGCGTTCGTAGCGGACGGGGTGGCCGAGCTGTGCGGTCATGATGCGGGCCAGGTCGTTGGGGGACAGGTCCTCCGGCCCGAGGACCGGGACGCTGTCGGTTCCGCTCCAAGAGCGGTCCAGCAGCAGGCCGGCGGCGGCGGCCGCGATGTCGGCGACAGCGACGAGGGGGGCCTTGCGGTCGGCGTCGACGGTGTCGGTGAAGACGCCCTTGTCGCGGATCGAGTCGGACTCCTCCAGGAGGTTCTCGAAGAAGGACGGGCTGGCCAAGGCCCGGTAGGCGACACCGGTACCGGCGATGAGGTCGTCCATGGCGAGGGAGGCGGTGACCAGGCCGGCGCGGTCGGCGACCGGAGTACCGCGGCCGAGTGCCGAGACCCCGACGACATGGCCGACACCGTGGATGGCGAGCGCCTTCACGGCGGGGCGGGTGAAGCCGCTGAAGGCGTCGTGCGGGGCCAGGGAGGCGTCCGGGGGGACGAGCCAGAAGACGGCGTCCGCACCCTCGAAGGCCCGGTCGAGGACCTCGGTTTCCGCGTGCGAGCCGGTGATCACCTCGACCCGTCCGCGCGCCGCGTCCGGAAGGCGGGCGGGGTCGCGCACGATCACGCGCAGCTCCTCACCCGTGGCGGGGGCGGACTCCAGGAGCTTGGAAAGCAGATGACGGCCGATGTTCCCGGTGGGAGCGGTAATAACGATCATGAAAACCTCGCAGGTCGTGCCGGATCGGTACGACCCTCATCCTGCGGAGGGCAGCCGTGTTGCCACAATGGGAACTTCGGCACGCAATCATTGACTGAAACGGAATAATGCTGGTGGACAGCCCAGAGCCGGTCATAGACGCCAATCTCGCCATCGCGCTGGACGCCCTCCTGACCGAGCACAGCGTCACTCGCGCCGCCGCCCGCCTGCACACCTCGCCCGCCGCCATGAGCCGCACTCTCGCCCGCCTCCGTCGCATCCTCCAGGACCCCCTCCTGGTCCGGGCCGGACAGGCCATGGTCCCCACTCCACGCGCCCAGTCCCTGCGCGACGAAGCCGCCGCAGTGGTACGCAGCCTCGGCGCACTGCTCAGCCCCGGCACCGGCGTCGACCCCGCCAGCCTGCGCAGCACCTTCACCCTCCAAGCCGCCGACCTGGTCGGCGCGGCACTGGCCCCCGGACTGCTGCGACTTGCCCAGCAGGAAGCGCCGGGGGTCTCCTTCCGGCTCCGGGCCGAAGAACTGGAGGCCGGAACCGCCCTCCGCGACGGCCGGATCGACCTGGAGATCGGATCCATCGACCACGTGGACCCCGAAACCCAGATAGAAGGACTGGTCACCCTCCGCATGATGGCGGCCGTCCGGCCAGGCCACCCCCTCACCGAAAGACCTCTGACCCCGGCCCGGCTCGCCGCCGCCCAGCACGTCGCGGTCAGCCGCCGCGGCCGGTTCACCGGTCCTCTCGACACCGCCCTGGCCGAGCAGAACCTTCACCGGCGGGTCAGCGTCGTCCTCCCCAGCCACTTGGCCGCGATGACCCTCGCCAGCCGCAGCGACATCGTCTGCCTCGTACCTGCCGCACCCCCCGGCGCCGCCCACTCACCCCTCACCGACGCCGCCACCGTCCTCGGACTGTGCCTCCTCGACATCCCTCTGGCACTGCCACCACTGACCATAGGCATGGCCTGGCACCCCCGGCACAGAGCCGACGGAGCCCACCACTGGCTTCGCAACGCCATCCGCCGAACCCTCGGCACACCGGGAAGCCCAACCACATGATCTGACTGAGACACCGGGACAGCCACGACCAGGCGACAACAAGATCCGAGCGAGGTGGGCCCCGCACAGCCGCGAAGGTTGGCTCGGAGAACGCGCGGGCAGGTGGGAGCTAGCGCGGAAACGGCTTGTTCGCTCGCCGTTTCGGCAGGTCACAGGGCCTCGTGAGTAGGCGCGGGAATATGCTCGTGGCATGCCTTCGTATGTGCTCCAACTTCCAGGTAGGTAATCGGAAGCAAGATTCCACGATCGGCGGTGCCCCGGATGGAGGGAAATCCATGGGGAACCATCACACGGTGGCGGTCACCGGGGTGACCGGGGCGCTGGGCAGCCGGATCGCGGCCCGGCTCGCCGAGCATGGCGTCCCCCAACTCCTCGTCGGACGCAGCCCCGACCGCATACCCGAACTGCCAGGCGCCCAGCGACGCGGTCCGGCCGCCTACGCCGACGCCTCGGACATGCGCGCGGCGCTCGAGGGCGCGTCGACCCTCATCCTGGTCTCCGGACATCGCACGGGACGTCGGTTGGAGGAACACGCCACCGTGGTCGAGGCCGCGATCGCGGTCGGCGTGAACCGGGTCCTGTATGTGTCCCTCGTCGGCGCGGCGCCCACCGCCACCTATGTCAACGCCCGCGACCAGTGGCTGACCGAACAGTTCCTGGCAGGGGCCGGGATCCGCCACACGGTGCTCCGGGCGGGCATCTACGCGTCGACGCCGGCCGCCCTCGCCGACGAGGAATTCGTCGTGAGCGGCCCCGCGAGCACCGGCCGGGCCGCCTTCGTCACCCACGAGGACATCGCCGACGTGATCACGGCCGTCGCGCTCGATGAGGGTCCCCGCTCCGAGTACGACGGCGCGATCCTTGAGATCACCGGGCCCGAGGCCCTGACTCTCGACGAAGCGGTCACCCGGATCGCCGCGGCCACAGGCCGGCCCTACCGCTTCGAAACCGAGACCCTTGAGGAAGCCTTCGCACGGCGATGGCGACTGGGCATCAGCGGAGAGCAGATCGAGACCTGGATCTCGTGGTTCCAGGCGATCGAGAAGGGCGAGGTTTCCATGGTCACTGACGTCGTCCCCCGGCTCACCGGCTCACCGGCGACCCCGATCGCAGACGCGGCCTGGTGGCCAGCGCCGAAGACGGCGCGTGGTATCCGCTGAGGCCCCTTCTCGGTCGCGCGCTCTTCGGACGGTTCGCCCGGGATCCTGTTCGTCACCTGGACGCGGCGCCGCACTCAGGTCGTGGCTGAATGGTGGGCTTCCAGACACATGGATTCGGCATTCGGCCTTACCGTCCGAAACTTCACGTCGGCCCACACGATGCGGTGATCGGCTGCGGTGACAAATGTCCCCCAGCACCCATTGGACAGTTCAGCGACAATGCGAATACCGCGCCCCGATTCGGCCTCGGGAGCGGACTCGGCCATATGCGGCTCACCTACGAATGCGCCGGGATCGGTCACCTCGACGCGAAAGAAGCCGTTACCGCGTCCCACGCTCACCGTGACCCACTCGCGGTCCGGGCCCCCTTCCACGTGCTCGCAGGCGTTCGTGACCAGCTCAGAGACCGCCTGCTGCACATCGGGCACCGTCGCGAGATCGTTCGCGAGCCACCAGGCGACAGCCGCGCGCGCCTGTTTCGGCGCCATGTGGTCGCGCCGCAGCCGGGTTGCTCCGATGGGAATTGCATCTTTTGCTCGCATTGGCATGTAAATCACCTGACTCGCCCGAATTTCTGTGCCGTTATAACACGCGATCTAGAGAATTCGTGTGTCGCACGGGGAATTGTTGGCCTGAAGCACTGGTAAGCGTGCCATCCGGCAGGTAATTTTTGGGATGACCGTAAGGGCTCGTGCCACACGAATATGAGTCCCTCGGTGGGAAATGTTGTGTGATCCTGTGGGATCAGACCAGGAGTAGCCCCCGATGCGTCCTGCCAAAGAGTTGAATCCAGACGCCAGTGCGGAGGCCCGTTTCGGGTACGAACTACGTCAGCTTCGTCTCGAAGCGGGACTGACCCAAGGGCAACTCGGCCACAAGATCGGTTTCTCCGCCAACCAGGTCGGTTCCGTCGAACGAGCCGTACGCACACCGACCGAGGTGCTCGCCAAGCGCTGCGAGGAAAGACTGGGGCTGGAGCCGGGCCGTCTGGTCGACTTCCTGCCGGTCGGCAAGCGGGAGTCCGTCTTCAAGACGCTCGCCCCCTGGCTCGACATCGAGGCGACCGCTCGCGAACTCTGGACCTGGGCGCCGACCATTGTTCCTGGTCTCCTGCAAACGCAGGACTACACCCGCGCCATCGTGGAGGGAAAACCGGGCGTCACCGATGCCCAGGTTGAGGAGGCGGTCAAGTCGCGGATGGCGCGGAAGGGCATCTTCGCCGGAGACAATCCGCCCACGCTCTGGGCGGTTCTTGATGAGTCGATCCTCTACCGTCCGATCGGGAGCGAAAGTATCACCCGCGACCAACTGGCGTACCTCGTCGAGGCGGCTCATAGTCCGTGTATCACGATCCAGATCCTCCCGCTCAGGGCCCGCGTCACGGCTGGGCTGCTCGGAGGCTTCGTGATCGCGCATACGACGGGTGGTCCCAGAGCCGCCTTCGTAGATAGCCCGGTTTCGGGGAAGGTGTGGGACAGAGCGGCTGAGATCGAGGTCCTCGGCCTCCGCTATCACATGTGCCGCGCGGAAGCCCTTCCCCAGAGCTTGTCTGTCAAGAGGATCGAAGAGAGGTTGGAGCAGGAATGGACCTGAAGCTGATCGAGGAACTCAAGACAGCTGACTGGCGGAAGTCCTCGTTCTCGGGTGACAACGGAGACTGCCTGGAGGTTGCTCCGCTGTCCGCCGGTCGCGTGGGTATCCGCGACACCGAGCAGCCTGACCTGCAGCCCTACGTGGTCAGCGCGTCGGTGTGGGCCGCGTTCATGGACGGCGCCAAGCGGGGCGAGTTCGACTTCTAGCCATCTCAAGGAGGGGCCCGGCAGCGTGCCGGGTCCCTTTGTCATGGGTGCGGAGGGCGCCCACTGCGGGCGGACATGTCACATTTCCGACCCCTATGGCGTCTATGTAGGGAGGTGTCCACGAGAACGGGGAGCGACATGCCCACAGTGCCTGACATGGCGGTCGGAGATCACGGATGAATGAGCTCAAGACCATCCCGAACGCCGTCTCAAGCCCCTCGAACTGGCTCGATGAACGCCTCGGCGCGGCCAACTTCATCAAGCGCAACATGCGCAAGATCTTCCCCGACCACTGGACGTTCCTGCTGGGGGAGATCGCGCTGTACGCGTTCGTCTTCCTGCTGCTGACCGGGACGTTCCTGACGTTCTGGTTCAAGCCCAGCATGGCGGAGATCGTCTACGACGGGTCATACGCCCCGCTCAAAGGCGTCATGATGTCCGAGGCCTACGCGTCGTCGCTGGAGATCAGCTTCGACGTCCGGGGTGGCCTCCTGCTCAGGCAGATGCATCACTGGTCGGCGCTGATCTTCGTGGCGAGCACCATCGTGCACGCGCTGCGGGTGTTCTTCACCGGCGCCTACCGCAAGCCGCGCGAGCTCAACCATGTGATCGGCGTGCTGCTGCTGACACTGGCGCTCCTTGAGGGGCTGACCGGATACTCGCTGCCCGACGACCTGCTGTCCGGCGCCGGTCTGCGGATCACCGAGGGTGTGCTGGTCTCATTGCCGCTGGTCGGTACGTACGCGACGTTCTTCCTGTTCGGCGGAGAGTATCCGGGCGGAGATGTCATCTCCCGGTTCTATTCGCTGCACATTTTGCTGATCCCGGGCATCATCCTGGCGCTGGTCACCGCTCACCTGGTGCTCATGTGGATGCAGAAGCACACCCAGATGGCCGGTAAGAAGCAGACGAATCAGAACGTGGTGGGTGCGCCGTTCTATCCGGCCTTCATGGCCAAGGCGGGCGCGTACGTCCTGTTCACGTTCGGGGTGATCGCGGGGCTGGCGACGTTCGCCCAGATCAACCCGATCTGGCTGTTCGGGCCCTACACGCCCGCCGACGTGTCGGCGGGTTCGCAGCCCGACTTCTACATGGGCTTCCTCGAAGGCGCGTTGCGCATCATGCCTCCGTGGGAGATCAACCTGTTCGGTACGTCTCATGCGGGCACAGTGCCGCTCAACGTCATCATCCCGGCGCTGGCCCCGCTGGGTATCGTCTTGACGGGTCTGGCGGTGTATCCGTTCCTGGAGCAGTGGGTGACGGGTGACAAGCGCGAGCACAACTTCGCCGACCGCCCGCGCAACAACCCGCACCGCACGGCGATCGGCATGACGGCCATCGTGTTCTATGGCGTGCTCTGGCTCTTCGGTGCCAACGACGAGATCTCCGCCTATTTCCACATCAGCCTCAATGTGACGACGTACGCGGGCCGGGTGCTGATCTTCGTGGCGCCCGTGCTGGCGTATGTGATCACGTACCGGATATGTCTGGGACTCCAGCGCTACGACGCGGGCATCATTTCCCATGGCGTCGAATCGGGTGTGATCAAGCGGTTGCCCAGCGGTGAGTTCGTCGAGGCCCACGTTCCGGCGGCGGACGACATCGAGGCGCACGTACGGGGCAAGGAGCCGGTGGCGATGCTGGCGGTCGCCGAGCCCGACAGCGCGGGCATCCCGCCGAAGGGCATGCGCGGCCCACTGGGCAGACTGCGCGTTCGGATGTCGAAGGCGTACGGGGGCGAGAAGGTCCCCCTTGACGACGGCCACGGGGCCGGAGAGCTGGATCGCGCGGGCGACGACCGTACGCTGATCCATTAGCCGAAGATCGGCCGAGTAGGGCATCTTAAGAGAATCGTCAGCGGGACCTGAAATGTTGTGGGTGTCACCGAGCAGCACCCCGACACTGAGGAGATCCCGATGCGCAAGCTCATCAACTCGACCTACATCACCCTCGACGGCGTCATCGAGAACCCGATGTGGACGATGCCCTACTTCGACGACGAGGCCGCCGCCTTCGCCGGCGAGCAGACGAATGGCGCCGACGCGCTGCTGATGGGTCGTGCCACGTACGACGGCATGTCCGCCGCCTGGCCGACCCGTGACGAGAGTGACCCGACCACCGGCGCCGCCTACTTCAACAACGTCAAGAAGTACGTTGCCTCGACCACCCTGACCGACCCCACCTGGAAGAACACCGAGGTGCTGCAGGGTGACCTGATCGAGGAGGTCACCAAGCTCAAGGCCCAGGACGGCAAGGACATCCTGCAGTACGGCTTCGGCTCGGTCACCACCCAGCTCATCAGGGCGGGTCTGCTGGACGAAGTCCGGTTCTGGATCACCCCGGTGCTGGAAGGCGCCGAGAGCGTGACGACGCCGCTCAAGGACTTCAAGGCGTCGTTCGAGCTGGTCGACACCAAGGTCATGAAGAGTGGCGTGATCATCGCCTCCTACCGGCCCAAGGCGGCCGAGTGACGGATGGGCCCGGGATCACGACGACGGGGTGGTCTCGGCGAGGCGGATCTCGCTGAACAGCTTGAGCGTCACCGGCCGCAGCCGCAGCCGTGCCTCACGTGGCCAGCGCAGGCTCAACGACGGGAACACCGTCTCCAGGACGATCTTCAGGTAGGGACGGCCGGAACGGCCGACGGGGATCTTGGCGCACAGAGCGGACACGCTCGTGAACGTCTCCCGTCGGCCGAGCCGCAGCCGGGTCCGCCCGCTGAACTGGTTCGGGATCCCGGCGGCTTCGAGGCTCACCGACTCCCACAGCAGTTCGGCCGTCTCCTCCTCCCGCAGCCACGCCGGGCGGGTCGGCAGCGGTAGTCGCAGGGTGAATCCCGCCGGCAGTCCGGCCGGAGTCAGCCGGAAGGAACCCCGGAACCACGGCAGCTCGTCGAGGAGTCGCGGGCCGTTCAGGGTGTTCATCGACAGGCTCGCCGCACTGGCTTCCATGGCGATCCGCCAGCTGGTGGGGTCGGTGTAAGGGACTTCCGGGATGGACACCAACAGGATTCATCTCCCCTGCGCGGACGCCTGGACTAACGGGCGGCTACCTATGGGCGGCTACCTATAAGACGTTCCAACCGGGGGAAATGTGACACGGCGCTGGTCCTCAGCCGGTGAGGTCGTCGTACCACTGAGGCGTCCTGACCTTCAGCGGGGCGGGGGCGGGACCGGCGCCAGGACCGGGGAGGACATAGAGGTCGACGGTGTCGGAGCTGCTGTGGCGGGATCCGCTTACGGTCCAGTCGTCCTTGATCCGGTCCGCAGGGACGGGCCGGTCGAAGAAGCTGCCGTCAGGGTACTTCCACAGCAGGCGGTAGCCGACCTTCAATTCGCGGCGGCGCGCCTCGGCGCGCACAGCCGCGACCGTCTTGCCGTGAGCCGTGTAGCCGTCCATGGCCTCCTCTCCCTCGGGATCGAAGGCAACGTCCTCGGCATAGGGTTCGCCCGGCTTGGCGGGGCGGCCGACCCCGAAGACGACGCGTCCGGGGAAGTCCGAGGGCATCCAGACCTTGCCGCAGAACACCGACGCGCAAGGTGTCACGTCCTGCACCCCGATGCTTCCGTGCCATTTGAAGCCCTCCGGAACGACTGGGCCGATCAGCTTGCCGACCTCGTCCGGCGCCACCGGGATGACCTTCACCGTGACGTTCAACCCGACCGCCCGAAACGCCTCCTCGAAGCGCCGGCGGTCGGCCGCCGGGTCGGTGATGGTGACGCTGAAAGAGTCCTCGGCCCGCTTGATGGAGACGGCCGCGTTGGCGAACTCGGTCGCCGGACCCCCGGCCGGCAGGCCGACGCCGATCGCCACGGCCACGGCCGCGGCGGTGACCGCCGATGCCAGGACAGGCCAGCGATAGGTTCCCGCTTGCGGAAGCCAGGACCGTCGGCGGCCTGGAGCCGGTGTCGCCATGATCGCCGCACGCAGCTCGCGCGCGCCGGGCCCCTGTTCCGGCGCGTGCGGGGTCGGATCGATGGCCCTCATCAGGTTGTCGATGTCACTCATGCTTTCCCCATCGCGATCGTCATGGACGTCTGACGCTCCAGCGCCGCCGCCAGCCGTTTGCGCGCCCGATGCAGCCGGGTCCGGGCGGCCACGGCCGTACATCCCAAAACCTTGGCGATCTGCTCGCTGCTCAGACCCTCCCAGTGGGCCAGCGCCATGACCTCGCGGTCACGCTCGGGCAACTCGTCGAAGGCGGCGCGTACGTAATCCAGATCGACCGGTCTGACGGGCCGCTCGGCGGCCAGTTCGTCGCGGAGCCGCTCAGCGAGCCCGGCCCTGCGGGACGCGCCGCGTTGCTGGTTGGCCAGTACGCGGCGGGCCACGCCATATAACCAGAGCAGCGCCCGCTCGCCCTCGGGCACGTCGCCGATGCGCCGCCAGGCGGTGAGGAACGTCTCGGAGATGACGTCGGCGGTGTCGTCGGGGGAGCTGGTACGGCGGGCGGCGTACTGATGTATCGCCGGATAGTACGCGTCATAGACCGCTTCGAAGCGATCTCGGTGTGTCACAGAGTCTCCTTGCCGAAAGGTGCCGGACACCTTGGTTAGTGTCCGGCACCCCTCGGCCTGTTGCAGCGCAGGTTTCGCAGGCGGCCCGCCACCGGGTGACCATCGGATTCCGGTGGTCGGTCACGTTTCTCCGATTCGGTCGGTCATAGGGGTAACGGCCGAGACCTGGCCGCCCGATATGACTCCTGGAGGAACGCGATCATGCAAGCGCGGATGACCAACCCGGCGAAGCTCGTACCCGACGCCATGAAGGCGATTCTGGCCCTCCTCGAGGCGTGCAAGCAGGGCGGCGTGCCCGGCACGACGCTCGAGCTCGTCCACCTGCGGGCCAGTCAGATCAACGGCTGCAGCGTGTGCGTGGACATGGGCTCGCGCAGCGCCAAGAAGGCGGGGGAGAGCGACGAGCGGCTGTGGGCGGTGGCGGCTTGGCGGGAGGCCCCCTACTTCACCGACGCCGAGCGCGCCGCGCTGGCGCTCGCCGAGGCCGTCACCCGGCTCAGCGACCGTACGGACCCGGTTCCGGACGATGTCTGGGACGCGGCCGCCAAGCACTACGACGAGCAGGGGCTCTCCTCCCTGCTCCTGATGATCTCCGCGACCAACGTCTTCAACCGCCTCAACGTCGCCACCCGGGCAGTGGCGGGAGCCTGGTGACGAGAATGCGGGAACACGTTTGGTGACAAGAATGGAGAAACGCGGATGAGCATCGCGGTGGAGCCCATCGGCTGGGTCGAGTCCCCACTGGTGGAGCGGGACCAGGCGCCGAAGCAGGGTGACGAGGGCGCGCCTGAGGCGTGGCTGGTGTTCGTGGACTCGGTGCTCGACGGGCTGCGCGATCTGCGGGTGGGTGCGGAGGTCATCGTGCTGACCTGGTTCGACCGGGCCGGCCGGGACACGCTGGTGGTGCACCCGCGTGGCGATCGTTCGCGGCCGGCGCAGGGCGTGTTCAGCACTCGGTCGCCCGATCGGCCGAACCCGATCGGGCTGCACCGCGTACGGATCCTCGCCATCGAGGGGAGGCGCCTGCGCGTCAGCGACCTCGAAGCGTTGAACGGCACCCCGATCGTGGACGTCAAGCCGGTGCTCGACCGCGATACCGAACGCTGAGCCCTGACGGGCACTCAGTCCATCAGGACGATCTGGCGCAGCACCTCGCCGCCCTTGAGCGCGGCCACGGCGTCGTTCAGGTCGGCCAGCCGGATCCGGGCACTGATCATGGACTCCAGGTCCAGCTGGCCGGCCTTGTAGAGCTTGGCGAAGTAGGGGAAGGCGTGCCGTACGTCGGCTTCGCCGTACAGGCTGGACAGCAGGTTCTTGCCCTCGAACAGCAGGCTGAACGCGGAGATCGACACCATGTCGTCCACCGCGCCCGCGCCGACCACGATGACCTCGCCGCCCGCGCGGGTGACCTGCCACGCGCTCTGGATGGTGGCCGCCTTGCCGACCACCTCGAAGCCGTAGTCGAAGCCGCCGCCCCCGGTCAGCTCGTTGACCGCCTCGGGAACCTGCTCGGGGGTGACGGCGTGGGTGGCGCCGACCTTCTTGGCCAGCTCGTGCTTGGACTCCAGCGGGTCGATCGCCAGGATCGTCCGGGCGCCGGAGACGCGCGCGCCCTGGATGACGGACAGGCCGACGCCGCCGCAGCCGATGACGGCGACCGTCGAGCCGGGGCGTACCTTGGCGGTGTTGAGGGCGGCGCCCACGCCGGTGGTGATGCCGCAGCCGATCAGCGCGGCCGCCTCCCACGAGATGTCCGTGTCGACCTTGATCGCGCCCTGCCAGGGGACGACGATCTCCTCGGCCCAGGTGCCGCACCCGGCCATGCCGTACGCCGTCTGGTCGCCGCCGAAGCGGAAGTTGCCCTTGGTGAAGGACTCGATCACGTACTTCATGCAGAGGTACGGCTGGCCGCCCAGGCACAGCTCGCAGGCCTGGCAGGACGGGCGCCAGTTGATGATCACGTGATCGCCCGGCTGGACCGAGTCGACGTGCTCGCCCACCTCGACCACCTCGCCCGCGCCCTCGTGACCCGGGACGAGCGGTACGGGCTGCGGCAGCACGCCGGACATGGCCGACAGGTCCGAATGGCAGACGCCCGTAGCCTTGATCCGCACCCGTACGTCGGCTGGGCCGACGGGGGTGAGGGTGACATCGTCGCGGATGTCCAGCTTGTCGTCGCCTACGGCGTGCAGAAGGGCGGCGCGCATGGGGAGTTCCTCCTCCGGCTATTCCTCTAGGGAAAGAGCGGCTTTGGGGCAGGACCGGACTGCGTGGCGGACGCGGTCCAGGAGTTCGGGGGGTGGTTCCGGGAGCAGGATGTGGAGCTGATCATCGTCGTCCACGTCGAACACCTCGGGTGCGAGCCCCATGCACACCGCATTGGCCTCGCACACCATCTCATCTACCTTGACCCTCATGTGAGCCTCCTGTGATCCCATGAGACCACTTTGGTGCGCTCGACAAGGTAAGCGACCCGTTTCCGCCCGGTTTGTTCGACATATGGCTGCAAAAGTTCGTCCGGCACGTCCGGGGTCATCCTGCGCGTGATCTTCATGCCGACGGCCAGGACCTGCTCGGGCTCGTCGACGCGCTTGGCCTCGCCGTACAGCAGGACGCCGCGCAACTCGTTGTAGTCCTCGCCGGTCTCGATCAGGCAGCTCACCCGTGGGTCGCGCTCCAGGTTGCGGACCTTCTGCGCCTTGGCGTAGCTCCAGAAGACGATCCGCCCCTCGTCGAGGCCGTAGAACATGGTCACCAGATGGGGCGTACCGTCGGGGTTGATGGTCGCGAGCTGGAGCTTGCGGGCCCCTTCGAGGAAGGCGGTGACCTCGTCTCCGGACATCGCGATGCGAGCGCGCTGATTCACGTTGCCAAGTAGAACAGGTTGCAGAATGGCGGGCAAGGGGGCGCTGGAATGTTGTTCGGTTCTACTAGGGTGCATCCCTATGACGATGCCGCCTGAACTGCGATACGCCGCCAAGCATGCCAAGGGTTTCATGCCGGAACGGGAGGGCCTGGCGTTGTTCGAGGCGGCCTGCCAGTACGGCAAACTCGGGCCGATCTGCGAGATCGGCACCTACTGCGGCAAGTCGGCCGTCTACCTCGGGGCGGCGGCCAGGCTGGCCGGGTCCGTGGTCATCACCGTGGACCACCACCGCGGCTCGGAGGAGATCCAGCCCGGCTGGGCCCACCATGACCCGACGCTGGTCGATCCGCGGTTCGGCAAGATGGACTCGCTGCCGACGTTCCGCCAGACGATCGCCGCCGCCGGGCTGGAGGACGAGGTGATCGCCGTGGTGGGCCACTCCGAGCAGGTGGCCCGGCTCTGGAACACGCCTTTGGGGCTGCTGTTCATCGATGGCGGCCATTCCGAGGAGCCGGTGACGCGCGACTACGAGGGCTGGGCTCCGCACGTCATGGCCGGCGGCGCGCTGGTCTTCCACGACATCTATCCGGACCCGGCCGCCGGTGGTCAGGCTCCCTACCAGGTCTACCTGCGGGCGCTGGCCTCGGGCGCGTTCACCGAGACCTCGGTGGAGGGCTCGCTGCGCGTCCTGGAGCGCGTGGCCCCAGGGATTTAATGCCGCATCCGGCGGCGGGTCCACGCTCTGCGGGTGTGGGCTCGCCAGGACTGGAAGTCCTCGTGGGTGTGCGGGTCGTGGCCGAGCGCGATGAGCGCCCCCTCGGTCCACCCGGCGGCCTCCTCGGGCTCCGCCCCCGCCAGGATCGGTACGGCCTGCGCCACGTGATCCGGCAGCGCCCCCGCCTGGAGCCTGGCCGAGGCGGCGAACGCGCTCCCCTGAGCCAGATGGGCCCGGAACCCGTCGGCCCCCGCGTGGTCGGTCAGCCACCACAGCTCGTCGGCGCTCGCGCCACCCGTGTGCGTCGCCGCGAACCCGACACCGCTCCACAGATCGGCCCGGCGGCCCGCGGGGTAGGCGGCGATCCTGGCCGCCACGTCGTCCGGTGAGGCGCACTCGTGGTACCAGAGCAGCCGCCCCAGCCCCTGGTCGAAGATCGCGCAGTGGCTCCGGGTGAGCAGATCGGGCATGGCCCGCTCGCCCACCATCCGATCGGCCCGCGTCAGGCACCGCTGGAACCCGAAACCGTCCACGGCCAGCCACCGGAACAGCGGGTGGGCCCGCCGTACGCCCCACATAGGCCGTACGCGCAGCAGCGCGTAGCCGCGCCCGGCACCGAGGTGCACGGCGTACGGGTGAAGTTGGGCGGGGCCGGCCAGTAGCTCGTGAAGGCGCCGGCCCCGAGTCATGGTGAGCAGGTCGAGCACGGTGCAGGCGGCACCGGCCCCCTCATAGGCGAAGCTCCGCTGCTCCGGAGCCACCTCGTCGATCCTGTCGGCTTCACCGGAAAGAGTGGCGTTGTACCCGAAAAGGTATGACCGCTCGGCCCCTTCGACGGCCGCCCGGGAATGTCCCTGCCGTAGCCGGAACCTCCGCCGGGCCAGGTCGGCTTCGGACTGCTCCTTCAGCAGCAGCTTCCGTAGCCCGCGAACCGGCGAAAACGTCGGCTCGGTCCTGTCTTGTGCCAAGAACGCTGTCGGCTCGGTCCTGTCCTGCTCCAAGAACGCTGTTGTGCCCGTGTCGCCCACGCTTCCCCCGAAGACGCCTCGTACGGCCACTCACGAAGCTAGTAACCCCAATGAGGCGTTCGGCGACGCCGCTCCGCATTTCCCGGCAAAGAACCCGCAAAAGCCCTTGCGTACCGAGACAAGATCAGGCGCGCGCGGGCGTGCACCCACACAGGTGCGGGTCGGCGGGGGAGACGGAGGGGGCGCTGATGTCGCGGAAGATCCCCGCACCCGGGGAGAAGGCGGACAACGCGTCCGCCGCGAGCACCGCCGCCGCGGCCGTATATCCGCTCCGCTCGTGCGGGAAGTGCCGCTGGTTGACGAACTGCCAGCCCGTCCAGTACGACCCGTCCTCATGGCGCAGGTGCTGGACGTCGGCGAACAGCCGGGCGGCCCGGTCGCGGTCGCCCAGCGCGTCGAGGGCGAGCGCCAGCTCGCACGTCTCCGCCCCCGTCACCCACGGCTGGTCCGACACGCACCGGATCCCCAGCCCCGGCACCACGAACGTGCCCCACTCCCGCTCCAGCAGCTCCTCCGCCGCCGGGCCCCGGACGGCGCCGCCGAGCACGGGGTAGTACCAGTCCATGGAGTAGCGGCTCTTGTCGGCGAACGCCTCCGGGTGCGCGGCCAGCACGTGGGCCAGCCGGTCGGCGGCCAGCTCCCAGTGCGGCTGCGGATCGCCTAAGTGGTCGGCGAGCAGGACGCCGCAACGCAGCCCCTGGTGGATCGACGCGCAGCCGGTGAGCAGCGCGTAGGAGGAGGCCCGGCCATGCGCGTCGCGCTCCCAGACGACCTCGCCGCGCTCGGTCTGGAGCCCCACGACGTAGTCGAGCGCCCGCTTGACCATCGGCCACCTGAGCTCGGTGAGCTCCTGGCTGCCCGTCACCAGGTGATGGTGCCAGACGCCCACCGCGACATAGGCGGCATGGTTCGACTCGCCGCCCTGCTCGGTGGCCACGCCGTCGACCAGCTTCATCGCCCACGAGCCGTCGTCGCGCTGGTGCCGGGCCAGCCAGTCGTAGCCGCGCGCCACGGGGTCGCGCAGGCCCGCCACGCTCATCGCCATCAGGCACTCGACGTGGTTCCACGCGTCGACGTGGCCTTCCGGCCAGGGCACGCCGCCGTCGTCGCTCTGGATCGCCGAGATGCTCAAGGCCGTCCGTACGGCCTCCTCGCGTGAGATCACGCGGCGGGCTTCCTCACGTAGAGCACCACGCTCTTGCCGATGAGCGGGTTGAGCAGGTTCTCGGCCAGCCGGGTGAGCGGCGGGCGCTTCATGATGTCCCAGACCAGCAGCTCGTGGTAGGCCTTGGCGAGCGGGTGGTCGTCGTTGTTGACGCCGACCGCGCACTTGATCCACCAGTACGGGGCGTGCAGGCCGTGGGCGTGATGGTGGGGGCCGATGTCGAAGCCGGTGGACTTCAGCTTGGCCGACAGCTCAGCCAACGTATAAATCCGGACATGTCCGCCGGGGGCCGTGTGATAGTCCTCGTCCAGCGCCCAGCAGATCCGCTCGGGCAGGAAGCTCGGCACGGTGATCGCGGCGGTGCCGCCGGGCTTGAGCACCCGGAAGATCTCCCGCATCGCGGCCATGTCGTCGGGGATGTGCTCCAGCACCTCGGCCGCGATGACCCGGTCGAAGGAGCCCTCCTCGAACGGCATGTCCAGCGCCGTACCCTGAACGGTCTCACCGCCGGCGCCGGGCGGCACCTCACCCGCCTTGTCCATCGCCACGAACATGGCCGCCACGCTGTCCAGCTCGGACTGGTCCATGTCGAAGGCGACCACGTCCGCGCCCCGGCGCAGCACCTCGAAGGCGTGCCGGCCGCCGCCGCAACCCAGGTCGAGCACGCGTACGCCGGGCCCGACCGGCAGCCGGGCGAAGTCCACCGTCAGCACTTATCGATCTCCTTGAAGTTCGGTCAGCGGGTACGACGAGTTCAGCGGGTAGGACGAGTTCAGCGGGTAGGACGAGTACGGCGGGCCGCGATGGCCTCGCGATACGCCTCGACGGTTCTCTGGGCGACGACGCGCCAGGTGTAACGCTCCATGACCCGGTCGTATCCGGCCTTGCCCACCCGCTCGCGCTCCTCCGGCGAGTCGTGCAGGCGGCGCAGCACCGCGGCCAGCTCCTCAGGGTCGCCGGGCGCGACCTGGATCGCGGCGTCCCCCACGACCTCGGGCAGCGCCCCGGTACGGCTGGCGACCAGCGGGGTGGCGCAGGCCATGTGCTCGACGGCCGGCAGCGAGAACCCCTCGTACAGCGACGGCACCACGGAGACCTCGGAGGTGGCGATCAGCTCGCCCAGCTCGTCGTCGGAGATGCCGTGCACGAAGCGGACCCGGTCCTGCAGCGACAGCTCCTGTACGAGCTGCTCGGTGGGCCCGCCGGCGGTCGGCTTGCTGACCACCGTGAGGTTGACGTCGCGCTCGGTGGCCAGCTTGGCCACCGCCCGCAGCAGCGTGGCGACGCCCTTCATGGGGGAGTCGGCGCTGGCCACTGCCACGATCGAGCCCTTGCGCCGGGGCTTGTCCGGGCGCGGGTGGAAGTAGCGGGTGTCGACGCCGAGCGGGATCAGGCGCATGTTCGCCTGCGGGACGTTGAAGTCGCGGTGGATGTCGGCCAGCGACGACTCGCTGACGGTCAGGATCGGGCTCAGCCGGGGGGCGACCTTGGCCTGCATCTTCACGAAGGCGTACCAGCGGCGCATGGTCAGCTTCTTGGCGCCGGTGGCGGCCTCCAGCTCGATGCGCCGGTCCACGCTGATCGGGTGGTGGATCGTGCCGACCACCGGGAACAGCTTCTGGATGCCGAGCAGGCCGTAGCCGAGCGTCTGGTTGTCCTGGACGACGTCGAAGTCGCCCACCCGCTTCTTCAGCGCGCGGTGCGCCCGCAGCGTGAACGTCAGCGGCTCGGGGAACCCGGCGGTCCACATGGTGCCGACTTCCAGCCAGTCGATCCAGTCGCGGTACTCGTGCAGCTTCGGCGTCCTGAACGGGTCCTCGTCGCGGTAGAGGTCGAGGCTCGGCACCTTCCGCAGGATCACGCCCTCGTCCAGCTCCGGGTACGGCTGGCCGGAGAACACCTCGACGTGATGGCCCAGGGCGACCAGCTCGCGACTCAGGTGGCGGAGGTAGACGCCCTGGCCACCACAGGTCGGCTTGCTGCGGTAGGACAGCAACGCGATCCGCAGCGTGTCGCTCACGGACACCCCTTTCTAGCCCGGTATGCACCCAGAGATGGGCGTGTACCGTGAAGATGACCTTAGTCCGAGAAGGCTACCATTCGGTAGGTCATCTGGAATTGTTCACAACTGCCGCCAAAGGCCGTGCGAACTGCGATGTTGGCATGACCGAGCGCGGTTCGGTGGAACGTGTTCTAGGGGGCTCTGGTGCTGTATCGAGGCGCTTAGCTGTACATTCCCGTCCAAACGGACGCGGTCGTGATAGTGGGAGGACCCCTTGGCCAGGCGCGCTCTGATCACCGGCATTACCGGCCAGGACGGTTCCTATTTGGCGGAGTACCTGCTCGGTCAGGGGTACGAGGTGTGGGGCCTGGCACGAGGTCAGGCGAACCCGCGCGTGTCGCGGCTGCGCAAGCTGCTGACCGATGTCCAGGTGGTCCGCGGCGACCTGCTCGACCAGGGATCGCTGATCTCGGCCGTGGAACGGGTTCAGCCCGATGAGGTCTACAACCTGGGCGCCATCTCGTTCGTACCCATGTCGTGGGAGCAGGCGGAGCTCACGGCCGAGGTGACCGGGATGGGCGTGCTGCGGATGCTGGAGGCCATCCGGGTGTGCTCGGGTGTGTCGCGTGGCAGCGCCGCCTCCGGCCAGATCCGCTTTTATCAGGCTTCGTCCTCTGAGATGTTCGGCCAGGTCAGCGAGACGCCGCAGACGGAGCGCACCGCCTTCCACCCGCGCTCGCCGTACGGCGTGGCCAAGGCGTACGGGCACTTCCTCACGCAGAACTACCGCGAGTCCTACGGCATGTACGCCGTCTCCGGCATCCTGTTCAACCACGAGTCGCCCCGGCGGGGCGCCGAGTTCGTCACCCGCAAGGTCTCGCTCGGCGTGGCGCGCATCAAGCTCGGCCTCGACAGCGAGCTCCGGCTCGGCAACCTGGAGGCCAGGCGGGACTGGGGCTACGCGGGCGACTACGTACGGGCCATGCACCTCATGCTCCAGGCCGGCACCCCCGAGGACTACGTGATCGGCACCGGGCGCATGAAGTCGGTCCGTGAGCTGGTCGAGGCCGCCTTCGCGGCGGCCTCCCTCGACTGGGAGCAGTACGTCGTCACCGACCAGGCCCTGCATCGGCCCGCCGAGGTCGACCTGCTCTGCGCGGACCCGAAGAAGGCCCGGGTGCAGCTCGGCTGGGAGCCGACGATGCCGTTCGACGAGCTGGTGGCGACGATGGTCGAAGCCGACCTGCGCCTGCTGTCGAACGGCGGCGACCCCGGCCAGGACAGTTCCTGGCCCTGATCCACCCCCATTGGCAGTGCTCCTTCGAGCATGCCCCATTGACAAAATCCTATTTTACGTAAAGGATTGTTTTTGCGATGAGAGATGTCCTGTATCTGGAACAGATCGAGCAGGCCGAGGCGCTGCTCAAGCCGCAGCGCGTCGAGGTGCTGCGGCAGCTGGCCGAGCCGCGCACCTGCACCGAGGTCGCGGGCCGGCTCGGTCAGACGCCACAGCGCGTCTACTACCACGTCAAACGGCTGGTGGACGCCGGCCTGGTCGACCTGGTGTCGGAGCGCAAGGTGCGCGGCGTCCACGAGGGCATCTACCAGGCCAGCGCTCGGGCGTACTGGCTGTCACCCCGTCTGGTCGGCCGGATCGGCGTGCGCAGGGTGCAGGACGAGCTGAGCCTGGGCTACCTGCTGGACCTCATGGAGGAGGTTCAGGCCGACATCGCGAGCCTCGACAGGACCGCGACGGAGCTGCCGTCGATCGGGCTGTCAGGGGAGATTCACGTGCGCCCCGAGAACCGTCAGGAGTTCCTGCACGAGCTGCAGGGGATGCTGCGGGACCTGTTCACGAGGTACGGCGGAGCGGAAGGTGACGCCTTCAAGCTCGTCGTCGCCTGTTACCCCAAGGGAGATGAACATGAGTGAGCCGATGACCGTCCGCGCCCGCGTCCAGGCACCGGTGAAGGAGGTGCACCACGCGCTGACCGACGCCGCGACGATGCGGCTCTGGCTGGCCGAGCACGCCGAGGTGGAGTTGCCGGAGCGCTACGGGTTCTGGGGTCGCCACACCCCCGAAGGCGACGCGCCCCACCAGCGCCCGCTGCACGTCGACGACCACACGGTGCGCTTCTCCTGGCTGCTGGACGGCGTGGACACCACGGTCGAGTTCGGCCTGGAGGAGGAGAGCCCCGAGACCACCATCGTGTCCGTCTCGCAGACCCACTTCGACTTCCAGGAGGCGCTCACCGAGGCGACGATCCGCGGCGTGATCCAGACGTACTGGTGCCTCATGCTGGCCAACCTGGCCGAGCACTTCGACGGCCGCCCGCTCACCCCGAAGCCCGACTTCACCGCCTCCGACCTGCGGGCGGAGGTGCTGATCGCCGCTTCGGCGGAGAAGGTCTTCGACTCGCTGATCGACTCGGAGTCGGTGACCCGCTGGTTCGGCTTCCCGATCGAGATCGAGCCGCACGTCGGCGGCCGTTTCGCCATGGGCGGGCTGGCGGACAACCCCGACCCGGCGAAGATCGTCGAGCTGGAGCCGGGGCGCCGGCTGTCGATCGACTGGGGCGGCGTCGGGGTCAGCACCTGGGAGCTGGCGGAGTCCGGCGGCAAGACGCGGCTTACGATGGTGCAGAGCGGATTCGACCGCCCGCCGTACGCGGCCTGGCTCGGAACCGTGGCCGGTGTCTCCGAACTGCGCCGCTTCCACGAGGTGGCCGACTGGAGCCCCATCTGGGTGTCCTAGTCGCCCTTCTCTCCCAGATGGGTCAGCACGGTCGTCGCGACGGCCCCCAGGACCTCGATCTGCTCCGGCGTCAGCAGGTCGATGAAGTGGCGGCGTACCGACTCCACATGATCGGGAGCCGCCACCTCGATGGCCCGCATTCCCTCCTCGGTCAGCATGATCACGGCGCCGCGGCCGTCGCTCTCGCACTCCTCACGAGTGACCAGGCCGCGCTGCTCCATCCGTGAGATGTGCCGCGAAAGCCTGCTCTTCGACCACAGCATCCGCTCGGCCAGCTCGGTGAGCCGTCCCCGACGCCCCTCGGCCGACGACAGGGACGACAGCACGTCGTAGTCGGGGGCCGACAACCCCGAGTCGCGCAGCAGATCCCGGCTCACCTGGGCGTCCAGGAGCAACCGCATCCGGCGGTAGCCGAGCCAGGCCCGGAACTCCGCCTCATCCAACCAACGCGGGTCACCCATGCCGCCCAGGCTAGCTGACTTAGTTGACGTGTAACCAACATTGGTTTTAGGTTCCATGTAAACCAAATGATGGGAGGCGGACGCGATGTCGAGTGGAATGTCGGGTGCGATGTTCGGCGTGGGCATCTCGGCCTCGGCGGCTCCCGGCGCCGATCCGGTCGGGGACGCGCGGCTGGCCGAGGAACTGGGGTTCGACTTCGTCTCGACGTCCGACCATCCGTGCGGGACGTCGCCGACGTACGAGATCTGGACGCTGCTCACCTGGATCGCCGCCGCCACCTCGCGGATCCGCGTCGCCACGCGGGTCCTCGGGGTGCCGTACCGGCCGCCGGCGATGGTGGCCAAGATGGCGGAGTCGCTGCACCGGCTCTCGGGCGGCCGCCTGATCCTGGGGCTCGGCGGCGGCTATTCGGACGAGGAGTTCCGGGCGTTCGGGCTGGGCGTACCGACGCCGCGGGAGAAGGTGGATGGGATGGTGGAAGCGATTCACATCATGCGCGGGCTGTGGTCGTCTCCGTCGTTCACGTACGAGGGCGCCCGCTATCACACGCTCGACGCCTCACTGGAGCCCAAGCCGGTCGGCCCGATCCCCATTTGGCTGGGGACGTACGGCAACCGGGCGTTGGCGGCGACCGGGGAACTGGCGGACGGGTGGATCCCTTCATTGGGGTTCGCACCGCCTTCGGTGGCGGTGGAGATGCGTTCGCGGGTGCTGGAGTCTGCTGGTCGGGTGGGGCGGGAGGTGGAGTGCGTGTACAACGTGCCGGTCCTGGTCGGTGGGTCCTCGTCCTCCTCTACGGTGGCGGGTTCGTCGGAGGAGGTGGTGGAGAAGCTGCTGGAGTTCGTCCGGCTGGGGTTCACCTCGTTGAACCTCATGCCTGTGGGGGCGGACTTCCGGGGACAGATGGAACGACTCGCGACCGACATCCTTCCGGCATTGCGCGCATTCTCTTCCTAATACCTAAGATCCATCCCAAGCCCGGTAATTCCGGACCGGCTGAGCGTGGCTAGATACCCTCGGAAAATCACGGTTACCTCCCCGCTCCGGAATACCTCCGCAAGCGTGTGGTGGCACCAGTCGCGCGCCTGCTCGGCCCTGTCGTTCCCGCCTGCGATGGCACTGTCCACGTTGACCTGGCCCAGCACATAGCGGAGATAGTCGCCGAGTGTCATCGGTATCGGGATCTCGACGTCGGTGTAGTCGAGCAGGCGCAACCCCGTCCCGGCGAGGCGCAACTCTTGTACAGCCAGTGGCCGCCATCCAGGCGGCGATGGAAACCGCTGCTCGAACGACGTGAACCACGCCGCCAGTGCGTCACCTGTGAGCGAATACCGGCCTTGCGAGAAGTCGTACAGAAGGAAGACCCCATCCGAAGTCAGGACGCGGGCCACCTCGGCGAGGGCCGACGAAAGGTTGGTGTAGTTCAGCGAGCCTGCGGCGGCGACCAGGTCGAACGACGCTGCGGCGAACGGCAGCCTTTCCGCTGCGCCGATGACGAATCGAGCGGATGGCGCGACGGACCGTCGGTGTACAAGCATTCCTGGGACCGGTTCCAGGCCGATTACGCATTCGGCCAATGGAGCGAGCGCGGCAGTAGATACACCGGCACCGCATCCGACATCCAGGGCTCGCCGAACCGGACGCGTTAGGTGAACTGACTTGAGAATTTGCTGATGCACCGGAGGGCGGTCGAAGGCATAGCTTGCCGCCAGCCGTTCGCTGTCATAGACGCTTGGCATGGCTTCTCCGAGATCGACATCGGCTACACAAAGATCATGATTCCCTCGTTGGGAAGGATCGGCCCAGATCGGCGGCGGGCTCTGATCGCGCGGCCGATCTGGGCGGCGGATCAACCTCCCAATGGGCGATCGCTGATCAACTACTCCGTGGCTGTGGGTGATCTGTTTCATCTATCCACAGAATCGGATTCGGCGCCTCTTGCCCATCCTCCGCTCCCTCATTCTGAACGGCGTGAACGAACCCTCGCTGCTCGAACGTGCCCAGCGCATTACGCGGCTGATTCCCCAGGCGGTCGCCTGGCGCCGGACGGCCGCTCACATCTGGGGCCTGCACGTACTGAGCCTCGACACCACCGAAGACGATTGGCCGGTGGAGCTCATAGCTCCCGGCCACCTGGCGATCCCCGGCTGCGTCACCCACGTGACCACTCTGCCCGCCGACGACATCACGGAGTGCAAGGGCGCCCGCCTCACCACCCGGGAGCGCACGGCCCTCGACTGCGTCCGCTGGCTTCCCCGCCTGGAGGCCGTGGCCGCCCTGGACCAGTTCCTCCGGCACGGAGTGGACCTGGAGGCCCTCTGGCACCAGTCCACTTCATGGCATCTCCGCGACACGCTCAGCCTCGCCGACGGGGGTGCCGGTTCGCCCCGGGAGAGCTGGCTACGCGTGATCCTGGTGGACGGCGGCCTTCCCAGACCCACCACCCAGGTCCGCGTTCCTCTGGCGGACGACCGTTTCGCCTACCTCGACCTCGGCTGGCCGGAGTTCCAGGTGGCGGTCGAGGACGACGGTCAGCAACATCACACGTCGCCCGTCGACCAACTCCGTGATGAGCAGCGCCGCGCAGAGTTGCGTGCTCTCGGCTGGCGGGTCATCGTCGTCCGCCGGGACGTCATCCCCGGCCAGACCGCCGACCTGCTCCACCAGGTGGCGGATACCCTCATTCAGCAGGGCTGGCAACCAGGCGCCCGGCAGACGACCCGCATTCTCGCCCGCATCAGAGCCGCCCGCCGACGACGACGGTTACCTGGTACAGGGAGGCCGCCCGTACCAGACCATTCCGGAAGTCTCGTCGTACGTTGTGTGCGGTCAAGGGGGTGCTGGTCTTGGGACGAGCGAGGCAAGGGTGTGTGGGCATGGTGACGGAAGCGTGGGCGCGGATCGAGGAGTGGTTGGCGCGGTATGCCCCGGCCAGCGCGGCCGCGCTGGCGCCGCCCGCCGATCCGGCCGACGTCGCCGCCGCCGAAGCCGCGCTGGGGCTCGCCTTTCCACCTGAGCTCGTCGAGTCGCTGAGCCGCCACGACGGCCAACGCATCTGGGCGAACATCCTGCCCGAAGGGCCGCCGCTGTCGACCGCCGGCATCGTCGACCACTGGCGCGCGTGCATGGACGTCGCCGTGAGCGTCGATGGGCTCACCCCGCACCGGCCGGGCGCCGAACCGTGGTGGCACGAGCGATGGGTACCGTTTGCCGCCGCGGACGGCGATGCGCAGGTGATCGACCTGCGGCCCGGGCCCGAGTATGGCCGGGTCGGCTGGACCGCGCACGACGGCCTCGGCGACTTCGATGCTGCCTGGCCCACGCTCGGCGCCTACCTCACCGAGGTGGCCGACGCGCTCGCCGTGGGTGCTGCGGTGCGTTACTGGGTGCCGTACCTGACGGTCGACGGCGAGCTGTGGTGGAGCACCGAAAATCCGGAGGTTGCGCCCACGGGTATCAGGCGTTTTCTCCCAACTCCCTGACCTGGCGCACATCGCCATCCGGTAGAGGCGCCGGGGTCCACCGACATGATTTCCGAGACCGGACGAGTAGGTCTGCGGCGCCGGTTTACGAGCTTTCGTCGGCGCGGTGCGATCCAGCAGAGTGGGCCACGGTCAGTTCGCACCGGCCATCTACGCAGGAGCGTCGCACCCGGCCCATCGAAATGGTCTGGATCAAACCGATGGCCCAGCAGGTCGGACACCCTCGCAGAGCGAGCAGACCAGCCGGTGCGAGCAGCAAGCTACCCAGTCCGACCACTGGAATCAGGGCGACCGAACCGACCAGCGCGCCGAATCCCACCAGGCCGCGCACCAGGTGTCGCGGCAAAGAGGCGCTGGCAAAGCTGCGATCGTCAGTCATCGTTGTCTCCCGCGGCTGTGCCAGGTGTGCCCTGCAGCGTGTCGTGCACCGTTGCGCGGGCGCGATGCAGCCGCGACTTCATAGCGGCGGTGCTGAGGCCGAGCGCATCGGCGACAGCCCGTCCGCGATAGCCGAGAACATCTCGCATGATCAAAACGCGCCGCTGATCGGTGGGCAGAGAAGCGATCGCCGAAGCCACCCGGTCGGCTTCCAACCGCTGCAATACCTCATCCTCGGCCGACCACACGGTGACGTCCACGACCGGTTCATGGTGTCGCACCAGCCGCCGCGACCGCCGCAGGCACTCGTTGCGGACGATGCGGAACATCCACGACGCCAGCGCACCGGAGGCCCGCAACGTCCCGATCTTGCGGTACAGAATGATCAACGCCTCCTGCGCGGCGTCTTCAGCATCTTCCGGCGAGGCACATATCGAGTAGGCGAATCGCTGCACATGCGGGTGCGCGCCGGACACCAACGCGGCGATCGACTCGACGTCGCCATCCCGCGCGGCGACGACCAGCTGCTCAACCGGCCAACTCACCTCAGCCACGCGACCGACCCCGCCGACGCAGCACCACGATGGTGCACGCGCACAAGAGCACAGCCGCCACGACGACGATACCAACGAGCATGACAACCTCCTGAACCTGTCCCGACGCTGTTGCCGGGTACAGGTATAAGAGACGCGATCCCCACCAAAGGATTCACCCAGCACCCCAAGACCGGAACTCATCCAAGGGGTGCCCTCTCCTAAAACCCATGAACGGGTCGATGTCAGGCGTCAGAGTGGGCGAAGGCCTCCTGAAGGGGCGGCAGCATCTGGCGAGCGTCGTACCCGGCGAACCACAAGCCGACCACGAACACACTCACGGCTTCCAGGTATCGCGCCCGCCTCAGCCCACCTGCCCGTACCGGCTCGAAGCCCAGATCGCTCACCAGACCGGCGACCACCTCCACGGCCCGCTCATCGTCGCCGCACAGGGGCACCCCCAGCCCGCGCCCTGCGTGAGAGGTCCACACCTCCGCGGCGCACATGTTGAACGCCTTGACAACCCCCGCCTCAGGGGCCAGCCTGGCCACCCGCTCGGCCACCGCGTCGTCGGCCAGTAGGAACGAGTTCGGCGCGTCGGTGAACGCGTCAGGCTCGTAGGCGTTGGTGCAGTCGATCAGCGTCCGCCCGGCCAACGCGCCGTCCGCCGCGCCGACCCCGGCGAGAATCCCGTCCACCGACAAGGCCGGTACGGCCAGCAGCAACGCCTCGCCGTGCTCCGCGGCGGCCCGCAGATCACCGCCACAGGCGCCCGCCCCGATCGCCTCGGCCAGCTTGCGCGCCTTCTCCTGCGACCGTGAGCCGACCATCACCTCGTGCCCAACCCGTGCCCAGCCCGATCCCAGCGCCTCGGCCATCTGCCCGGCCCCGAGTATGCCAATACGCATGTCTTTCCCTCTTCCTCGCCTGAACTGCAGCTTCCCGCGAAGACAGTAGGCGTGCCGATAGGCACCTCCAGGTGTCCAACGGATGCGGGAGACTGGCCAATGTGGACCACCACGATGACGCTCCGTTCGAGCCCTACGGCGACTTCGTCGCCGACTGCCCGGCCCGTCTGGCCGTGGACCTGTTCGCCCATGCCTGGCTGCCGGTGGTGGTGTTCGCCCTCAAGGAGGGGCCCATGCGCCCCGGCCGACTCCGCCGGGAGATCGGCGGCATCAGTCAGAAAGTGCTCACTCAGACCCTGCGTCGCATGGAACGCTGTGGCCTGGTCGAACGCCGACGCTATGCCGAAGCCCCGCCGCGGGTGGAGTACGAGCTGACCCAAGCGGGCAAGGACCTGCTGGTGCCGATCCGTGCTCTAGGCGACTGGGCCTTCCGCCACGCCGACACGGTCCTGACCGCCTACGACGACTCCGCCCGCACGGCCGGCTGACCCGCACGGCCAGGCGCCCGCACGGCCGGATCAGCCGACGGGGAGGGTGCTCCATGGAGGCTGGGTCGCGCCGCCGGGTCTGGCTCGTGCCCCTTCACAACGGTCAGCCTGCCTAGCGGCCTACTCAGCGTCCAGACCACACCCGGCCCTAGCTGGGGCAACGTCGCACAATGCCGGATTTCCCCGCCGACGGCATCACGGAGCGCAAGGGCGTCCGCCCACGTCCGGGAAGAAGAGTCCTCTCGGGGCGGTGTCGAAGAGCCTGCGGCCCGGCGGCCATTTTCCTAGAAACAGGAAGGAAACAACCGCTGCGTTACAACTGGTCCGCATGACGTACCGAAGATCACTGACGGCAATGGCACTGGCGCTGGCGGGGCTGGCGGCGCATCCTGCCGCGGCAGGCGCTGCCACTGAGGCCGGCCCGAGCGCGAGCGTCACCGCGAATCCCAGCCCGAGCTCCGGCGTATCGTCCGTTCAATGGAAATCCTGCCCGGACTACTCCGATGAGGTGATCCGGAGCCTGCGCGTGACGCAGGAGCAGCTTCCGGCCTTCCGGACGCTGATGAAGCGCCTGGAGTGCGGGACGGTCAGTGTCCCGCTGAACCACCGCGAGCCCGGCGGGCGGAAGATCGACATCGCGGTGACCCGGCTGGCCGCCACCGACAAGGCACACCGGCTCGGCGCGACCGCCGTCCTGCCAGGAGGGCCGGGCAACAGCGGATACCTGGACCCGATCCTGCGGGCCGCGCTCAGGAACGAGGAGATGGCCAAGCTCAACGAGCGATACGACATCATCGGCTTCGATCCGCGCGGGGTCGGGTACAGCACCAAGGTCGCCTGCCCCACCTTGCCAGGAGGCCCGCAGGAGCCGGGCGCGCTGACCAAGGAGGCCGCCAGGAAGATCTACGACGGCCAGGTGGCCGCCAACCAGAAGTGCGGACGCTCCGACCCAGCCTTCCTCGGACAGCTCACCACCGGCAACGTGGCCAAGGACCTGGACCTGGTGCGGACCGCACTGGGTGAGCGCAAGCTCAACCTGCTCGGCTTCTCCTGGGGCACCTATCTGGGCATGGTGTACCGCAGCCTGTTCCCCGAGCACACTGCACGGGCCTTCCTGGACAGCGTGGCGCCACCGTGGACCCGTTTCGACGAGCACGTCAAGGACAGCGCGGAGGCGGCTGAGCGTGACTTCGGGCGCATGGCCGCCTGGCTGAGCCGCCGCGATGAGACTTATGGTCTCGGTGCTACCGCCCGGCAGGTGCGCGAGCAGGTGGCCCAGCTGGTGCGCGACTACGACAAGAACCCCAAGACGTACACCGACCTGCCGCGGCCCATCGACGGTTCGGCCGTCGCCGACCTGGCCAAGCGCAACTCGACCGAGTGGGCACGCGCGGGCAAGGCACTGGCCGAACTTCGGACGGCGACGGGCACCACCGCCCCGCCCACCGTCAAGGAGATGCTCAGCGGCGGTCAGATGATGGGGACGCCCGTGCCCGGCGCACCCGAAATGCTGAACATGACCATGAACTGGGCGGTCGCCTGCAACGAGGACAGCAGCCGGGCCGGTTTCGACACCGCCTGGCGTGCCTACCAGGAGCTCGTGAAGCGTCATCCGGCCACCGGCCGGTCCTGGGGACTGGGTGTCATGTGTGCCGGCTGGCCGCTGCCGGTGCAGGAGGCCACGTTGAAGCGGAGCAGCGGGTCGCTGGTACTGGCGGGGCACCTGTATGAGTTCATGTCCGTCTATGACTGGACACTGCAGACGCGGCGCGCCATCGGCGGCACCGTCTACACGGTCGCCGACGACGTGCACGTCTCGACCACCCGGGTACCCGAGTGCGCCGCCGAGGTGGTGCGGTACTTCGAGACGGGCCGGATCGACAGAGGCTGTGAGGGGAGCGCAAATCCGAGCTGATCACCGGTTCTCGGGCGCGGTATTCCCGCAATCAGGATCGTGTGACAGCGTGCCGCCCTGCCGGGCTTACGCCATGGGCGCGTTCGAGTTCCGCACCCCCGGCCAAGCCCGGTTGAAATCATTCACATACTTCACGAAATTCTTGAAATAAGTTTAGTGTAGTTGTCATGAAAGAACCCGAACTCGTCGGAGTGCAGAAGACCCTCAGTCCGGTCCTGAAGGCCAAAGCACTGGACAACCGACTGTCGGATCCGATTCTTGGCGACGAATGCGCCGAGCAGGCGATGCGCCGCCTCGACCCCGGCTACGACAGCCGCAGATTCGGCACCAGCCAGATGGGCCTTGCCGCCGTGGTGCGCGCCAAGGCCCACGACGACTGGGCTCGAAGCTTCCTCGCCGATCACCCCGACGCGGTGGTACTGCACCTGGGCTGCGGTCTCGATGCCCGGGTGTACCGGATCGACCCGCCCGCCACCGTCGACTGGTACGACCTGGACTACCCCTCCGTCATCGAACTGCGGCGACAATTCCTGCCACCGCGCGAGCACTACACCCTGATCGACTCCAGCGTCACCGACCTGACCTGGCTGGAACGCATTCCCCGGGGGCGGCCGGTGCTGATGATCGCCGAGGGACTGGTGCCCTACCTGACCGAGTCCGACGTCCGGCGGCTGCTGACCAGCGTCGTCGACGCCTTCCCTAGCGGCCAAATACAGTTCGACACGGTGCCGGTCTGGGCGTGGCGTACCTCGAAATGGGATCCCACGCTGCGCAAATACGGCGCCCAGTTCCACTGCGGCTTCAACGACCCGGCAGAGCCGGCCGATTGGCACCCACGACTCGAATACGTCGACGAGACGCCGATGTACGACGCGCCGGTGCTGATGGCCAAGGCACCCGCGGGCGTACGCCGCATGTACCGCCTCCTGAACCTGCTGCCGGGCCTGAAGCGGTCCACCCGCATCGTGCGGTTCCGCTTCTGACGCGGCCGATGGTTGGTGCTGCGGTCGTCTTTCGCCGCGTTCCATCTGTTCTTGATCGATGGGCTTAGCAGTGCCGTGGTCTCGAGGCTGTCTGCCGCTGGAAGAAACGCAGGCGCCCTCTGGCTAGAGTTGGGCAGTGCCCGAGCTGAAGCAACTGCATGCTCGTCATGCCCCGGCGGTCCTGGCCTTCGAACTGGCGAACCGCGCCTACTTCGCCGCCTCGATCTCTGACCGCGGCGACGACTTCTTCGACCAGTTCACCGACCGGTACAACGCCTTGCTGGCTGAGCAGGAGGCCGGCATCTGTGCTTTCTACGTACTCATCGCCGAGGACGGCTCGGTGCTCGGCAGGTTCAACCTGATCGACATCGAGGATCGCATGGCGAACCTTGGCTACCGGGTGGCGCAGCACGTCGCCGGCCGCGGCGTGGCGACCGCGACCGTTCGGGAGCTGTGCCGGCTGGCGGCGTCGCGGCACGGGCTGCGCACACTACGGGCGGCCACCGCCCACAAGAATGCCGCGTCCCAGAAGGTGCTGACCAAAGCCGGGTTCGTCCTGGTCGGCCCAGCTGACCCGGCCGACCTTGGCGGCAAGCCGGGCAGTTGGTATCAGCGCGACTTGGTGGCACCCCAGTCGTAGACCGTGATCTTGCTGGTGGACCGGCTGTGGGGGAGTTGCGGCCAACCGCTGATCATCGGTGTGAAGACCTGCGAGTGGTGAGGCCTCTTGGGTATGTCCGGCTGCTCAGTCTGAGGGGAGCTCGAACTCCTGCAGGTGGACGCCGCCGGTGAAGGCTCGCCACTCGTCACGTGTGAAGAGCAACGTCGCTCCGTCGGGGTTCTTGCTGTCCCGCACGGCTACGCGCTGGCCGATGAAGGCGACCTCTACACACTGGCCGTTGGGGGCGCTGAGGCTGCTCTTGCGCCATTCAGCATCAGGCAGACCAAGCTCTTCACCAGTCATCTCAGTACCTGCTTTCACTTTATGTCGGCAAGCATGTGGGCCATGGTGTCCCGCGTCTCTGCAGGGCTGGCGGCGATCTCGCGGAGTCGCTCGAATACCACGTTATACTCCTGCAAGCTATTTTCGCCATCCAAAAACAAGTCCGCCGTCCTGGTCTCGATGTAGACAACGTCACGAACGTCTTGCGGAAACTGGAGGATGACGAACGAGCCATACATCCCTGGATGGATGCCCGCCGTGAAGGGGATCACTTGCAAGGTGACATGCGGTTGCTTGCTCTCGTCGATGAGACGTTGTAGCTGCTCACGCATCACCGCAGGTCCGCCAATGGAACGACGCAACACGGCCTCATCAATGATCGCGTAGATGGGGAGCGCGGGAACGCGGGCTTGGCGAGCCAAACGTGCTTTGACGCGTTTCTCTACCTCTTCGGGGTGGAGGTCGGTTAGTCCACCTGGGATTGCTGTACGTGCGTACGCTTCCGTCTGAAGCAATCCAGGTACGAACAGGGTCTCGTAGTTGAGGATTGCCTTGGCTCCGTGCTCAAGTCCGATGTAGGTGGCGTACTGAGGCGGCAAGTCTGAAGCAACCTCAAGCCATGTCTCTTCTTTGGCGAGTCTGAGCATTGTAATCAGCTCGTGCTGACGACTTTCCGGTACTGAATAGATGTCGAGCAGTACTCGCAAAGTTCTCAGCTGCGGTTTGGCTTGTGCCATTTCGATGCGATAGAGGGTCGTTCGGTTGACTCCAGTAGCTTCGGAGATCTCCTCCCGCGATAGGCCGGAACGCTCCCTGAGCTGCCGCAACTCCATGGCGAGCCGCCTCTGGCGCGTAGTCGGGGCCCGTCTCTTTTGAGCCATGCGGGCAAGAGTAGCGGAACCCCTAAGGCTGATGCTCTCGGAATCTGTTGCGTTCTTAACGCCAACTCTGCATCATGTTGCACATGAGCGGTCGTAGCTAATTGCGACTAAACGGACATGATTGGGTGATAGCGAAAATACCCCACCAATTGGAGGGAGTAAATGTTGAGCGCGCGCAAAATGGAACGTTCCATGCATTTGGTGAGATTGTCGGCTCCCGAACGAAGCCCGGGAGCCGACGCAATGAGTGCGTCAAGATCTCCCGAGGTGTCTGCGCCGACTTCTGCTGCTGCGACTGCTGCGGAGCCGAGGCGCTTTCTGGAAGACGTCTACGCGATCAAGGCCTACAGGCTCGACCGCTATGGCATGGCTGTGGCATCGGTCGGATGCAGATGAGTCGTGGCCGTGCAGAGATGGGAGGTGGCGCGGTGAACGAGCGATTTCTGGGTGAAGTCGTGTTGCCGGGGGTGGCGCATTCGGTGGCGGTGGCTCGTCACTGCGTTGGGGAGATGCTTGCGTCGGCAGGGCGCCGGGACGTGGAGACTGCGCGATTGATCGTCAGCGAGTTGGTTACCAATGCGCTAATCCATACCGCTTCTGGGCTGTATGGCGGGGTGATCACGGTGGAGGTCATCGCCGTTGATGCCGAGATTGTTCGCGTTGAGGTGACCGATGATGGGGCGGACACGGTTCCTCGATCGCGCGAGTCCGGCGATGACGACTGTCACGGGCGGGGTCTGTGGCTGGTCGAGCAGGTGTCGCTCAAGTGGGGCGTGCGCTTGCTGGGTGCTCGGTCGCAGGCGGTTTCCCCCTCATTGCTCGGCGCCGCACGTGTCAGCCGTGCAGTCGCACTGCGACCAACTGACATGGCGCCCTCCGCGACGGCGCGAATTTAGCGGCCGGGTTATGCGGTGGACCTGCGACTGTAATGAGGTCGTTTATGAACTGATCGCGCTCGGTGGGTTGCGGTTCATTCGCCGGACAGCTCTCCAGAACGGGCAGACTGTCATTCATGAGAGTGATCGCTGGTCGCTCCACGTGGCAAATGACATGTGGATCGCCTTGCTTTTCGGTTATGCCAGATGAAGGATGAGCCAGCTCCCTACGAGTCGGCTGGCTCGCGATCATCCATGGCGGCCAGCCGGTCGAAGGGCGGCTGGCCGGCGATCAGTCCATGACGACCGGCAGTTCCTTGATGCCGTTGATGAAGTTCGACCGCAGGCGCCGTGCCTCTCCCGTTTGCCGCAGTCGGGGATACCGCCGGGCCAGTTGCTCGAACAGCACCCGCAACTCCAGCTTCGCCAGGTGGTTGCCCAGGCAGAAGTGTGCCCCACCGCCACCGAAACCGATGTGCGGGTTCGGGTTGCGGCCGATGTCGAATATCTCGGCATCCGGGAAAATGGAGGTGTCCCGATTCGCTGACGAATAGAAGACCACGACCTTGTCGCCCTCGGCGATCTGCTGGCCGCCCAGCACCGTGTCCGCCGTGGCCGTGCGCCGGAACAGGTTCACCGGTGACACCCACCGGACGATCTCGTCGGACGCCGTGCCCGCCAGCGTGGGGTCCGCGACCAGGCGTTGCCACTGTTCGGGGTGCTCGAAGAGGGCGAGCATTCCGCCGGAGGCCGCGTTGCGGGTGGTCTCGTTGCCGGCGACCACTAGCAAGAGGACGAAGAGGTCGAATTCATCCTCTCCGAGCGTCTCGCCGCTCTTCTCGTCGGGCTGGATGAGCTTGGTGACGATGTCGTCGCGCGGGTTCGCCTTGCGCTGGGCGGCCAGTTGGTTGGCGTACGCGTACACCTCCATGGCCGCCGCGCCGCCCTGGTCCTCCGAGGTGGCGTAGTCGGGGTCCTGCGCGCCGATCATGCGGTTCGACCAGTTGAAGATCTTGTCCCGGTCCTCGACCGGGGCGCCGAGCAGTTCGCAGATCACGTAGAGCGGCAGCGGAGCCGCCACCTCGGTGACGAAGTCCGCCTCCCCTGAGCACTTGTCGAGAAGGTCGTCGCAGATATCCCGGATGTGCTGTTCGAGCGCTCCAATCGTGCGCGGCGTGAACCCCCGGTTGACCAGCGACCGCCGCCGCGTGTGCTCTGGCGGGTCCTGGTTGAGCATCATCAGCCGCTGCAGCGCCCGCTGCTCCTCGGTGACTTCGTCGAACAGCGCCAGTTTCCTGGACGAGGAGAACAAGTCCGAGCGCCGAGACACCTGTACGACATCGTCATATCGGGTGACGGCCCAGAAGTCGGGCTCGCCCTCGTGCCGGTGTACGGGATCGTGGTCGCGCAGCCAGCGCAACTGCTCGTGTGGCGGGCCGGAGGTCGCGTAACGGTCCTGGTCGACGAGGTTAATATGCATTCGAGCTCACCTCGGGCCTGTGGAGTGATCAAGCGCTTGGTTAAGCGCCTTATTGAAACGTGTTCTATTACGCGCTGGTGCCTCAGTCAACCGCCCGCCCCGCCATCATCCCGATCCCCGCCATCTCGGCCCACCGACCATCCCGGTCCACCGACGCCCGCAAGCTGGCTCTGCCATGCCTGAGGCGGACTCATCTTGTCTGCTCGTCCATGATCATGCCAACCGGTCCGCCCATCCGTCCAGCGGCCCAGCCTCTGCCCTCTCAGCTCTCTCTCAGCTCCTTCGGTGCTCTCCCGGGTGCTCTCCCCACGGCTCTGTCCGGGATGCTGATCGTTTCAAGCGGCCGGGTCGGCCGACCGCGTCAGCGGCCGGACCCCACACGGCTCACTGCGGCACGGGCACGGTACGACCAGGCAGCGAGAACCAGGCCGATGCCCCAGACCAAGAACTGTGGAATCCCGTAGACGACGATCCACGGACTGAAAATGCCGTCGTCGCTGAAGTCGGTAGCCAACCGCCATGCGGCCCATGCCGTGTATCCGAGCAAGAAGGCCGACACCGCGAACGCCGTGGTGGCAAGCGTCCGGCGCGGCACCCTCCGCCTGGAGAGCAGCGGCACCCAGCGCGGGAAGACCAGGCCCCATGGTCGCACAAAGCTCAGCGCCAGGGTTCCGGCCAGTATCGCCATGGCGCAGAGGATGAGGAGATAGGGGCTGCCGCCTTGCGCGTACCAGTCCCGGAACTTGCCCTCGTCGGCCCAGAGAGGAATTCCCAGAGCCCAGACCGCGTGCAGCGGTATGAACCCGATCGTCGCCGAAAGCGCGGACGCGTAGGCCGCCCGCTTGGCCCAACGCGGGACGGGTACTTCACTTCGCTCACTCACCATGTCCCTAGCGTCTGCGAGCCACCTCGGCCGGGGGTCCCTCGCACGGGTGAACCCCTTCCCTCTCGCGGGTGATCAACGGGACGTTCGCTTATCAGTGTCGTCGCCCGTTGACGGAAGCTTTCTGTCAGAACCTCTAAGGCGATGTCCCCAACGGTTTCCGGATGGTTCGTCACGCGACCGTCTCGGCCCCTGCGACGGTCCGTGGTGGTCGGGGGCCTTGGGAGAGATCCCCCTCTGGGAGGTGGGAGAAGACCGGAGGGATGTCCTCTCCGGGGAGGGGAAGTAGGCGGTTCGTCGTGGTCGGGGTCTGCACGGAGACGTGCTGCCGCCGGGGGAGCGGAGGACCGGAAGTCCGGCGAACGTTCGTGGGCACCGCATTAAGGTCTCGGGCGACCACATCGCCCATTCGCCCTCGCCGCCTACGGCCTACAACCTGAGCTGACATTCCAACCGCTTGCCGGACAGTCCTCCTGTTGGGGTTGGTGTGGTTGGTGGCGTCGTTGGGTTGGACCGACCTCCGTCGAAGTGGCTGAGGTCGGTTGTGAGGGGTGGCCATGAGGGGGCGGGGCCATCCCGTACGTGCAAGGTTGAGTAGATTCATCGGGTGTTTGGTGCCATCTGGCGGAGGTTTACCCGTTAAGTGGGGCTTGTGGTGGGGGCGGATGGGGAAGGCTGCGGGGTGGGTGAGCCGGGTTCTGCCCAGGGATTTATGCTAGACCTCCGAGGATCCACCCGTTACGCAGGTGAAAGGAGTCCGCCATGTGGAAAGGGTGCCATCCGATGTATGTGACCGCTGCATAGCGAACCTTCGCCAGAAGGATGGGCCTTACTGGTCACTGCAACCGTTTGTAATGCGACTTCAGCGGCCACTCTCGGCCTCTATGGATCCGATGTATCGCGCGTGAAGGCTTGACAGGCCCTACCGAGGCCGACCAGCATCGTGCTAGATACATCCGATGTATAACTTAAGGATGCGGTGTGAAGCTGCTGCGAGTAGGACCTGTCGGCCAGGAGCGCCCGGTGGTGATGGATGGCGCCGGTAACCTGCGCGACATCGGAGAGCCCGAGATCGATGGGGCTTTCCTCGCTTCCGGGGGAGTGGCGCGCGTCCGCGACGCGCTCGAGCGCGATGCGCTGCCTGTGATCGCGGCCGAGGGGCTGCGAATCGGAGCTCCGGTCGCGCGACCAGGCAAGATCGTCTGTATCGGGCTGAACTACAGCGACCACGCGGCCGAGTCCGGCGCGGAGGTTCCGGCGGAGCCGGTCGTGTTCATGAAGGCCGCCAACACCATGGTGGGCCCGTACGACGAGGTGCTCGTACCGCGCAACAGTCTGAAGACCGACTGGGAGGTGGAGCTGGCCGTCATCATCGGTAAGCGGGCCCGCTACCTGGGCAGTCGGGAGGAGGCGCTCGACGTCATCGCGGGGTACGCGGTGGCCAACGATGTCTCTGAGCGGGAGTTCCAGCTGGAGCGGGGTGGCCAGTGGGACAAGGGCAAGTCGTGCGAGACGTTCAATCCGCTCGGGCCTTGGCTGGTGACCGCCGATGAGGTGGCCGACCCGCAGAACCTGACGATGCGGCTGTCGGTGAACGGCGAGGTGCGCCAGGACGGCGTCACCAAGAACATGATCTTCGACGTGGCGGAGATCGTCCGGTACCTGAGCCAGTTCATGGTGCTGGATCCGGGTGATGTGATCAACACCGGTACTCCCGCCGGGGTCGCCATGGGGATGCCCGGCCAGCCGTACTTGCGTGCGGGTGACGTGATGGAGCTGGAGATCGAGGGACTCGGCCGCCAGCGCCAGACGGTGGGCCAGGCATGACGACTCCCGACGGACAGACGAGCAGCTACCGGATCGTGGAGTTGGAGACGCACGACATCCGTTTCCCCACCTCCCGGGAGCTGGACGGCTCCGACGCCATGAACCCCGACCCCGACTACTCGGCCGCCTACGTGGTTCTCAAAACCGATGACGGCTACGCCGGGCACGGGTTCGCGTTCACCATCGGGCGCGGTAACGACGTACAGACCGCGGCGATCAGCGCCCTCGAGTCGTACGTGATCGGCAGGGACGTCGAGGACCTGGGCGCTCTCTACAAGGAGATGGTCTACGACTCGCAGCTGCGCTGGCTGGGCCCCGAGAAGGGCGTCATGCACATGGCGATCTCCGCCGTGGTCAACGCGCTGTGGGATCTGAAGGCGAAGCGGGCGGGCAAGCCGCTCTGGTTGCTGCTGTCCGAGATGACTCCCGAGGAGATCGTCGATCTCATCGACTTCCGGTACCTGAGCGATGCCCTGACGCCCGAACAGGCCCTAGAAATCCTGAAAAAGGCGGAAAAGGGGAAGGCGCAGCGGGTCGAGGACATCAAGCGCGAGGGGTATCCCGCCTACACCACCTCTCCGGGCTGGCTCGGCTACGACGACGACAAGCTGCGCCGGCTGTGCAAGGAGGCCCTCGACGCCGGCTTCCGCCAGATCAAGCTCAAGGTGGGCGCCGACCTCGACGACGACATCCGACGTTTCCGGGTGGCCCGCGAGGTGTGCGGGGCCGACTTCCCCATCGCGATCGACGCCAACCAGCGCTGGGACGTGGGCGCGGCCATCGACTGGGTGAACGCTCTGCAGCAGTTCAACCCGCACTGGGTGGAGGAGCCGACCAGCCCCGACGACGTGCTCGGCCACGCCGCCATCGCCGCGGGCATCAAGCCCATCCCGGTGGCCACCGGCGAGCATGTGCAGAACCGGATCGTGTTCAAGCAGCTCCTGCAAGCGGGCGCGATCTCGTACCTGCAACTGGACTCTGCTCGGGTCGGCGGTGTTAACGAGAACATCGCGATCCTGCTGCTCGCGGCCAAGTTCGGCATCCCCGTCTGCCCGCACGCCGGCGGCGTGGGGCTGTGCGAGTTGGTACAGCACCTGTCGATGTTCGACTACGTGGCCGTGACCGGCACGATGGAAAACCGGGTGATCGAGTACGTCGACCACCTGCACGAGCATTTCGTCGACCCCGTGGTCATCGAAGGCGGCCGTTACGCCGCCCCCAGCGCGCCGGGCTTCAGCGCGGCGATGCACCCCGAATCGATCGCCGCCCACACTTTCCCCGGCGGCGAGGTCTGGAGGGACGCATGAGTCTCAAAGCGATTGTCACGGGCGGCGGAGCCGGTATCGGCCTGGCCACGGCCACGTTGCTCGCCGAGCGCGGCATGAAGGTCGCCTGTTTCGACATCAACCCGCCCGGTGATCCGTTCATCGGGATCAAGGTGGACGTCACGGACGACGCCGGCGTACGCGCTGCCGTGGCCGAAGCGGCTGAGCGGCTCGGCGGCATCGACATCGTGGTCAACAACGCGGGCATCGGGGCGCAGGGTACGGTCGCCGACAATCCCGACAGCGAGTGGCAGAAGGCGTTCGACGTCAACGTGTTCGGCATGGTCAGGGTGACCCGGGCGGCGTTGCCGTACCTCAGGCAGTCGGAGCACGCGGCGGTGGTCAACACGTGCTCGATCGCGGCCACCGCGGGCCTGCCGAACCGGGCGCTGTACAGCGCGACCAAGGGCGCGGTCCTGTCGCTCACGCTGGCGATGGCGGCGGATCATGTACGGGAGGGCATCAGGGTCAACTGCGTCAACCCCGGCACAGCGGACACTCCGTGGGTGGGAAGGCTGCTCGACGCGGCCGACGACCCGGTGGCGGAGAGGCAGGCGCTGAACGCCAGGCAGCCGATGGGTCGCCTGGTCAGCGCGCAGGAGGTGGCCGCGGCGATCGCCTACCTGGCCGGGCCCGAGGCCGGCGCGACGACCGGCACCTCGCTCGCGGTCGACGGCGGCATGCAGGGGCTGCGGCTCCGGCCGGTCAACTAAACGAATCGACGGACAGCTAAGCCCAGTCGAGGGCCGATCAAGCAGAGGCATTCGAGGAAGGTAACCCCCCACCATGAAGTTCGGTCCTTTAGCCGCAGGCGCGGTCCTCTTGGCGGTCATCACCGCCTGCGGTTCCGGAGGTCAGACAGCAGCCGGAGGAGGCGGCGGCGGGAAGGTCGGCATCGACCACCCGCGCGCCGACTCCGACTTCTGGAACTCCTACATCAAGTACGTCCCGCAGATGGCCGGCGAGCTCAAAGTCGACCTGATGCCCGCGACGAACTCGCAGAACGACGTGACCAAGCTGGTCAACAACGTTCAGGCGCTGACTGGCCAAGGGGCCAAGGCGATCGTGATGGCGCCCCAGGACACCGGCGCGATCGCCACGACCCTCCAGACGCTGGCGAACAAGAAGATCCCCGTCGTGACCGTCGACACCAGGCCGGACAAGGGTCAGGTCTACATGGTCGTACGCGCGGACAACCGGGCGTACGGGACGAAAGCCTGCGAGTTCTTGGGCGAGAAGCTGGGCGGCAAGGGCAAGGTCGTCCAGCTGATGGGCTCCCTGAGCTCGATCAACGGGCGCGACCGGGCCGAGGCGTTCCGGGAGTGCATGAAGGCGAAGTTCCCCGGGATCACGGTCTTCGAAGAGCCGACCGAGTGGGAGGGCAGCAAGGCCGCGTCCATGCTGCAGACCAGGCTGGAGCAGAACCCGGACATCAAGGGGATCTATATGCATGCCGGTGGTGTGCACCTGGCCCCGACGCTGCAGGTGCTGAAGCAGAAGGGCCTGCTCGTCCCCCCGACCGATCCCAAGCACGTGTTCGTGGTGTCGAACGACGGCATCCCGCAGGAGTTCGAGGCGATCCGCAAGGGTGACATCGATGCCACGGTGTCGCAGCCCGCTGACCTGTACGCGAAGTACGCCCTCTTCTACGCCAAGGCGGCGATCGACGGCAAGACCTTCAAGCCGGGGCCGACCGACCACGACAGCACGATCATCCAGCTGCCGAACGGCCTGGAGGACCAGCTTCCCGCCCCGCTCGTCACCAAGGACAATGTGGACGACAAGAGCCTCTGGGGCAACCAGGTCAAGTAATGAAAAATCATGTTGAAGCCCGAAATGTCGTGAAGCGCTTTGGCCCCACCACGGCGCTCAACGGCGCGGGCATCGCGATCGCCGAGGGGGAGACCCACGCGCTCGTCGGCAGGAACGGCGCCGGAAAGTCCACCCTGGTGTCGATTCTCACCGGGCTTCAGCGGCCGGACGAGGGCGAGGTGCGGTTCTCGGGAGAGACGGCGCCCGCCCTCGCGGACCGTGACGCCTGGCGGCAGCGGGTCGCCTGCGTGTACCAGAAGTCGACGATCATCCCGGCGCTGACCGTCGCCGAGAACCTGTTCCTCAACCGCCAGACCACCGGCGGCATGATCAGCTGGCGGACCCTCCGGGCGAAGGCCCGCGAACTGCTGGCCACGTACGAGGTGGAGGTGGACGCGGAGGTACTCGCCGGCGACCTGAACGTCGAACAGCGGCAACTCGTGGAGATCGCCCGCGCGCTGTCGTTCGGCGCGCGGTTCATCATCCTCGACGAGCCGACCGCCCGGCTGGACGGCCCGGCCATCGAGCGGCTGTTCGCCCGCATGCGGGCGCTGCGCGAGCAGGGCGTGACGATGATGTACATCTCCCACCATCTCGATGAGGTGTACGAGATCTGCCAGAGCGTCACCGTCTTCCGCGACGCCCGGCATGTCATGACCAGACCGGTCGCCGAGCTGCCGCACGACGAGCTGGTGGCGGCGATGACGGGCGAGGCCACGGCGGCGTACGAGGCCAGGACCCGCGGCGCCGCGAACGGCGACGTGGTCCTGTCGGCCGAGAGGCTGTCGCTGGCCGGCCGATTCCAGGCCGTCGACCTGGCGGTCAGGAGCGGCGAGGTGGTCGGCCTGGCCGGATCCGGCAGCAGCGGCAAGGTCGGCCTGGCCGAGACCCTGGTCGGCCTGCGCAAACCCGACTCGGGCACGGTCACGGTCAACGGCACCCAGGTCAGGCCGGGCGACGTACCGGCCGCGCTGGGGGCGGGTCTCGGCTTCGTGCCGGAGGACCGCAACCGCGAGGGCTTCGTCCCGCTGCTGTCGGTGGGGGAGAACGGCACGCTCCCGATCGCCCGCAAGCTCGGCAGGTACGGCCTCATCTCACCGACGAGACGCCGGAACAAGGCCTTGCGACTGATCGAGGATCTGGACATCAAGACCGAAGGGCCCGATCAGCCCGTCGGTGATCTGTCTGGAGGAAACGCGCAGAAGGTGGTGTTCGCGCGGGCGCTGGTCGACGACCCGTCCGCGTTGGTGGTGATCAACCCAACCGCGGGCGTCGACGTCAAGGCCAAACAGGCCCTGCTCGGCGCCGTCGAGGACGCGGTCGAGCGGGGAGCGGGGGCCGTACTGGTCTCCGACGAGCTCGACGACCTGCGCATCTGCGACCGGGTGCTGGTGATGTTCCACGGCAGGGTCGTGAAGGACGTGCCGCGTGGGTGGACCGACCATGAGCTCGTAGCCGTGATGGAAGGCATTGAAGAGTGACAACCACACTGTCCGCGCCGGCCCCCCGGGTGCGGCTCGCCAGGTTCCGGGACCTCACGCTGGTGCCGGTGATCCTGATCCTGCTCATCGTGGGCGCGTTCCTGGACCCGATCTTCTTATCGGTCGGCAACCTGACCAACGTACTCCAGCAGCAGGCGTCGATCTCGCTGCTGGTGCTGGCCGAGGCGCTGATCCTGATCGCCGGCAAGTTCGACCTGTCGCTGGAGTCGACGGTCGGCATGGCCCCGGCGATCGCGGTGATGCTGGTGATCCCGGCGTCGGCCGGCGGGTTCGGGCTCGGCCTGCCCGGGCCGTTGGTGATCCCGCTCTGCCTGCTGATCGGGGCGGCGATCGGGGTGTTCAACGGGTTTTTGATCATCAAGTTTCAGCTGTCGGCGTTCATCGTCACGCTGGCCATGCTGATCATCGTGCACGGCCTGCAGCTGGGCCCGACCGAGGGCAAGACGCTGTTCGAGCTGCCCGACTCCATCCTCTACCTGGGCAGCGCCACCTGGCTCGGCCTGCCGGCGGCGATCTGGATCGCGGCCGTGCTGTTCGCGGCGGGCATCGTCGGACTCGGCTACTTCCGGCTCGGGCGCTCGCTCTACGCGATCGGCGGCAACGCCGACGCGGCGCGGGCGGCGGGCATCCGGGTGGACCGGGTGCTGTGGGGCGTGTTCATCCTCGGAGGTACGTTGGCGGCACTCGCCGGTGTCCTGGAGACCGGGCGGCTCGGCGCCATCGGCTCCAACCAGGGCGTGGGCTGGATCTTCATGGTGTTCGCCGCCGCCGTCATCGGTGGCGTCAGCATGGACGGCGGCAAGGGCACGATCCTCGGCGCGCTCACCGGCGTGCTGGTGATCGGCCTGGTCCAGAACATCCTCACTCTCAAGGGCGTCTCCGGTTTCTGGCAGCCGGTCGTCTATGGGTGCATCATCCTGATCGCACTCATCATCAGCCGGATCGCCGGCGGAAAGGCCCAGGACTGATGGAACGCATCGCACTGCGTACCAGGCTCAAACCCGGACTCGAGGAGACCTACGACCGGGAGCACGCGAGCATCCCCGCCGAACTGGAGGCGGTCATGCGGGCCAACGGCGTGCACTCCTGGCGCATCTTCCGCGACGGACTCGACCTGTTCCACTTCGTCGAGGTCGACGACTACGCCGCGCTGCAGGCGGCGCTCAAGGACGATCCCGCCGACCAGGCGTGGCAGGTCCAGATGAACCGGCTGCTCGACGGCGACTTCGACAAGGGCGCCGGCGGGCTCGCGCTGGTCTGGGAAATGACGTGACGAATGCTGACCTGGAGAACGACATGATCGAACTGCCCCGCCACGGCTTCGGAGCGGCGCCGATCGCCGGCCTCTACGAGGCGGTCAGCGACGAGCAGGCACGCGCGACCGTGGACGCCGCCTGGTCTCATGGCGTCCGGCTGTTCGACACGGCCCCGCACTACGGCGTCGGCCTGTCCGAACGCCGCCTCGGCGCCGCGCTCGCCGGCCGCGAGGGCTACGTGCTCTCGACCAAGGTCGGCCGCCTGCTGGTCCCCTCCACCGTGGACGGTCGCGACGAGCAGGGCTTCGACGTACCGGCCGCCTTCGAGCGCGTCTGGGACTTCTCGGGCGACGGCGTACGGAGATCTCTGGAGGAGTCCCTGGCCCGGCTCGGCCTGGACCGCGTCGACATCGCCCTGATCCACGACCCGGACGCCCACGCCGACCAGGCCATCAGTGAGGCGTACCCGGCGCTGGCCGAGCTCCGCTCGCAGGGCGTGATCGGCGCGATCGGCGTCGGCATGAACCAGTGGCAGGTGCCGCTGCGCTTCGTCCAGGAGACCGACATCGACGTGGTCATGCTGGCCGGCCGCTACACGCTGATCGACCAGTCGGGGCTCCCACTGCTCGACGCCTGCGCCGAGCGGGGCGTACGCGTGCTCGCGGCGGGCGTCTTCAACAGCGGCCTGCTGGCCACCTCCACCCCTGGAGGCACCTACAACTACGAGCCCGCCCCCGCCGAGGTGCTCGACCGCGCCAGACGGATCGCCAAGGTCTGCGAGAGGTACGACGTGCCGCTCCCGCAGGCGGCCATGGCCTTTCCGTTCCGGCACCCGGCGGTGGCCTCCATCGTCATCGGGGCCCGGTCACCGGAGGAGGTGGCGACCAACGCGGCGCTCTGGGAGCGTCCGGTGCCCGACAACCTGTGGTCGGAACTGGAGGCCGAGGGCCTCCTGCCGCGACCGGCCTAGTTCTCCCGACCGGCCTAGCTCTCGAGACCGGCCTAGCTCTCGCGACCGGCCTGGCATGGATGGCTGAACGTCCCGGCCACGTAGCCCGCAACTGCGGCAGACGTGGCCGGTTCAGCCGTCTGGGACGTAGCTGGCCTAGCGGCCCGTAGGCGGTAGTCGGTTCAGCCGCCGTAGGCGTAGTTGGCGATCCACAGCCCCGGGATCACTTCCACCTCGTCGAGCCGCTCGAACCCCAGCCGCTCGTACAGCTTCCTGGCCGGCGCGTTGGCCCGGCCGGTGGACACCACGATCCTGCGGCTCCCCGCCCGGCTCATGACCTCCTCGACCAGCGTCCGCCCCACCCCTCGCCGATGCGCCGCGGGATCGACCACCAGCCGGTTGATGTCCACCTCATCCACCGTCTCCTCCCACGCGACGGCCCCCACCAGTAGCTCGTCCTCGTCGAACGCCCCCACCCACCGCAGTGGCTGCGCCCGCAGCTCATCGAGCGTCTCACTCAACGGGGGAATCCGGTCATCCTCGATGATCTTCGCCTCGACCGCGTACGCGGCATGCTGAACCGCCAGCAACCGAGGCCCCACCGACTCACTATCAGGCGATATTTCGGAAATCTGCATTCCCCGAGTATCTCCTAGCCGATCTCCCACAACGCGCTCACCGGCATCGCCCGCATCCGGTCGCCGAACGAGTAGGTCTGGTCGCCGGTATAGAGCACGAGACCCGCGACGAAGTCGTCCCCGAGCCGGTCGGCCAGATGCCTCAGCCCCTTGAAATCCTCGCTCCGTACGGTGGACGCGGCCTTCACCTCGATCCCGACCACCCGGCCCTGCCGGTTCTCGAGCACCGCGTCGACCTCGATCTTGTCCTTGGTCCTGTAGTGGAACAGCTCCACTCGCTCCTCCGCCCACGTCAACTGGCGAGCGAGCTCCATCAGGACGAACGCCTCCAACAAGGGGCCGAACAGGCTCCCCGGTCGGACCAGGCTGCGCGCGTCGGCACCGACCAGGTTCGCGGCTATGCCGGAGTCGACGCAGCCGACTTTGGGCGTTCCGACGGCCCGGTTGCTGATGTTCCTCGACCAGGCGGGGATGCGTTTGATCAGGAACACCTCTTCCAACAGGGCCAGGTGGCGGCGGACCGTATTGGCCGAGATGCCGAGCTCATTGCTCAGATCGGTGCCGACGAGGAGTTGCCCGGAACGGGCCGCGACCAGGCGAATCAGGGCCCGCATTTCGTCAGTACGCTCGATCTCGGCCAGTTGGCTCACGTCGCGGGCGATCAGGTCGCCCACGTATGAGTCGAAGAAGTGTTGTCTACGCTTGGCGGTCGGCCGAGCGACAGCCTCCGGGAAACCGCCCCTGACGAGTCGTTCGGCGTAGTCGCCTCGCGAGACCTTCGATGTGTGATGCAGCCCTGCGCCCTCGGCGAAAATGGCGTCCACGAAACCGTCCGGCGTGCCGTCGATCTCTCCCTGAGAGAAGGGCCAGAGCTCGATGGTCTCCATCCGTCCGGGAAGCGTGTCAGGCAGTCCTCGGAGACCGAGCACACGGGACGAGCCGGTCAAGAGATAGCGGCCCGGCCGCGGATCCCGGTCGACTTGGGACTTGATGGCGAGCAGCAGATCGGGGACTCGCTGGATCTCGTCGATGACCATCAGGTCCGGGAATGCCACGAATCCCTCGGGGTCGGTGGTGGCCGCCTGCCGGTTGATCACGGTGTCGAGGTCGCGCCATTCGGCGGTTCTGTCTTTGGCGACCACGCGCACCAACGTGCTCTTGCCAGACTGACGAGCTCCGTTGAGGAGGACGACGCGAGTGTCCGCCAGAGCCTCGGTCACAGCACGTTCGGCATGACGTGGAACGACCCGGTTCAATGCGTTGCTGACCACGGCTTAAGCATCTCACCTACAGCAGCCTATGGCGCTGTGGTCGCCAGGATCGTGGCGTTTTGGTCGCCGAGCCCATGGCGCTGTGGTCGCCATGATCGTGGCGTTCTGGCCGCCGAACTCATGGCGCTCTGGTCGTGACGATGGTGGTCTTGCCGCGGCGATGTACCGGGCGAGCACGTCATCGGGGATGACGGCACGCGAACGCGGCCTCTGTTCCTGATCGACTGGTGTGGACAACCGACGATCATCGGGGGCCGCGTTCGTCATTCGTACCCGGGGGTGCCTCTCAACCGCCCAGTCGCGTCATGCGTCCACCGGCCGAGAAAGTTCGGCACTGGCGGCGAGCTCGATACCGGTTGCGATATACGTAAGACGCGTCAACGGGGCCCTCCTAATAAGTGGCATTGATGTTCTCCCGGTTATTGGAGCCAAGATCGTTGCTCCTGACAGGAGTCGTCAGACAGCCGAGGCGGGAATCGGTCTTGCTGAGCATGGGTGTGGCGTAGTCGCCGTGCTGCAGGCCGACAGCGTGTCCGGTTTCATGGCAGACCAGCCCGTAGGTGTAATATCCGTTGCCTCGGATGCGAATGTACTGCTGGTCGCAGTTGTACCGCTCGCCGCCGCGCGCATTGCACCACGTCCTACCATCCGCACTGTCCGGGAGGCCGGTCGAGACCTCCTGGTAGATGATGTCGGTCTCCCCGCTCCCCTCGAACACCGGCGACGAGTCGTAGTGGAAGGCCAAATCCGTGGGGCGGTATTCTCCGTCAATGGCGGCGTTGACCCTCGACCGGTCCTCCGACTCCAGCTTGTATTCACCGCTGCTGTCCATGTAGAAATAGACTTCGCGATTGTCGGTCTGGCAGGGCGAATTTCCCATACCGGTCAGGCAGCTACTGCCGGTGCTTTCGGTCGGGAACATGTTGTCGGTGACGGCGGCCCAGGCCACCCCGACCGCCACCATCAACGGCACGAGAGCCATCGCGACCACACCGGTAACCCGTCGTCGAACGGGCCCGCGACTGAATACTGACACTCTTCTCCTTCGGAAGCCATGAAACACGTACGGCGCCGCACAATGGGCGGCACCGTACGACTCTGGGTCAGCCTTTATCGGCCTCGCCGGTAGCCTGTTCCAACTGGTTTTGGGGGAGGCCTCTTTCCAGAAGCCCGCGAGCAGAGGGCAACCCGATGCTCAGCCGCAGGTGGCCGTCGGCGGCGGTTCGAACTGCTGTCTTTCCCCAGGCTGGGTCGCCTTCAGCTTGGCGGCGAGGGCGTCCGCGCTGTTGCCTGCCATTTCCTCTTCCAGGCCGGCGTTCGGACCGGCGTCGGCCGCCAGCGTGCGTGCCTCGGCGGCGCTCTGCGCGTGGCCCTCCTCCTCGCCCTGGCCGATGATGTCGCCGTCGAAGGGCAGCTCCGAACCTTCGCCGAGCCCCATCCACCTCGCGGGCTCCGGGGCGTCGCCCTCGGCGCAGTGCTGCCCCTCCCAGGTGATGGCCAGGATGTACTGGTGCCCGGGTTCGATGCGCGGCCGATCGTATATGGCCGTCGCGGTCGGACTGTTCAGGTTTCCCTCGGCGAAGGTCCAACCGGACGCGTTGTACTGCCACTCCTTCGGGGCCGGCTGGGTCGCGTCCTCCCGCGACCACAGCACCTTTTTGACCTCCAGATTCACCTTCCGCCCGATCAATCCTTCCCCTCGCTCGATCTCGATCTGGGCGGGCGGGATCGTCTCCTCGGAGGTGGCGCTGACGACGACCACATGGTCGGCGTACGTCACCCAGTCCGTGGCCGTGATGCTGGGCAGGCGGTCGTCTCCGTCGGCCATCACGATCCGGCGCGGTGCGGGCGCGCCGTCGGCGGCATTCACAGTGGCGACTCCCGCGACAGCGAGAGCGGCGGCGAGCCCGATACCGGTTGCGATATACGTGAGACGCTTCACCGGGGCCCTCCTAATAAGTGGCATTGATGTTCTCCCGGTTATTGGAGCCAAGATCGTTATGGCCGGTGGAAGGGGTCACCAGACAGCCGAGGCGGGAATCGGTCTTGCTGAGCATGGGTGTGGAGTAGTCGCCGTGTTGCAGGCCGACGGCGTGTCCGGTCTCATGGCAAACTCTCGCGTAGGTGTAACGCCCGTTGCCTCGGATGCGAATGTACTGCTGGTCGCATTTGTAATGCGTGCCACTGCCCCCATTGCACCACGTCCTACCGGCCGAACTGTCCGGTAGGCCGGTCGAGCCCTCCTGGTAGATGATGTCGGTCTCCGCGCTCCCCTCGAACACCGGCGACGAGTCGTAGTGGAAGGCCAAATCCGTGGGGCGGTACTCTCCGTCAATGGCGGCGTTTACCGTCGACCGGTCCTCCGACTCCAGCTTGTATTCGCCGCTGCTGTCCATGTAGAAATAGACTTCGCGATTGTCGGTCTGGCATGGTGGATGACTGCCGAAGCCGATCACGCAGCTACTACCGGTGCTTTCGGTCGGGAACATGTTGTCGGTGACGGCGGCCCAGGCCACCCCGACCGCCACCATCAACGGCACGAGGGCCATCGCGACCACACCGGTAACCCGTCGTCGAACGGGCCCGCGACTGAATCCTGACACTCTTCTCCTTCACGAAGTCATGGGCGCTTGATGTACCGCTTGATACATGTGCCACCTGGAACATCGGCATGAAACACGTACAGCGCCGCACTGATATCGTTCGCACACGCCGACGACCCGATGTCTCACATACTTCAAATCATTGCGCAGAAGAAATGGCTACAGCCGGACAGAAGGACGCTACGACGCCGTTCTTCCATTCCTCTTCCGTTTCTCTTCCGTTGTAACGGCACCGGCCACGGCGTGTGATGCAGGTAGAAAGCCAGGCTGCAGGGCGCACGAGCAGAACGGGAGTAGGTGCACATGACGCATCGGTCGCTCGCTCATTGACCCCGCCAAGATCTCGACGGACGCTGCACAAGGCTCCGCTCTCTTCGGTGCGGTGCTCGTGCAGCTCAGGCGCAAACGGTTGCCGTCCGTATCTCCGTTACGGGCCGACCGGTAATGGGGCCGCTCAACCAGGGCAGCTTCTAGGTGCGCAGCGTTCTTCGACGACTGGAGGAAACATGATCGAGTACGGTCAACCCAACCCGGCGGCCGGCCCGCCGCTCGTCGCCGTCGAGGGGACGCCTCGTGAGATGGGGGCCGAGATCGGCCGCCGGACCAGCGAACTCGTCGAGCGGAGCCTGGAGACGTACCTGCGCAGGTTCCGTGACGACGTGGGCCTGTCGGACGCCGACGTGCTGCGCTGGGGCGCCACCTATCTCGCCGTGGCCCGGGGTTACGACCGTACGATCGCGGAGATGCTGGAGGGCCTGGCCGAGGGCGCGGGCCGGCGGGTCGAGCACATCACGGCGCTCAACGCGCGTACCGAGCTGCTCTACGGGACCGGCTACCACGACGAGGGCTGCACCTCGGTGGCGGTGTTGCCGCAGTACACGCGCGACGGCCACACCCTGCTCGCGCAGAACTGGGACTGGAACCCCGAGCAGGGACCCGTCACGTTCCTGCTGGCGACCCGCGACACCGAGGGCTTCTCGGTGCTCACGCTGGCCGAGGCGGGCATGCTGGCCAAGAGCGGCCTGAACTCCGCGGGCCTCGGGGTCTGCGCCAACCTGCTCGTCTCCGACCTGGACACCGGCGGCGAGGGCGTGCCGTACCACTATCTGCTGCGCGGGGTGCTGAACTCGCCCCGGATGAGCACCGCGTTGCGCAGGACGCTCAACGTGCCCCGCGTCTCCTCGGGGAACGTGCTCATCGCCGACGCCGGAGGTGAGGCGATCGACCTTGAGGTGGCGCCCGGTGTGTTCGGGCACCTGCTGCCGGAGGACGGCCTGCTGGCCCACTCCAACCACTTCCAGTGCCCGCTTCCGCTGCATGACGAGAAGGTGGCGGCCTCGGCTCTGACGCTGCTGCGGCCCGCGCGGATGCGGCATCTGCTGGAGGACGCGGCGCGCGTACGGGCGGTGACCGTCGAGGACATCGTGGCGGCGCTGCGCGATCACTTCTCCTTCCCTGACGGCATCTGCCGCCACCGCGATCCGGACGTCGCGGAGGCCGACCTGTCCACGACGGTGTACTCGATCGTGATGGACCTTGATGAGCGTGTGCTGTCCATCGCGAGCGGGCCGCCGTGCGAGAACCAGTACGCGCGCTGGCGCCTGGACGACGTCTTCACTCAGGGCGCCGTGCCCGCCCTGCACGCGATACCCGAGGAGTCGGTCGGGGCTAGGCGGGGATGAAGAGCCAGGACTTCGACACGCCCGGCTCATAGGGGGAGTCGAGGCGCTTGGCGATCACGCCGGGCAGCCCCTGCTCGCGGGCCGCCTGCCGTACCGGCCTGGCCTGGCCCGGCCACGCGGGGGCGGTCTGCCAGCGGGCGGAGGCCGGCATGAGCGCTTCCAAAGCCGCGCGGCGGGCCGTGTACGGCAGCGCGACCAGGGAGTGGCCGTCGTCGTACAGGAGGTCATAGCAGACCAGAACCTCCGTGCCCGCCATCGTGACCACCTCGCCGTCCAGCACCGCCGTGCGGCTGCCGAACGACGCCGCGAGCGGGCGCAGCCAGGGATAGCGCCGCGCCGCCTCCGTACGCCCGCCGTCGATCGCCACCAGCACGCGCTCCCCGCCCCACGCGAACTCGAACGCGTAGTCGGCCACGTCACGTGGCAGCCGGGTCCGTTCGACCGGAAGCATCGGGTCGAGCGGGGGCAGGGGGTCGCGGGAGGGTGGGTCCATGCGGTGGATCATCCAGTTCTTGCCGTTCGTCGGGAACAGCACGAACCGTCCCGCGGCTCGCGAGCCGTGCAGCACGACCTTGACCTCGCGGTCGGACCACTTCTCGGTCTCGTACGTGCCGCGGTCCCAGACCGTCATCGTGCCGCCGCCGTACTCGCCCTTGGGGATCTCGCCGTGGAAGTCGAGGTATTCCATCGGGTGGTCCTCGGTACGTACGGCCAGGTGATTGACGCGTGGGTCGGCCGGCAGGCCCTTGGGGATCGCCCAGGAGGCGAGCACCCCGTCCCGCTCCAGCCGCAGGTCCCAGTGCAGGGCGCGGGCGTGATGCTCCTGGATCACGAACGCGGCGCCGTCGCCCGACTCGGGGGCCGTGTCGGGGACGGGCTCGGGGGTACGGCTGGCGTCGCGTTTGCTGCGATATTTCTCCAGTTTGTCGGCCACGCCGGGGTATCTACCCTCAGTCGAGGGCCTTGCGCAGCCAGGATTCCACTCCCGCGATGTGCACCGTGGCCCAGGAGCGGGCCACGTCGGGCTGACGGGTCGCGATGGCCTCGTAGATCGCGGTGTGCTGCTCCCGCGTCTTCTCCATCGCGCCCTCCTGGGTCAGCCCGCGCCAGATCCGCGCCCGGGTCGTCGGCCCGGACAGGCTCTCGATGAACGAGCAGAGCACGCTGTTGCCCGAACCCCGCGCGATCCGGTGGTGGAAGTCCAGGTCGTTGGCCACCAACTCCTCCACCGTGGGTGAGTCGGGCAGCGACTCCAGGATCACCCGGAGCTCGTCGATCTCCCCTTCGGTCATCTGCTCGGTCGCCATCGCCGTCGCCGCGGGCTCCAGGATGCGGCGTACCTCGAAGAACTGGATCACCGTGTCGTCGCGATGCAGGTCGAGCACGAACGACATGGTGTCGAGCAGCAGGCGCGGCTCCAAACTGGTGACGTAGGTGCCGTCTCCCTGGCGTACGTCGAGGACGTTGATCAGCGCCAGTGCTCGTACGGCCTCGCGGAGCGAGTTGCGCGACAGGCCGAGGCGCTCGGCCAGGTCGGCCTCCTTCGGCAGCCTGTCGCCGGGCGTGAGCTCGCCCGAGAGGATCATCTGCTTGATTTTGTCGATGGCCGCGTCGGTGACCGCCACGCTTTTCTCCCTAGACATCGGATGTCTAGGATTCTAGGGCCTGGAAGCGCACCATATCGACTCCGGAGACGCGGCGAATCACGCCACGCGCCTCCAGCGTGCGCAGATGCGCGGCCGCCTCTCCCGCGGCCATGCCGCGCAGGACGGGGGACAGGTCGTCCCAGGGCCGGTTCCAGGTCATCATCGCGGCGGTCTCCCAGATGGTCAGCGGTTGCGCGCGCTCGGCCAGGAGGGCGCCGAGTCGCTGGAGCTTCTCCTCGTGATGGTGGCGGATCTCGGCGGCGCGCGCGGCTACATCCGGAAATATCCATTCATGGGCGGGGAGCGCGTCCAGCGGGCCCAGCTCGCCGACGCGGTCCAGCGACTCCAGAAAATCCCCCAACGGATCAACATCGTCCCGGTCATAGGGATAAATCCCGACGTGGGGGGTGATGTCGGGGAGGACGTGGTCGCCGGTGAACAGGCGGTCGGCGTCCTCCAGGTGCAGGCAGATGTGACCGGGGGTGTGACCCGGCGTGTGCACGGCCCGCAGTTTGCGGCCCGGCAGGTCCACCAGGTCGCCGTCGCGCAGCTCGCGGTCGGGCAACGCGGGCGTGTCCGGGCGGCCGGCGGTCGCGACCGCCACGTCCTCGTGCCCGGCCCCCGCCCGCCGCAGCATGTCGGCCTGGAAGTCGCGGTGCTCGCCTTCGGCGAAGCTGTGCATGAGCCTGACCAGCGCGGCGTCCGATTCGTGCATCGCGATCCAGGCGCCGGACTCCGCCCTGACCTGACCGGCCAGCCCGGCGTGGTCGGGGTGGAAGTGGGTGACGACCACGCCTCTGACCGCGCTCACGTCGAGGCCGAGCGTCCGCAGGCCGCCGCTGAGGGCGGCCCAGGCATCCGGGTGGTTCCAGCCGGCGTCCACCAGCACGGGGCCCTTGGGGGAGTCGACGGCGTAGACGAGCGTGTAGCCGAGCGGGTTGCCGGGGATCGGCACGGGCACGCTCCACACCCCACCGCCGAGGTCCTGCGGGCGCTGCTCGGTGTACGGCCTGCGCCGGGTCGTCTTCATGCCTGGGGCCCCCGTTGAGCGTGCTTGTACATGGTCGAGTGTGCGGGACGGAAACGTGAGATCGGTACGGGATTTTCCCGGACGCGGTCGCGCGGCGGGCCCGTGTGGTGTCGGACGTGATCGTGGGACGGCCGTCCCACGTGCGTCACGTGATGCGTTCGATGATCGTGGCCGTCGCCAGCGCGCCGCCCGCGCACATCGTGACCAGCGCGGTCGCCGAGTCGGAGCGCTCCAGCTCGTGCAGCGCCGTCGTGAGCAGCCGCGCCCCCGTGGCGCCGACGGGGTGGCCGAGCGCGATCGCGCCGCCGTTGACGTTGACGCGGTCGAAGTCGGGCTCATGCACGCTCGCCCATGACAGCACGACCGACGCGAACGCCTCGTTCACCTCGAACCTGTCGATGTCGCCGATCGTCATCCCGGCCATCGCGAGCACCTTCGCCGTCGCGTCCACCGGCCCGTCCAGGTGGTAGTACGGCTCCGCGCCCACGAGGGCCTGGGCCAGGATCCGCGCCCGGGGCCGCAGGCCGTGCCGCAGGGCCGTCTCCTCGCTCATCACCAGCACCGCGGCGGCGCCGTCGGAGATCTGCGACGAGGTGCCCGCGGTGTGCCGGCCGCCCTCGCCCATCATCGGCTTGAGCCCGGCCAGCCCGTCGACGGTGGTCTCGCGTAAGCCCTGGTCCCTGCGTACCTGCCCGACGGGCACGATCTCCCGCTCGAACCGCCCGTCGGCCCACGCCTTGGCGGCCAGCTGCTGCGACCGTGCCCCGAACCAGTCGAGCCGCTCGCGGGTCAGCCCGCGCCGCTCCGCGATCCGCTCGGCCGCGGTGAACTGGTCGGGCAGGTCGATGTTCCAGTCGTCGGGCTTCGGCTTGGCCGGCAGGACGTTGCTGCCGAGCGGCGCGCGGCTCATCACCTCGACCCCGCACCCGACGCCCACGTCGATCACGCCGGCCCGGATCATCGCCGCCGCCAGGTGTACGGCCTGCTGCGACGATCCGCACTGCGCGTCGACCGTGGTCACTCCCGTTTGGTACGGCAGCCCCGCGTACAGCCAGGAGTATCGCCCCACATGCCCGCCCTGCTCGCCCGCCTGGGTCACGCACCCGGCGAAGACCTGGCCGACGATCGCCGGGTCGATCCCGGAACGCTCGATCAGGCCGTTGAGCGCGGTGGCCAGCACCTGCTGCGGTTTGAGCTCGGCCAGCCAGCCGCCACGCTTGCCGATGGGGGTGCGGACGGCCTCGACGATCACCGGTGTACCCACAGTAGCCTCCAGAATGATGCTCTGGACGTGACTGTAACGCGTTCTAGTTTCCGGTGGAAGCCCCGCTCAGCGTCTGAGGAAGCCCGAAGGTATCGAAGAGCCCCAGGTCGAAGAACATCGCGACATGGCTGACCCGCGAGCCGGTGAACGTGAGCACCGGCAGCGAGAACGCGTCATAGACATCGCCGTGCCGCAGATACATCCCGAACGCCGCCTGCCCGTTCGCCTCGACCGGCACCAGTCGCAGGTCGCCGGCCTTCTTCGCGGGACAGTTGGTCGCGATGAGCCGGCCGATCTCCTCGGCGCCCTGATACCAGCCGGTGAACGGCGGCATCTCCCAGACCGCGTCCTTCGTGAACAACTCCACGATGCCCGCCACGTCGTAATTCTCGAACGCCGCCACATAGCGGTCGAGCTGCGCCCGTTGCTCGGCCGTCAGCGGCTCGATCGGGTCGTCGAGACTCGGCGCCACCTCGTCGAGCTGGGCACGGGCGCGCTGCAGCGCGCTGTTGACCGCGACGGTCGTGGTGTCGAGCACCTCGGCCACCTCGGCGGCCCGCCACTTGAGCACGTCGCGCAGGATCAGCACCGCCCGCTGCTTGGGCGGCAGGTGCTGCAGCGCGGCGATGAGCGCGAGCCGGATGCTGTCGCGCGAGGTGACGATGGCGGCGGGGTCGTCGGCCCCGGCGCCGACCATCCCGGTGGGCACGGGCTCCAGCCACGGCACCTCGTTGCCCTCGACCAGAGGGCCGGTCGCCTCGGACGCGGGCGCGCCGAGCCCGGTCGGCAGCGGCCGCCGGCTCCGGCTGTCGAGCGCCGTCAGGCAGGCCGTCGTGGCGATGCGGTAGAGCCAGGTGCGCAGGGACGAACGCCCCTCGAACCCGTCATAGGCGCGCCACGCGCGCAGATAGGTCTCCTGGACGAGATCCTCGGCGTCGTGCACCGACCCCAGCATGCGGTAGCAGTGCGCCAGCAACTCGCGCCGCATCAGGTCGGTCTGCCGCAGGAACTCCTCGTTCGACGGCCGCTCAGTCATGCCTCCCTGTATAGCCCCCGCCACCGACAAATCGACGAGTCTCAGGGACGTACAGAGAGGACGATCTTCCCCGTCGTACGGCCGGACTCGCCCAGCTCGTGTGCTTTGGCCGCGTCCGCCAGCGGCAGCACGGCGGCCAGCTCGGCCCGCAGTTTCCCGGCCTTCGCCAGCGCGGCCAGCGCCTTCATCGCGGCGTGATCGGGCTCGACGAGCATGGCCGCCGACCGGATGCCGCGTTCGGCGGCCCGCGCGTGCAGGCTCTCGTCCAGGAGCATGAGGGCCAGCGAGACGATCGTGCCGCCCTCACGCAGGGTACGCAGTGAGCGCGGGCCGTAGTCGCCGCCCATGGTGTCGACCACCACGTCGACGTCGCGGACGACCTCTGCGAAGTCCTCGCTCCGGTAGTCGATCAGCTCGTCGGCGCCGAGGTCGCGGAGCCACTCGTGCTTGGCGGCGCTGGCCGTACCGATGACGTACGCGCCGCGTGCCTTGGCGATCTGCACGGCGAAGTGCCCCACACCACCCGCCGCCGCGTGCACGAGCACCCGCTGACCCTCCGCCAGCCTGGCGGTGTCCACCAGCGCCTGCCAGGCGGTCAGCGCGGCGAGGGGGATCGCGGCCGCGTGGGTGTGGTCGAGGTTCGCGGGTTTGGGGGCGAAATGGCGGGCCGGGGCGCTCACGTACTCGGCGAAGGCGCCGTGGCCGTACGGAAAGCGGAGCATGCCGAAGACCTCGTCACCGGGCCGGTAAATGGTCGTGCCCAGGCCCACCTGCTCGACGACGCCGGAGACGTCCCAGCCGAGCACGAACGGCGGCGCCCCCAGCTGACCACCGCCGGCCCGGGTCTTCCAGTCAGCGGGGTTGACCCCGGCCGCGTGCACCCGCACGAGCACCTCGGTCGGCCCCGGCGTGGGCCTGTCCACCTCGATCATCTTCAGCACTTCTGGCCCGCCCAGGGCGTCCTGGCTGATCGCGCGCATCTTCATGCCGTCAAGCTTGCTGCGCCGGGTATCGGGCGGCGAGTGGCCCGGAGGCCAAGATGTGTAAAGATCGGGCCATGCATCGTGTGGTCGTACTGGCGCTGCCGAACGTCATCCCGTTCGAGCTGAGCGTGCCGTCAAGGATCTTCTGCACGGCACGTGCTCCGGGAGGCGAGCCGCTCTACGAGGTGATCACCTGCACGCTCGACGGCGGTCCCGTCGCCACGGCCGCCGACTACACGATCGCCGTCGAACACGACGCGGGCGCGCTGGCGAGCGCCGACACCGTCGTCATCCCCGCCGCCGCCGGCTTCGCGGACATCACCGGTCCGGAGTCGCTGCCTGCCGGGCTCCTCGACGCCCTCTCCCTGGTACGGCCGGGCACCCGCGTCGTCTCGATCTGCATCGCCACCTTCGTCCTCGCGGCCGCGGGACTCCTCGACGGCCGCCCGGCCACCACCCACTGGCGGCACGCCGAGCGCTTCGCCCGCCTCTTCCCTGAGGTGCGGATGGACTCGGACGTGCTGTTCGTGGACGACGGCGATGTGCTCACCTCGGCGGGCGCGTCGGCGGGCGTGGACCTCTGCCTGCACCTGGTGAGGCGCGACCACGGCAGCGAGATCGCCAACCAGGTGGCCCGCCACTGCATCGTCCCCCCGTGGCGGGACGGCGGCCAAGCCCAGTACATCGAACGCCCCGTTCCCGAACCGTCGGCCTCCGGCACCGCCCCCACCCGGGCGTGGGCCCTCCAGCACCTGTCCACCCCGCTCCAGCTGGCCGACCTGGCCGAACACGCGGGCATGAGCAGACGCACCTTCACCCGGCACTTCCGCCACGAGGTAGGCCAGAGTCCCGGCCAATGGCTGCTCCAGCAACGCGTGGAGCTGGCCAGACACCTTCTGGAGAGCACGGACCTGCCGGTGGACCGGGTGGCGGAGCAGTCGGGCTTCGGCACGGCGGCCTCCATGAGGCAGCACCTGCACGCGTCACTGGGGGTGTCCCCGCACGCGTATCGCCGTACCTTCAGGGCCGTCGGCTGACGCCAACTAGAGGTCGTTGACCAGCCGTGCGGCGGCGATCTCGATGCGGCGCTGGATCTGCTCATAGGTGCGGCGCCCGCGCAGCATCTCCAGCAGCTCCTGCACCCACACGCTGGACAGCGACCCCGCCAGGTCGAGCTGCACCTCGCTGGCCCGATCCCGTGTGAGGTCGGCCGACACGCGCAGCAGCAGCCCCGTCATCCGGTCGCCGAACGGCGTCTCCACCTCGGCCATGATCAGCGATCGGATCAGCGCGTCGGCCAGCTCCGGCTCGCGCATCAGGCCGCGCGTGGCGCGCATCAGGACGTCGACCGCGCGGCCCGCCGGGGTGGAGGCGCTCGGCGGACGGCGCTGGATGCTGCTCTCCAGCAGGTCGATCTCCTCGCCGACGACCGCCACGACCAGGTCCATCTTCGACGGGAAGTAGCGGTAGAGGGTGCCGAGCGCGACGCCCGCCCGCTCGGCGACCGTGCGCATCTGCATGGCCTCGACGCCGCCGCGCGAGGCCAGGGCGGCGGCGGCCTGGACGATGCGCTTGCGGCGCTGGTGCTGGCTACGCGTACGGACGCTGTGACCGCCGGACGTGGAATGGCTCTCCATGATCCCCTCGGTGTCGCTGGGGGGCGCGGCGGTGGTCGCCTGCGGGGTACGCATGAGAACACGTTATCTGATTTCTCGATAACTCGGCTTGTTACTCGCGAGTCACAAAGAGCCTGCATAGACGCATGTCTGCGGCGCTACAGGCATATATCCAGACTTGTTGGGATGTGTCGTGGCTAGACAGATATTAGAATCTGTTCTAGTTTGCGGAACTGTTGACCGAGCGCTTGCTGGGAGGGTCGATGGCCGCGGACACACTCGCCGCCCTGCTGCTGGCCCGGGCCGATGATGACCGTCCGGGGCTGGTGTTCGAGGATCGCGTGTGGTCGTGGCGCTCGGTCGTGGCCGCCTGCCGTACCGCCGCCGACTGGTTGACCTCTCGCTCCTTCGACGGGCCGCCGCACGTGGGGGTTCTCTGCGACAACGTTCCGGAGATGGTGTTCCTGCTGGGCGGGGCCGCGCTCTCCGGGCGGGTGCTGGTGGCGCTGAACCCGACCCGATCAGTGGCGGAGCTGACCCGCGACGCCCAGGCCACCGACGTCGGCCTCCTGCTGTGGGACGCGCCTTATGGGACGGTGGCGCGGTCCGTCGCCGAAGCCTCGGGTACGGCCTCGACGCCCGTCCCGGACTGGGGCTCGGGGGACGCGCCTGACCTGCCTCTTCCGGGGCCGGACGCGAGCCTCGAACCGGACGCGAGCCCTGATCCGGGCACGGGTCCGGCTGATCCGGGCGCGTTGGTCATGCTGATCTTCACTTCCGGGACGTCCGGACGGCCGAGGGCAGTGCGGATCACGCAGCGGAAGATCGCCGTCCCCGGCGTCTCGCTGGCCGCGATGCTGACCCCCGCCGACGCCGTCTACTGCGCGATGCCGCTCTTCCACTCCGGCGCCGTCATGGCCGCCTACGCCCCCGCCGTGGCGTCAGGGGCGGCGCTGGTGCTGCGGCGGAGGTTCTCCGCGTCGGGCCTGCTGCCGGACATCAGGCGGTACGGCTGCACGTACCTCCACTACGTCGGCAAAGTGCTCTCCTACGTCCTGGCCACCCCGCGACAACCCGACGACGCCGACAACCCCCTGAAGCTCGCCTTCGGCAACGAGGGGAGCGCCACGGCGACCAGACGGTTCGGGGGGCGGTTCGGCTGTCACGTGATCGACGCGTTCGGGTCGACGGAGACGGCCATCTCGCTCACCCCGGACCCCATGGGACCGCCCGGCTGCCTCGGCAGGCTGCCGGCGGGCATCGAGATCCGCAGCTGGCTGACCGGCCTGCCGTGCCCGCCGGGCCGCGTCGAGAACGGGCGGCTGCTCAACCCCGACGAGGCGATCGGCGAGCTGGTGAACATCGGTGGCCTCGGCCTGTTCGACGGCTACTACAACGACCCGGAGGCCGACGCCGAGCGGATGCGGGAGGGCGCGTTCTGGTCGGGCGATCTGGCGTACGCGGACGCCGACGGCTACGTGTTCTTCGCCGGGCGGGGCACCGAGCGGCTCCGTGTGGACGGCGAGAACCTGGCGGTGGCGCCCATCGAGGCGGTCCTGCGGGAGTTCCCGGGCGTGATCGAGGCGGCCGTCTATCCGGTGCCGGACGCGGCGGCCGGAGACCAGGTCATGGCGGCGCTGGTCATGGAGGCGGCGTTCGACCCTGTCGCGTTCGCCGGGTTCCTCGCCGGGCGCCGCGATCTGGGTGCCAAGTCGTTCCCCCGGTACGTACGCATCTCCGATGGTCTGCCCCAGACCCCCTCGCACAAGGTCGTCAAGCGTGTCCTGGTGCAGGAGGGCTGGCGGACGGCCGACCCCGTCTGGTGGCGTCCTGCGGGCGCGGAGATCCGATTACTGGGCGGCGCGGACGTCGCGGCGATCGAGCGGGAGTTCGCCCGGCACGGCCGGCAACACCTTTTGGAGAAATAGTGGATTTCAACCTGGATGAGACCCAGCAGGACCTGCGTACCCTGACCGCCGACCTTCTGGCGAAGGAGGCGACCTCGGAGCGGCTGGAGGCGCACGAGAAGAGCGGCCGGCCGTATGACGAACGGCTCTGGCAGGCGCTGTGCCAGGCGGAGTTGATGAGCGTGTGCGTGCCGGAGGACGCGGGTGGCGCCGGGCTCGGGGCCGTCGAGCTGGCCGTGGTGCTCCGCGAGTTCGGCGCGCGGGCCGCACCGGCGCCCGCGCTGGCGACGCTGGTGAGCACGCTCGCGCTGGCCCGCTACGGCACACCCGCGCGGCAGCGCCCGCCGGCCGACGGCGTCGGCACGGTGGCGCTGCGGGAGCCGGGCTGGGCGCCGGCGGCCCCGCCCGTGACCGCCGCTGAGAGGGATAGCGACGGGTGGGTGCTGACCGGCCGCAAGATCGGGGTCCCGTACGGGAGCGAGGCGGCGTACATGCTGGTCACGGCCGCCGAGGGGGTGTTCCTGGTCACCGGCGGATGGACGGCGCGCCCGGAGTTCGCCGCCAACGGCGAGTCGCTGGCCACCATCGTGTTCAACCGGACCCCGGCCGAGCGGCTGGCGGGTCCGGAAGCGGTCTCCGGTCTGCGGCAGATCTTCACGGCGGCCGTCGCGGCCCAGGCGAGCGGCGTGCTGGCCGGAGCTCTCAAATTGACCACCGAGTACATCAAGAACAGGAAGCAGTTCGGCCGGGCCCTGGCCGAGTTCCAGGCGGTCACCGTACAGATCGCCGACGTCTACATCGCCACGCGGGCGCTCGACGTGGCCGTGTGGTCGGGCGCCTGGCTGCTCGCCAACGACCTCCCGGCGGAGGAGGACCTGGCCGTGGCCGCCTTCCACGTCAGTGAGGCGTACAAGGCGCTCTTCACCTGCCAGCACCTGCACGGCGGCCTGGGCCTCGACGTGACGTACCCGCTGCACCGCTACTTCGCCCACGCCAAGCACCTGACGCACCTGCTCGGCGGCGCCGACGCCCAGCTCGACCTGATCGGAGCGCTCGTCTGATGCTGATCGACCTGACCCCCGAGCAGCGCAGGCTCCGCGACGAGCTGCGCGAGTACTTCCAGAACTGCCTCACCGACGAGGACCGCCGCAAGATCTCCCAGGATCCCTTCGGCACCGCCTACATGGAGCACTGCCGCAGGCTCGGCCGCGACCGCAAGCTCGGCCTCGGCTGGCCGAAGGAGTACGGCGGCGCCGGTTACGGCCCGCTCGAACAGCAGATCTTCGCCAACGAGATCGCCCGCGCCGGCGTGCCGTACCCGATCATCACGCTGCAGACGGTCGGGCCCACCCTGATGCAGTACGGCACGCAGGAGCAGAAGGAGATGTTCCTGCCGAGCATCCTGGCCGGAGAATGCCACTTCGCGATCGGCTACAGCGAGCCCGAGGCCGGTACGGACCTGGCCTCGCTGCGGACCACGGCGGTGCTCGACGGCGACCACTACGTCGTCAACGGCCAGAAGATCTTCACCAGCGGCGCCCACTACGCCCAGTACATCTGGCTCGCCACCCGCACCAACCCCGACGCCAAGAAGCACAAGGGCATCACGATGATGATCGCCTCGACCGACGATCCCGGCTTCTCCTGGACCCCGATCATCACCATGGACGGCCGTCACCACACGAACGCCACCTACTACGCCGACGTCCGCGTCCCGGCGAGCATGGTCGTCGGCGAGGTGGACAAGGGCTGGGACCTGATCGTCAACCAGCTCAACCACGAACGCGTCACGCTCGGTCCCGCCGGGAACCTCGGCCAGACCTACGACCGCTTCCTGGCCTGGGCGCGGCGTACCGGGCTGGTGGAGAATCCGGACGTACGACGGGCGCTCGGCAGGGTGCGGGCATACTTCCGGACGAACGAGCTGCTCAACTGGCAGGTCGCGGCGAACATGGACCTCGGCTGGCTGGGCGCGCCCGACGCGTCGGCCACCAAGATCTACGCCTCGGAGCGGGTACAGGAGGTCGGCCGGCTCATCGGCGACATCCTGGCCCGCTACGGCGACCCGTCGGACCCGGAGACGGCCGAGCTCCTGGAGCGCACCGATCACGGGGTGAAGGGCGCGGTGGTGCTGACGTTCGGCGGCGGGGTGAACGAGGTGCAGCGCGAGCTGATCGCGATGCTCGGCCTGAGCCTCCCGAGGCCGCCCCGATGACCGACCCCTCGACTCTCGACCCCGCCACTCCCGAGTCTGTGACCCCCGGCCCCGCCACCCCCGCCCCGTCCACGCCTGCCCCCGTCGCTCCTGACCCCGCGAGCGTGGACAGGGAGCTGCGGGAGCTGGCGGACAAGCAGGTCGCCCTCGGGGAGATGCGCGGCACCCCCGCGGCCGATCCGGTGAACGTGCCCATGATCAGGCACTGGCTGACCGCCCTCGGCGACGCGAACCCGGCCTACCTCGACCAAGGGGTCGCCCCGCCCGCGATGATCCAGGTCTGGACCATGCAGGGCCTCCGCCAGGACGCCAAGGACCGCTCGCCGGTCGACGACATGCTCACCGCGCTGCAGGCGCACGGCTACACGGGCGTGGTGGCGACGAACTGCGAGCAGACCTATCACCGGTACGTACGGCTCGGCGAGCGCCTGACCCCGTCGACCCGCTTCACGAGCCTCGTGGGCCCGAAGCGGACGGCGCTCGGCGAGGGCTACTTCGCCACCTGGAACGTCACTTGGTACGACGAGGCGGACGAACCAGTGGCCGAGATGATGTTCCGAATCCTGAAATTTCGCCCACGCACCGGCAAGCGCCCCAGCTCCACCACCACATCATCCGAGACCGCGAAACCCCCGGAGACCGGCCCCCGCGAGGCGTACCCGCTGCGCCCCGCCGTCAACGCCGACACGGCCTTCTTCTGGGAAGGCGTCCAGCAGGGCGAGCTGCGCATCCAGCGCTGCGCCGACTGCGGTGAGCTGCGCCACCCACCCGGCCCGATATGTCCCGTCTGCCGCTCCACCAACCGCACCCACACCGTGGCGAGCGGCCACGGAACCGTCTACAGCTACGTCGTCCACCACCACCCGCCGGTGCCGGGACGCGAGACGCCCTTCGTGGTGGCAGTGGTGGAACTGCCAGAAGGGGTGAGGATCGTGGGAAACATCGTGGACTGTCCGACCGACGCCGTCAGCATCGGCATGTCGTTGCGCGTGACGTACCGCGCGCTGGACGACGAACTAGTCCTGCCCATGTGGGCGCCAGGGGAGTCGTGATGCGGACGCTGACCGAAGACCAGGTCGAGCTCGGTTCGGTGCTTCCCGAGCTGTCGATCGACCTCACGCCCACGGTGGTCGTCTCCACCGCCCTGGCCACCATGGACTTCACCCCGGTGCACCACGACGTCGAGCGCGCCCGCGCGCAGGGCTCCAAGGACATCTTCCTCAACATCCTGACCACGATGGGGCTGGTGGAGCGGTACGTCACGGACTGGGCGGGTCCAGCGGCCATCATCAGGCGCATCAACGTCAAGCTCGGCGTCCCGGCGTACGCGGGCGACCGGCTGAGCTTCACGGGCACGGTCGTCTCGCGGGCGGCGGGGGAGCTCAAAGTCGAGGTACGCGGCAAGGTCAGCCTCGGCGACCACGCCACCGGCACGATCACCCTCACCCTCCCCCCAGCCCCCTGACCCGAACGGCCCCTGACCCGAACGGCCCCTGACCCGAACGGCCCCGGCCCGAACGGCCCCGGCCCGAACAACCCCAGCCCGAACAGAGCCCCCTGACCCGAAGGAGTGGCACGTCAGTGCTCAAGTCACGAGCCGCCATCGCCGGCATCGGCGCCACCGAGTTCAGCAAGCGATCCGGCCGGTCGGAGCTGCGGCTGGCGGCCGAGGCCGTGTTCGCCGCGCTCGACGATGCCGGGGTGGCGCCGGGTGACGTGGACGGGATGGTGACCTTCACCCAGGACACCAACCAGGAGATCGCCGTGGCCCGCGAGATCGGCGCCGGTGAGCTCACGTACTTCTCCAGGGTCGAGTACGGGGGCGGCGCGGCGTGCGGCACGGTGGCGCAGGCCGCCATGGCCGTCGCGACCGGCATGGCCACCACCGTCGTCTGCTACCGGGCGTTCAACGAGCGGTCCGGCCGGAGGTTCGGGCAGCCGGACGCCCGCCTGGGCGGCCAGCCGACCTCGCAGGGGCTGGAGATGAGCTGGCACGTACCGTTCGGGCTGATGACGCCCGCCGGGTGGGTGGCCATGTTCGCCCAGCGGTACATGCACACCTACGGCGCCACCTCAGAGGACTTCGGCCGGGTGGCCGTCGCCATGCGCAGGCACGCCTCCACGAACCCCGCCGCCTGGTTCCACGGTCGTCCCATCACCCTGGCGGAGCACCAGGAGTCCAAGTGGATCGTGGAGCCGCTGCACCTGCTCGACTGCTGCCAGGAGAGCGACGGGGCCGTGGCCCTGGTGGTCACGACCACCGAACGGGCCCGGGACCTACGCCGCTCCCCGGCCGTGATCACCGCCGCCGCCCAAGGGGCGGGCGCGGGGCAGATGATGATGACCAGCTACTACCGCGATGACATGAGCGGCCTGCCGGAGATGGGAGTCGTCGGCCGACGTTTATGGGAAATGTCCGGCTTGACCCCGCAGGACATCCAGACGGCCATCCTGTACGACCACTTCACCCCGTTCGTCCTGGCCCAGCTGGAGGAGCTGGGCTTCTGCGGCCGGGGGGAGGCCCCCGACTACCTCCGGGACGGTGGCATCGAGCTCGGCGGCCGCCTGCCCGTCAACCCGAACGGCGGCCAGTTGGGGGAGGCCTACATCCACGGCATGAACGGCATCGCCGAGGCCGTACGGCAGCTGAGAGGCACCTCCGCCAACCAGGTGAGCGGCGTCCGCAACGTCCTGGTGACGGCGGGCACGGGTGTTCCGACCAGCGGGCTGATCCTGTCGGCCGGCTGACGGGGGCCTTTTCGCATGCTCAGGCGCTGCTCAACACCACCTCCGGAGCGTCGAGCCATACCCGCTGTCCCTCCGGCGTGACCGTCACGCCGAAGCGCTCCCAGTGCGGCTCGCCCAAGGCAACCCACTGGGCGTACGCCTGGACGACCTCATCCCACAGCGGCCGGTCGCCTACCTGCTGGACGCCGTAGTCGAGATCGCCCGGCCGCCACGTGGCCGCTGCCCACGAGCGAGGATCGTCCGGGTCGGAGACCCACACCCGGGCATACTCGCCTGTGTCGTCGGCCCCCGTGGTGGTGTGTGACAGGCACCCGGTCAGCGCCGCTATGGCCAGGTCCGCGCCCGCGCACAGCTGACCGAGCGCTCGTGGATCGAGCGCTATGCGATAGTGCCGCCGCTCCTGACCCGGCAGTTGATTCATGCTCGGGCGGGTAATGACGCTGCGACCGCAGCATCATTTGACCTGCTCCCCGCCCCTTCAGAGCGGGGAGCAGGTCAACAGTACCCGGCTATCGCGCGCCTGCTGACCGCGCAATGCACAGTGGTCAACGGCGGGGTTGACGAGGGCCTGCGGGTGGCTGCTGAGGTTGTGGACAGCCTGCCGGCCATCCACCGGACGACGATGGTCGAACAGGCCGGGCGGATGGTGTTGTCGGCGGTGCCGGTGGAGCAGTGGGAGCGACCGGCGGTGAGTGATCTGCGGTCAGTGCTGGCAGCTAGCCGATGATGAGCGGGACCGCGAAGAAGACGATCATCGCTATGGCGACGCAGACCAGGAAGCCGACCAGTTCCCACGCCCAGTCGTGGTGCCGGTCCTTGCCGGGGCGTACCCGGGCTCGCGGTACGTCCGGGACGTCCGGGAGGTCCTCAGGTAGGTCGTCCACGATGGGCAGGTCGTCCACGGTCGGCGGGAACGGCAGCGGGGCCGGCAGCCGGTAGATGGGCTCCCTGGCGGCGGTCCTGGGGACGAAGAAGGCGCCCGGCTCCCTGGCCTCGCCCTTGTGTACGAGGATGTCGCCGATGGCGGGCAGTTCCTCGGTGATCGGCTCGTCGTCCAGCACGTCGCCCGGAATGGACGCCGAGAGAGTGAACGGCCGCTTCGGCAAGGGCTCGTCGGCCGGCTGGGCAGGCGCGGGCTTCTCGGAAGCGGGCTGCGGTAAGCGGAACAACCCATCACGCACCGGCCGCGCGTCGGAGGACGGTCGCGCGCCGAAGAGGGCGTCGTCGGGCGCCCGCTTGCCGAAGAGTGCGTCCCCAGATGACCGCGTGTCGGAGAGCAGGTCCCCGGGCGGTCGCGTGCTGGGTGACCGAGGCGTGAAGAACCGCTGTCCCTCAGGAGCCGGACCCTCGGAAGTCAGGCCAGCGGGAGCGGGGCCCTCAAGGGCCGGGCCGGGTCCGAACGGGTCGCGGAGTTTGGGCATCGGTGCCGTGGGTGCCTCGTGCTCCGGCACTCGGGACGGCGACGGCGGGGTCAGCAGTTCCGTCGGGAAGATCCCGGTGCTGGTCGCCGCGTCCGCCACAGCCAACGGCTGCGGCCACGTGGGCGGGCCCGGCCAGAGCGGCTTGACGAACATCGGCGCCGCCGTACGACCGGGCGGGATCTGAGGAGCGAGGTGCGAGTGGAGAGACGCGGGCGGCGGTGGCCAGGGCAACCGCCCCAGTACGTCACGCAACGGCGCCACACCAAGCGCCCCGTAGACGTCGGCCACCGGCTTGGTCACGCGGGTTTCCGTGCAGGCCAGGGTGGTGTCGAGCGCCTGCCGGTAGCGGTGCGTGGCGCTGGTGGCCAGCTCGTCCGCCGTGTCCGGCGCCACGTCGAGCACCCAGGCCAGCTCGGCGCGGTCCAGCCCGCACACCTCGCACAGCACGAGCACCTCGCGCTGGTGCGGGCGCAACTCCCGCAGGACCCGCTCCACCAGCGCGGACGCCGGGTCGATCAGCGGGTCGACCACCGGCGGCGCGTAGACGACGTCGCGGCGCTGGATCTCGCGGCGGGCGAACGCGAACAGGGCGGCGCGGGCAGGCGGCGCCGCCTGCCCGCCGACGCGGGCGGACGCCCAGGCGTCGGCGGCGGAGCCGAGGACGGACACCAGGGCGTCGGCGGCGGAACCGTGGTCTCCGAGCTGGTCAGCGCAGTACGCGAACAGCCCGGCGGCGTAACGGTCGTAGAGCTCCGCGATCAGTTCGGCCCGGGAGGGGTGATCGGTGAGCAAGTCTGTCACGGGGCCGGATCCTCTTGCTGAAATACGGACGCTTGAGGTGGGGGGTGCGGCGTCTGAGTTCGTGGTGTTAATCATGCCAACTTACCCAGGTGCCGCGCACTATCAGAACGGCATTTCGTATGAAACTTGCAGCTAGCTGAAGCGTTTCAGAGAGGCCCGAGGGGACAGAGTGCGCTGGATCGCCGTAGTCTGGTCGTCCTGAGAGATCATGCGGCGGCCGTAGCAGGGGGGCTGCGGCCCCCGCCACGAACGCGAGAGGTCGCGCGTGATCACATTTGACGACGTCACCAAACGCTATCCGGACGGCACGGTCGCAGTCGATCACCTGAGCCTTGAGGCGCCGACAGGTGAGATCACCGTGTTCGTCGGCCCCTCCGGTTGCGGGAAGACGACGTCCCTCCGAATGATCAACCGGATGATCGACGCCTCAGAGGGGCGGATCCTCCTTGACGGTGAGCCCGTGCAGGGCATCGATCCGCCGACGTTGCGGCGCGGCATTGGCTATGTCATCCAGCAGGCCGGGCTCTTCCCGCACCGGAAGATCGTTGACAACATCGCCACCGTCCCCTATTTGCTCGGCTGGGACCGCAAGAAGGCCCGTGACCGCGCCATGGAGCTGCTCGAACGTGTGGGGCTCGACTCGGCCATGGGCGAGCGTTACCCGTTCCAGCTGTCCGGCGGGCAGCAGCAGCGGGTCGGTGTGGCCAGGGCGCTCGCGGCGGACCCGCCGGTGCTGCTCATGGACGAGCCGTTCAGCGCGGTCGACCCGATCGTCCGCACCAGCCTGCAGGAAGAGCTGCTCAGGCTGCAGGCGGAGCTGAACAAGACCATCGTCTTCGTCACCCACGACATCGACGAGGCCATCAAGCTCGGCGACCGGGTGGCCGTCCTGCGGGTGGGCGGCAAGCTGGCGCAGCTGGCCGACCCCAAGACGCTGCTGTCGGAGCCGGCCGATGACTTCGTCCGCGAGTTCCTCGGTCATGACCGGGGCATCAGGCGCCTGCAGTTCATCTCGACGGAGGGCCTGCGCCTGCGCGACGACCTGACCGTGCCCGAGGGCTTCGAGGGGCCGACGGACGAGCCGTGGCTGCTCGTCGTCACCGGGGACGACCGGCCGGTCGGCTGGATCTCGCGTGAGCGGCCCGCCGAGCTGGAGCCGTACGGGACGTTCGTGCTCGGCCGCGACTCGATGCGCTCGGCCCTCGACGCGGCGCTGCTGTCGCCGTCGGGCTGCGCGGTGGCCGTCGACGGGGACGGCAAGGTCGTCGGCGCCGCCACCCGGGAGGCGCTCGACGAGGCACTGGCGGAGGCGGCCGATGGCTGACGGACCGCCTTCCATGTGGGCGATGGCTGACGGACCTCCCTCCCTATGGGCGATGGCCGATGGACCTCCCTCCATATGGGAGTGGATCGCGCGCAACTGGGACACCGGACGGGTCGACAGCATCAAGAACCTGCTCGGCGACCACCTGATCATGTCGCTGGTGCCGATCGTCGTCGCGCTGATCGTGGCGCTGCCGCTGGGGCTGGCCAGCGTGCGCTGGCGCTGGCTGTACCAGCCGACCACGGGCGTGTTCAACATCATCTACGCGCTGCCGTCGCTGCCGGTCTTCATGCTGCTCATCCAGTTCACCGGCCTGTCGAAGACGACCGTGATCGTGCCGCTGACCTTCTACGCCTGCGCCGTGCTCATCCCGTCGGTCGTCGACGGGCTCGGCGCGGTGCCCGAGCACGTGCGGCAGTCGGCCGTCGCGATGGGGTTCACGCCGCTGCGCCGCCTGGTGCAGGTGGAGCTGCCGATCGCCACGCCCGTCGTGATCGCCGGACTCCGGGTGGTCGCCGTCTCCAGCATCAGCCTCGTGAGCGTCGGCGCGCTGATCGGGCAGGGCGGTCTGGGCATGCTGTTCACCAGGGCCTACCAGAACCCGTTCGTGCCGCCCGCGCTGGTCGGCATCGTGCTGATCGTGCTGCTGGCCCTCATCGCCGACGGCCTCCTGGTGCTCGCCCAGCGGCTGCTCACGCCCTGGGTCCGGGCTAGGAGGTCCGCGTGAACTGGCTGCTGGAGTTCTTCGGCAAGGCCGACAACTGGTCGGGCCCGGCGGGCATCCCCGCGCGGCTGCTCGAACACCTGGAGTTCTCGGTCATGGCGCTGGCCCTGGCCGTGCTGATCGCGATCCCGCTCGGCCTGCTCATCGGGCACACCGGCAAGGGCGGGATCGGCGTGGTGGTCACGGCCAACCTGGCCAGGGCGCTGCCGACGCTGGGGCTGCTGGTGCTGTTCGTGCTGCTGCTGGGCACCGCGTCCATCCTGCCGGTGATCATTCCGCTCGTGCTCCTGGCCATACCGCCGATCCTGGTCAACACCTTCGAGGGCATCAGGGGCGTGGACCCGGAGTTGCGTGACGCCGCCTATGGCATGGGCCTGCGGAGCGGGCAGGTGCTCGGGCGGGTGCTGGTGCCCGTGGCGCTGCCGCTGATCCTCCTGGGGCTCCGGCTGTCGGCCATTCAGGTGGTCGCCACCACCACGATCGCGGCCTACACCGGATTGGGCGGGCTGGGGCGATTCGTCATCGACGGCTTCTCGACTCAGGATTACGCCAGTGTCGTCGGGGGTTCAGTACTGATTGTGTTGTTCGCGCTCGTCGTGCAGGTGCTGTTCACCCTCGTCCGGAGGGTGACGGTCTCCCCAGGGGTGAGTCAGCGGGTCAAGGTCCGCTAATCTCTCCAATGCCTGCCGCTAAGGAAGGAAATAACGATGAAACGCATGTTCGGCACCGCGGCGGTGCTGCTGACGGCATCGCTCGCGTTGGCCGCTTGTGGGGGTGGCGGCAGTGGTGGAGGTAACCCGCTCGACACCACGAGCGCCGCGCCCAGCGGCTCGGCCTCCGCGAGTGGTGGTGGCAAGGTCATCATCGGCTCCGCCAACTTCGATGAGAACACCCTGCTGGCCTCGATCTACGCCCAGGCGCTCCAGTCCAAGGGCGTGCAGGTGGAGGAGAAGCCCAACATCGGCACCCGCGAGGTCATCTACGACCAGGTCAAGAGCGGCGGGCTGACCGTCGTGCCCGAGTACAACGGCAACTTGCTGGCCTTCGTCGACAAGGAGACCAAGGCGAAGACCACCGACGAGGTCAACGCCGGGCTGAAAGAGAAGCTGCCGCCCGAGCTCGAAGTCCTCGACTCCTCTCCCGCCGAGGACAAGGACACCCTGACGATCAGCAAGGACACGCAGGCCAAGCAGTCGCTCAACACCATGGACGACCTGGCCAAGGTGTCCAAGACCATGGTCATCGGAGCTCCGGCCGAGTTCAAGAAGCGCTGGGAGGCGGAGCTCAAGTCGGTCTACGGGATCGAGTTCAAGGACTGGAAGGCCACCGGCGCGACGACCGCCGACGCCATCAAGGACGGCACGGTCCAGGTCGGCAACGTGTTCAGCACCGACCCGAAGATCGCCGCCAACAACCTCGTCTCGCTCCAGGACACGAAGAACCTCTTCGCCGCCCAGAACGTGACGCCGCTGGTCAACAAGGCGGCCGTGAACGACACGGTCAAGACCACGCTCAACGCGATCTCGGCCAAGCTCACCACGCAGTCGCTGCTCGACATGATGCAGAAGATCGCCGTCAACAAGGACGAGCCCGCCACGGTGGCCAAGGAATGGCTGACCTCCAACGGTCTCGGCTGACCCGCCCGGCGAGGGTCCCCGCACTCCGGGGGCTCTCGTCGTGAGCGAGTTCACCGAGGCGATGGCGCAGCTCGCGGCGGGCGTGGCGGTGGTGACCGTACGCGACGGCCGCGACGACCTGGGCACCACGGTCTCCGCGCTGATGTCGGTCTCGCTGGAGCCGCCGCTGATCCTGGTGAGCCTGGGCAGCGGCGGCTACCTCTGCGAGGTGCTGCTGCGCCAGGACCGCTGGGCGGCCTCGCTCCTGTCGGCCGGCCAGGCCGCGATCGCCAGCCGCTTCGCCACTGCCGGGCGGCCCAGCGCCCGCCACCTGGTCGCGGGCATCGCGCACCACCGTGGCACCCACTCGGACGCGCTCGTCGTCGAGGGCGGCGTCGCGGCCCTGGAGGCGGAGACCACCCAGGTGGTTCCCGCCGGGGATCACACGCTGTTCATCGCGCGTGTGCTCGCGGTGCCGTATGTCACGCCCTCGCTCCAGCCGCTGGTACGGCTCCGCGCCCGCTACCGCCCGATGGGCGGCTCCTGACGGCTGGGCGTACGAAAGGCGCCTACGTACGGAAGGCGCTTACGTACGGAAGCGCCAACCGCACATCACGTACGACGGTCTCAGCGGATCGCGTACCAGCTCGGGAGGGTCAGCGGTCCGGCGGCAGGGAGGCCCAGCTCGGCGGAGAGCCGGGCGAGCGGCCCCCAGGCTTCCAGGCGGACCCGGGCCAGCGCGGCGGCCTTGTCCTCGCTCGACTCCGGCCCCAGCAGCCGCTCCAGCGGGTTGAGCCGCGGATAGACCCGCACGGGCGCCTCCGTGCCCAGGCCCGCGCGCTTCCTGGCCATGCCGAGCGCGTCCTCGAGGCCGCCCAGCTCGTCGACCAGGCCACAGGATCGGGCGTCGGAGCCGGTCCAGACGCGGCCGCGGGCCAGCTCGTGGGCGCGCTCCCGGGTCAGGCCGCGACCCTCGGCGACCTTGCCCACGAAGTCATCGTAGATACGGTCGAGCCAGGCGTTGACCCGCTCCCACTGCTCGGGGGAGAAGGCGCGCGTCGCGGAGAACATGCCCGCGTTGGCGCCCCCGGCCACCAGCTCGGAGTTGACGCCGACCTTCTCCAGCAGCTCCCGCATCACCGGCTTGCCGGCGAACACGCCGATGGAGCCGGTCAGCGTGCCGGGCTGGGCGACGATCACGTCGGCGGCCATCGAGACGAAGTAGCCGCCGGAGGCGGCCACGTCGCCCATCGACACGATCACCGGCTTGACCTTGCGGGCCAGCACGACCTCACGCCAGACCGTGTCCGAGGCGACGTACGAGCCGCCGGGGCTGTCCACCCGGAACACGATCGCCTTGACGTGCTCGTCGCGCCGGGCGGCCCGCAGCGCGGCGCTCACCGTGTCGGAGCCCATCGCGCCGCCGCCGCCGAGCGGGCTGCGTCCGCTGCGGCCGGACCTGATCTGCCCGTTGCCGTGGACGAGCGCGATGCCGTCGGCCGTCGGGTGCGGCAGCTTGCGTACGGCCGCGGCCTTGGCGTAGCGGGAGACGTACTGCAGATGCGGTTCACCGCCCGCGGCCCGCTTGACCTCGTCGTAGACCTCGTCGCGATAGGCCAGCCCGTCGACCAGGCCGGCCTCCAGCGCCTCGGCGCCGATGAAGGGCCCCTGGTCGATCAGCTCGCGCACCTTGGCCGGGTCGAGCCGGCGGCCCTCGGCGATGCCCGCGCCGACCTGCTCGATGACCGACTCGACGATGCGGGTCATCGACTCGCGGTGCGGCTCGGTCATGTGGTCCTGGGTGAACATGTTGGCCGCGGTCTTGTACTCGTGCCGCTGGCCGATCTCGTAGTCGACGCCCAGCTTGGCCAGCGTGCCCTTGACGAACCGCTGCTCCAGCGCCACGCCCGTCAGCCCCACGTCGCCGCTCGGCTGCAGGTAGATCCGCTCGAACGCGGTGGCCAGGTAGTAGGGCACGGTGGCGTTGCCGAACTCGCCGAACGTCTCGGCGAAGGCGACCGTCAGCTTGCCCGAGTCCCGGAAGTGGGTCACCGCCTGGCGCAGCTCCTGCACCATCGCCAGACCGAGCGGGTTGCCGCCCATCTTCACGATCAGTGCCTTGACCCGGGAGTCCTGCCTGGCCCGCTTGAGGCCCGAGAGCACATCGGCCAGCCGCGTCTTGCGCATGGACAGCACAGCGGAGAGCGGGTCCGCCGGTGGCCCTTCGGTGAGCCCTTCGGTCAGATCGAGCTCGAGTACCAGCGGAGCGGTGCGCCGCTGGCGAAACCTGTCAACGGTATCCAAGATCGCCTTGCCTGCGTCCATAAAAGCCACCCTAAACGGCAGGAGTCGGTCATGGGTTGACCAAGCTCCTGCCGGGGGCCGGACGGCAGGCCGGGCGAGGGTTTAGAGGGCGGACTGGCTCGGCAGGATCGCCCTGGCGAGGTTGATCCGTTCGGTGCTCACCTCGGTGAACTCGCTGCTGTAGGAGATGTCCATGCCGGTGTTCTGCAGCTTCGCCATGACCTGGGCGACGCTCAGGCCGGGAAAGGCCTGCCTCATCACCGCGAACCCGCCGGTCACGTGCGGCGCGGCCATCGAGGTGCCGCTCAGCTCCGCGAAGGTGCCACCGGGCACCGACGAGTTGATCTTGACGCCGGGCGCGAACACGTCCAGCATCGCGCCGCGGTTGGAGAACGAGGCGATCTGGTCACTGTCGTCCGTGGCGCCCACCGCGATGGCACTGGAGACGCAGGCCGGAGAGGCGACGCCGTCGTTGCCGGAGTTGCCCGCCGCGACCACGGGCGCCACGCCGAGCGACCGCAGGGCGTCGAACTGCGCCTTGTGCGCGCCGGCCCGCGGGTCGTTGTCGCACGGCTCGGTCCACATGCGGCCGCCGCCGAGGCTCATGTTCACCGCGGCGATGTGCCGGGCCTTCGCCGCCTTCGCGACGTACTCCAGCGCGAGCTTCTGGTCGGAGGTGTAGCTCAGGAAGCACGGGGTCGCCGGGGCTCCCGCCGCGCCGCAGGCCGTGGCGCTGTTGATGCGGGTGAAGACCTGGATGGGCAGGATGGCCGCGGCCGGGGCCACGCCGTTGGACGGAGCGCCCCGCACCATCGCGCCCGCCGCTATGCCCGCCACGTGCGAGCCGTGGCGGCATTGGTTGACACCGTTCGCGATGCACAGCGGGGTCTTGGCGTTCGCCGCGCCGAGGCCGGTCTGGCTGGGCTGCCCGTTCGGGCAGAGCGAGACGGCCTCGACGCTCGGGTACGCGGAGGAGAAGCAGGCTTCGTCCGTTATCCGGCCGGCGAAGAACGGATGGTCCTCGTCGATGCCGGTGTCGAGGATGGCGACCGTGGCGCCCTTGCCGGTCCAGCCCGCCGCGTTGGCCCGATCGGAGCCGATCACCTTGGTGCTCACGTCCAGGAGTTTGGAGTTGTCGTCCATGAAGGCCGAGCTCAGCTCGTCCTGATAGACGGACTTGACGCGGAGGTCGTCCCTGAGCGCGTCCAGGCACGCGTCGTCGAGTTCGGCCACGAAGAAGTTCGGCGACTTCGCCGTCTCGACGATCCGCGCGGCCGAGGAGGCCGCCATGATGTCCCTGGCGACGGCTTCGCCGTCCTGGCCCGGATGGAGCTCGACGATCGAGCGGACGCGCTGCGTCCGCTGCATCTCAGCGATGAGCGCCGGGCTGATGAGCGGGCCGCCGGCGCGGCTGTCCGCGCTGCCGGCCGGGGCCGCGACGAGCGCGGCCGAGACCGTGGCGAGCGCGACCATGCCGGTCAGCAGCGGTCGTAGCTTCACTGGTTCCTCCGTGGTGGGGAAAGGCATATTGCCTGCACAGTCCCCACCCGCGAGAAGGGTGATGTCGCTGTTTCCCAAGTGACGCATCTATGCCAGAGAAACCTTTGCCGCTACTTCGGCAGTACGCTCTTCGCCGCCTTCTTCAGCGCGGCACTTGTGGCCTTAGTGGTGAGTCGCACCTTTTCGGCGGACTTCAAGGTTGTTGTCCCGTTGGTTCCGTGGGCCCAGTTCAGCCAGCCCGTCAGCAGGGCGGCGTCCAGTTTCTCCAGGTTGGTCTTCTTCGCCTTCAGTACGCGGTACGCGGTGCCCAGGGATGACGCCTTGGTCAGCTCGGGGAAGACCGTGCTGGCCTTCTGCACCAGGCTCAGGTAGCAGGTGAGCGTGGCGTCGGGCAGCTTGCCGGTGCTCCGGTGCAGCTCCACGGCCCATTTCTTGGCCGTCAGGCGGGTGCCGGTCGTACCGCGCGTACACACCGTGGCGGGGGCCTTGGGGGTGACCGTCACGGTCACGGTCACGGTGAGAGTCGGCAGCGGGACCGGCGTCGAGCTCGACTCCGACGGCTCGGGCGTCGGCGTGGGGCCGCTGCTGTCCGACGGGTCGGGCTCGGGGTCCGGGTCGGACGGGTCGGGGTCGTCGGGGGCCGGCGCCGGGGTCTGGGTGATGGGCGGCTGCGGCGCGCTGCCGGTCAGCGCGGCGAGCACGTCCAGGCGCGGCGTGGTGACCTGGGTGCCGTCGGTGACCTGATAGACGTACGGGCGGCCGGTCGACTTGAGCTTGTCGATCAGCTCGGTCATCGGGGACTGCGGGGACTGCGCCTTCAGCAGCGCCAGCGCGCCCGCCACGTGCGGAGTCGCCATCGAGGTGCCGCTGTAGACGGCGCTCTGGTTGTCGGGCACCGACGAGTCGATGTCCACACCCGGCGCGAACAGGTCCACCCCGGCGCCCCGGTTGGAGAAGTCGGCGATCGCGTCGCTGTCGTCGTTGGCGCCCACGGCCACCGTGGAGGTGATGCAGGCGGGGAACGAGGTCCCCTCGAAGTACTCGTTACCGGCGGCGACCACGGTCGCGACGCCCTTGGCCAGCAGGGCGTCGATCTTCGGCTTGAAGACCGTGCCCTCCTCGCTGTCGTCGCAGGAGCCCTCGGACGGCATGCCGCCCAGGCTCAGGTTCACCGCGGCGATCGGCTGCGTCGAGGCGAGCACGTAGTCCAGGGCCAGCCGCAGCGACGACTCGTACGCCAGCAGGCACGATGCCTCGCCGCATACCGACTCGTCGTTGACCCGGCTGAACACCTGCACCGCGACGATCCCCGCGCCGGGCGCGACGCCGCCGTTGCCGGCCGCGATGCCCGCGACGTGGGAGCCGTGGTCACACAGGTTCTCTCCGTTGTCGGCCAGGCACCTGGCCGTCATGGCGTTGGCCGCGCCCTTGCCGGTCTGCGTGGTCTGGCCGTTCGGGCACAGTGACTCCACGCCCTCGTCCACCGCGGAGAAGCACGCCTCGTCCACGATCCGGTTGCCGAAGTTCGGGTGGTCCTCGTCGATGCCGGTGTCGAGCACGGCCACCGCCTGGCCGGTGCCGACGAAGCCCTGGGCGTGCGCCTGGTCGGCGCCGATCTGGGTGAGGTTGTTCGCCGCCGTCGGGGGATAGGCGCGATCGCGGTGGATCGAGGTGACGCGCGAGTCCGCGGCGAGCGCGGCCAGCTCCTCGGCGGTGCCCTGGACCACCATGAACGGCTGGCTCTCCGGCCGCAGCACGACGTCCACGCTGTCGGCCGCCGCCTGCTTGGCCACGGGCGCGTTCTGCGCCGGGTCGATCAGCTCGACGATGGCGCGTACGGTACCGCCGGTGAGCGCCAGGCCGTCTTCGAGCTTCTCCTGGGTCGCGCTCGGCGAGGGTGTCGGGGTAGACGTGGGGTCGTCGGCGAAGGCCGGAGTGGCCGGCACTAAGGCCAGCAGGATCGCGCACACGATCAAGGAGCGAAGTCGCACGATCCCGGAGTTTAAGGGGATTTATCCGGCGCGCACAGGGGTGGAGGGCCCCTCTCAGCGAACTCTCACTCACTTCCCAGCGCGTCGTGACGCAGCCACACGGCGCCCAGCGGCGGAACCCGCAGCGTGGCGGAGTGCGGCAGGCCATGCCAGGGCTCCTCGACGGCCTGGACCTCGCCCATGTTGCCGACCCCGCTGCCCCAGTAGTCGTAGGCGTCGGTGTTGACGATCTCCGTCCACTGCCCGCCGTACGGCAGGCCGAGCCGGTAGTTCTCGTACGGCCCGCCGCTGAAGTTGGCCACGCACGCCACCGCCGACCCGTCGGCCGCGTAGCGGACGAACGAGAAGGTGTTACCCCGGGCGTCGTCGGCGTCGATCCAGCGGAAGCCCTCGGGCGTCGCGTCCTGCTCCCACAGGGCCGGGGTCTCGCGGTAGAGCCGGTTGAGGTCGCGCACCAGCCGTTGTACGCCGGCGTGCCCGTCGAACTCCAGCACCCACCAGTCGAGCCCGCGCTCCTCCGACCACTCCGAGCCCTGGCCGAACTCGCCGCCCATGAACAGCAGCTGCTTGCCCGGATGCGCCCACATGAACGCCAGCAGGGCCCTGAGCTGGGCGAACCGCTGCCATTCGTCGCCCGGCATCTTCCCCAGCAACGAGCCCTTCCCGTGCACGACCTCGTCGTGGGAGAGCGGCAGCACGAAGTTCTCGGAGTAGGCGTACATGAGCGAAAAAGTCATCTGATGGTGGTGGTACTGCCGAAATATCGGCTCATGTCGTAGATAGCTGAGCGTGTCGTGCATCCAGCCCATGTTCCACTTGAAGCCGAACCCGAGCCCGCCCAGGTGCACCGGCCGCGACACACCCGGCCACGCCGTCGATTCCTCCGCCACGGTCGTGATGCCCGGGGCCTCCCGGTAGCAGACGGAGTTCATCTCCTTGAGGAACTCCACCGCGTCGAGGTTCTCCCGGCCGCCGTAGATGTTCGGCGTCCACTCACCCTCGCGCCGCGAGTAGTCGAGATAGAGCATCGAGGCGACCGCGTCGACCCGGAGCCCGTCGATGTGGAACTCCTTCATCCAGTAGAGCGCGTTGGCGACCAGGAAGTTGCGCACCTCCCGGCGGCCGAAGTCGAAGACGTAGGTCCCCCAGTCAGGGTGCTCGCCACGGGCGGGGTCGGCGTGCTCGTACAGCGGCGTGCCGTCGAAGCGCGCCAGCGCCCAGTCGTCCATCGGGAAGTGCGCGGGCACCCAGTCGAGCAGCACCCCGATCCCGGCCTGGTGCATCCGGTCCACGACGTGCCTGAACTCGTCGGGCGTCCCGAACCGGGCCGTCGGCGCGTAGTAGGAGGTCACCTGGTAGCCCCACGACCCGCCGAAGGGGTGCTCGGCCACCGGCAGCAGCTCCACATGCGTGAAGCCCATGTCCTGGACGTAGTCGACGAGCTGCTCGGCCAGCTCCAGATAGGACAGACCGGGCCGCCACGACCCCAGGTGCACCTCGTAGACGCTCGCCGGGCCCCGCTGCGCGTTCTTCTCGGCGCGCTCGGCCATCCAGGAGTCGTCTTCCCAGGTGTAGGCGGACTGCTCGACCACGGAGGCGGTCTGCGGCGGCACCTCGGTCCGCCTGGCCATCGGGTCGGCCTTGTCCCGCCACACGCCGTCGGCGCCCAGAATGTGGAACTTGTACCGCTCGCCCCGCCCGAGTTCGGGGATGAACAGCTCCCACACGCCCGAGCGGCCCAGCGAGCGCATCGGGTAGGCGGTGCCGTCCCAGTGGTTGAAGTCGCCGACGACCCGGACGCCACGCGCGTTCGGCGCCCAGACGGCGAACGCGGTGCCGTCGACGTCCTCGTGCCGCATCACCCGCGCGCCGAGCACCTCCCACAGCCGCTCGTGGCGTCCCTCGCCGATGAGGTGCAGGTCCACCTCGCCCAGCGTGGGCCAGTGGCGGTAGGGATCACGGGCCTGGTACGGCTCGGCGCCGGCGTACTGGACGCTGAAGGAGTAGGAGGGCACCTTGTCGAGCCCCTTGACCGTGGCCTCGAAGACCCCGTGGGCCTGGTGCTTGAGATCGTGGGCCGTCCCGTCGTCCAGCACCACGCGGACCCGTTCGGCCAGCGGGCGCAGCGTACGGAAGGTGACACCGCCCTCGACGGGATGTGCTCCCAGCACGGAATGCGGATCGTGGTGTGCTCCGCCCGCGAGTCGGTCGAGCTCTGTCCTCATCGGCATGCTCCCACCCTGCCCTACGTCAGACCTACAACCCAGGCACTGCCCGCATTCACGCAGACAATCACCGAAAGTGCGAAATCTTGGGTTTATCGCGAGCCAGCGACGGGAGCAAATGCCCGCTTTGGGATGGGTTCTGGGTGATCTGCGGGGGTGGTATCTCCGACCGGCGCCGACGCCAGGAGGGGGCGGCGCGGTGACCGGCCGCCAGTGTTGGGCGCGGTCGGCACGGTGATCCGTCGCTGGTGTCAGGCGCGGTCGGTCACGCCGGCCCGCCACCCGTCAAGCGCCATCCGCACCGAGGCCGCGATTCGGTCGACATCGCCGCGTTCCGCCTCGGGCAGCGGGGCGCCCACCGACGCCCTGAGCGTGCCGGCCGTGTCCAGCAGCTCGGCCGCCTCTTCGTGATGGCCACCGAGCGCGCGAGCGCCCGCCAGGCCCTCCAGGGCGAGCGCGATCGCGCGCGGATCGCCCACCCGCCGCGCCACCGCCAGCCCTTCCCGCTGCCACTCCAGCGCGGCCACCGCGTCCCCGCGCTGCTCGGCGACGAACCCCAGCTCGGCCAGGATCAGCGCCGCTCCCGGCTCGCCGGCCACCTCACGTACCCAGCGCAACCAGCGGCGCAGCAGCCGTTCGGCCTCATCGAGCCGCCCCTGCCGCCGGGCGACCAACGCCAGCCCGACCTCGGCGAACTCCTCCAACGGCACATCCGATCGCGCGACGGCCAGCCGCCGGGCCCGCTCGTGCAGCTCCCGCGCCCCGTCGAGGTCCCCGGTCAGCAGCGCCACCCGGCCCAGCCTGGACAGCGCGCCGGACATCTCGCTCTGCAGCCCGAGCTCCTCGGCGCCGCGCAGCCCGTCGCGCCGCAGGTCGGCGGCCCGCACGTAGTCGCCGGTGATCTCGGCCAGCGTGCCAAGGTTCTCGGCGGCCCGCAGCTCACCCCACCGGTCGCCCACCTCCCGGAACAGCTCCAGCCCTCGCTCCCCGTCCTTCCGCAGCGCCGCCAGATCGCCGTGCAGCAGCGCTCGCCTGGCCCGCAGGCTCAGCGCCGCCGCCGTGCCCCATCGGTCGTCCAGGGCGAGGAAGGACTCCAGCGCGTCGTCCAGCAACGCGTCGGTGGCCACCGGGTCGTCATAGCCGTACAGCGTGAAGGCCAGGAACCACCGCCCCCTGGCCCGGCGCACCGGATCCGCGATTCCGGCGGGCAACCGCTCCACGCCGGAGGGCCGCCCCTGCCCGGACAGCATCCGCAGCCCGGCCAGCCAGACACGGGCCTGCCCGTCGTCGGCGACGGCCAGCACCGCCTCCAGGGTTCGCTGCCCTTCGCCGAGCCTGCCGCGCAGCACCCAGTACCAGGCCAGCGCGTTCACCAGCCGGACCGCCATGTCCGTTGAGCCGCGCCGGAGCGAGGTATCGATCGCGGCGCGCAGGTTGGCCGCGTCGGCGTCGAGCAGCGCCAGCCAGTGCCGCTGCTCGGGTCCGCGCAGGCCCGGCTCGGCGCGTTCGGCGAGGTCGGCGTGGTGGTGGGCGTGCCGCAGCCGGACCGCCTCCGTCTCGCCCGCTTCGGACAGCCGTTCCAGGCAGTACGCGGCCACCGACTCCAGCAGCCGGTACCTGCCGCCGGAAGTCCGTACGACCAGCGACCTGTCCACCAGCCTGGCCAGCAGGTCGAGCACGTCCAGGCCCGGTTCGGCGCAGATCGCCTCGGCGGCTTCGAGCGTGCAGCCGTCGGCGTGTACGGCCAGGCGGCGCAGCACGACCCGCTCGGCGTCGGTCAGCAGCTCCCAGCTCCAGTCGATCATCGCCCGCAGCGTCCGCTGCCGAGCGGGAGCGCCCCGCTGCCCCGTGGCGAGCACCCGGAACCGGTCGTCGAGTCGGGCGGTGAGCTGGCGCGGAGTGAGCGCCCGCAGCCGGGTGGCGGCCAGCTCCAGCGCCAGCGGGATCCCGTCGAGCCGCGCGCAGATCTCCGCCATACCGTCGTCGTCCGGCCCGATGCCCGCCCTGGCGGCGAGCAGCCGCGCGGCGGCCTCCGGCCCGAGTGGCGGCACGCTCCACAGGACCTCGCCGGGGACGCGCAGCGACTCCTGGCTGGTCGCCAGCACGCGCAGCTCGGGCGCGGCCCGCAGCAGCCGCTCGGCCAGCTCGGCGACCTGTTCGACCACGTGCTCGCAGTTGTCGAGGACGAGCAGGGTCGCGCTGGTACGCAGCGCGGCGGCGAGCCGGTCGACCACGGACCCGGGCGCATCATCCCTGACCCCCAGCACCGTCGCCACCACCTCGGCCACCACGCCCTGGGTGGGTGAGGTGGGCGATGTCGGCGATGCGGAGGATGCGGCCGAGGCCAGCTCGACCAGCCAAACCCCGCCGGGAAACGGTCTGCCGGGCTCGGCCGCCGCCTCCAGGGCGAGCCGGGTCTTACCGACCCCGCCCGGCCCGGTCAGCGTGACGAGCCGCCCGGCCCGCAGCAGCGCCCGCACCTCGGCCACCTCCGCGTCCCGGCCGATCAGCTCGGTCAGGGGCGCGGGCAGATTCGTCGCGGGCGGCCCGGTGGGCGCTCCGGCCGGACCGGAGTCCTGCGGCCCGGTGAGCGCTCCGGGCCTACCGGCATCCTGCGGCCCGCCAAGGGACGCGGGCGAGCCGGAGCGGGGTGGTGGTGCGGGCGTATGGGGGTGTGGCGGGTCCACTGGTGGTGCGGGCGTATGGGGGTGTGGCGGGTCCACAGGTGGTGCGGGCGGATGGGCGTGAGTGGGGTTCACGGGCCGCGCGGGTGGGTCGAGGGTCGGGTCCTGGCGGAGGATCGCGGCGTGCAGTGCCGTCAGCTCGGGCGCCGGGTCGATGCCCAGCTCCTCCGCCAGCAGCTCGCGCAGCCGCGCATAACCGGCCAGCGCCTCGCTCTGCCGCCCCGCCCTGTACAGCGCCCGCAGGTGTGCGGCCCGCAGCCGCTCCCGCAGCGGGTGCGCGGTCACCAGCTCGGCCAGTTCGGCCGCCAGCGCCCCGTGGTCCCCAAGCTCCAGGCGCGTCTCGGCCAGCTCCTCCAGCGCCACCAGCCGTTGCTCCTCCAGTCGGTCGACGGCCGCCCTGGCGAAGTCGCCGAACTCGGCGTACGGAGCCCCCCGCCACAGGCCGAGTGCCTCGGTGAGCAGCGCCTGCCGTACCCGCGCGTCGTCACTCCGCCCGGCACGGGCGAGCAGGGACTCGAACAGGCCCGCGTCCACTTCCTCCGCGGCCACCGCGAGCAGGTACCCCGGCGGCCGGAAGGCCACCAGCGCGCGGTCGCCGAGCGCACGGCGCAGTTGGGAGACCTTGACGCGGAGCGCGGCGGGCGCGTCGGCGGGCGGGCGGTCGCCCCACAGGTCCTCGATGAGCCGGTCGGTGGAGACCGGCCGGCCCCGGTGCGCCAGCAGATCGGCGAGCAACGCGCGGACCTTGGCCTCGGGCACCTGGACCGGCTGCCCGTCCGGCGTCCACACCGACAGGGGGCCCAACACCCCGAATCTCATCAGCCCCCCATAACAAACTCCGAACCCGACCATAACCCCCGGCCAGCAATGTGGAGGCCGTCAACGGAAAGGACTGCTCAGCATGCGTATCTCTATCCTCGGCCTGGGCCTCATGGGCCAGGCTCTGGCCCGGACCCTCGTCGGGGCCGGTCATAGCGTCACCGTGTGGAACCGTACGGAAGGCAAGGCTGACGGCCTGGGCGCCACCGCCGTGGCGACCGCGGCGGAGGCGGTCGCGGCCAGCCCGCTGGTGATCGTCTGCGTGCTCGACTACGCGGCCGTGCGGGAGCTCCTCGGCTTGGTGCAGCTGGACGACCGGGTCCTGCTGAACCTCACCAACGGCAGGCCCGCGGAGGCCCGCGACATGGCGGATTGGGTAGCCGCGCGCGGCGGCGACTACCTGGACGGCGGCATCATGGCCGTCCCCCAGATGATCGGCACGCCCGGCGCGCTGATCCTCTACAGCGGCTCGCCGGCCGCCTTCGAGCGCTACGAGGAGGCGTTGAGCGCGCTGGCCGGGTCCCGCTACCTGGGGACGGACGCGGGGCTGGCGCCGCTGTACGACCTGGCCATGCTCACCGGCATGTACGGCCAGTTCGCCGGATTCCTGGAGGCGGCGGCGCTGATCGCCTCGGAGAAGCGGCCGCTGGCGGAGTTCACCACGGAGCTGCTGCTGCCGTGGATGAACGCGATGGCCGGTCGGACGCCCGAGTTGGCGGCGGCCATCGAGGCGGGCGAGTACGCGACCGACGTCTCCAACCTGGAGGTCAACCGGGTGGGCATGGTCAACCTGGTCCGCGCCTTCGAGGAGCAGGGGGTGAAGCCGGACCTGCTGCTACCCATGGGGGACGTCCTCGACCGGCGGGTGGCGGCCGGCCATGGCGCCGAGGGCCTGGCGAGCCTGATCGAAGAGCTGCGTTAGCGAGAGGTCAGCGGCGGAAGGCGGCCAGCGGGATGCCGATCCATGAGGGCCGGTTACGGGCCTCGTAGACCACCTCGTACACCGCCTTCGACAGCTCGAACGCGCGCAACAGCGCCGCGTCCGCCGGGGTGATCACGCCGCCGCCCTCGGTGTAGCCCTCCAGGAAGGCGGCCCTGTTGCGGTCGGCCCACTCGGCGGCCCGCTCCTCCAGGGTCTCGGGCTGTGAGTGGTCGGCCAGCAGGTGCCTGGCCGCGTAGTCGAACGAGCGGAGCATCCCGGCCACGTCGCGCAGCGGGGAGGACAGGGCCCGGCGTTCGGCCAGGGGCTGGCCCGGCTCGCCCTCGAAGTCGAGCACCACCCAGCCGGTCGCGATGCGCATCACCTGGCCCAGGTGGTAGTCGCCGTGCACCCGCTGTACGGGCACCTCGACGGTCAGGTCCTCCACCGCGTGGTAGGCGGCCTCCAGCGCGTCGACGTGCTCGCGCAGCTCCGGCACCTCACCCACGGCCCGGCCCAGCCGCCGCCGGAAGCCCTCGGCCATCCGCTTGACCTCGTGCACCTCGATCAGGTCGGTGGGGAAGGCGGTGGCCAGCTCGTGATGGACGTGCGCGGTGGCCACGCCGAGCCGGTGCGCCTCGGCGGCGAAGTCGCCCCCGACCTCGCCCGCCGACAGCTCGGGCATCGAGCCGTACAGGTCCCGCACGCTGGCCAGGGCCAGGTCCCAGCCGTCGTTGGCGGTGGACAGGTATTCCTGCATGATGGCCAGCGTCGTGGCGGTGCCGTCGAGGTCGGTCTCGATCCAGCCGTACGGCTTGGCGATGTGCGCGGACTCCAGGGCGTCCAGCGCGGTGACGATCTCCAGCTCCGGGTTCACACCGGGGATCAGGCGGCGGAAGAACTTGCAGATGTAGGCGTCCCCGTACACCAGGGAGGTGTTGGACTGCTCGGCGCCGAGCACCAGGCTGCGCGGTGAGGTGTCGATGGTGACGCCGGGCAGGTGGCGGAAGCGGACGGTGTCCCAGCCGCAGCCCTCGGCCATGCACTCCAGGACCCAGTGGGTCAGGGCTTGGTCGTGGACGGCGTCGTAGACGTACCATTCGGGATGGTCGGGGCCGTTTTCGAAGGCGTAGGGGCCGTGCGTGCCGATCAGCGCGTGTTTCAGCCGGTCGGGCAGCTCGGTCCGCATCCCGAGCAGGATCTGGTAGCGGTCTCTCGACGCTCCCTGCCAGACGGACACGATCAGGTGGCGGAGGCCGGGGTCGTCGGCGTCGATCACGACGTCCGACTCGATCGACAGGGAGTCGATCGCGCGCCCCTTGCCGCCGAACCATCGTTGGCGACTGATCCATGCGGCAAGGAGCTCGTCAAGCACGTCTTACTCCTCCTGGGTGATGGCCGGTGGGAGTGTGAACCAATAGAACCCATGCCCGGGAAGCGTCAAAAGATACGGAAGTTCGCCAATTGCCGGGAATGGAACTCCACCCATCGTCTCAACGGGCGAGACGCCGACGAATCTGCGCAGGTCAAGCTCGACCGGCTGGGGGAAGCGCGAGAGGTTGTTGACGCACAACATCCGGTCGTCGCCCAGCTCGCGGACGAACGCCAGCACGCTCGGGTTGGAGGAGTTGAGCTCGGTGAACTCACCCAGGCCGAACACGGGGTGCCGCTTGCGGATCTCGATCATGCGCTTGGTCCAGTGGAGCAGCGAGCCGCCGTTCTTCTGGTGCGCCTCGACGTTGAGCCCCTGATAGCCGTAGATCGGGTCCATGATGACCGGCAGGTAGAGCCGCCCCGGATCGCAGTCGGAGAACCCGGCGTTGCGGTCGGGGTCCCACTGCATGGGCGTGCGTACGCCGTCGCGGTCGCCGAGCCAGATGTTGTCGCCCATGCCGATCTCGTCGCCGTAGTAGAGCACCGGCGAGCCGGGCAGTGACAGGAGCAGCGCGGTGAACAGCTCGATCTGGTTGCGGTCGTTCTCCAGCAGGGGCGCCAGGCGCCGCCGGATGCCGACGTTGGCCCGCATGCGCGGGTCCTTGGCGTACTCGGTGTACATGTAGTCGCGTTCCTCGTCCGTGACCATCTCGAGCGTCAGCTCATCGTGGTTACGGAGGAAGATCCCCCACTGGCAATGTTCCGGAATCTTCGGGGTTTGGGCCAAGATTTCGGAAATGGGGTAGCGCGACTCCCTGCGTACGGCCATGAAGATGCGCGGCATCAGCGGGAAGTGGAACGCCATATGGCACTCGTCGCCCCCGCCCACCGGGTCGCCGAAGTACTCGACCACGTCGGAGGGCCACTGGTTGGCCTCGGCGAGCAGCACCCGGTCGTTGTAGAGCCGGTCGACCTCCTTGCGGATCCGCTTGAGGTAGTCGTGCGTGCGCGGCAGGTTCTCGCAGTTGGTGCCCTCCTCCTCGAAGAGGTACGGCACGGCGTCGAGGCGGAACCCGTCGATGCCCAGGTCGAGCCAGAAGCGCAGCACTTCCAGCATGGCGTCCTGGACGGCCGGGTTCTCGTAGTTGAGGTCCGGCTGGTGGTGGAAGAAGCGATGCCAGTAGTACTGGCCGCGGACCTGGTCATAGGTCCAGTTGGACGTCTCGGTGTCGATGAAGATGATCCGGGCGTCGGGATAGCTGCTGTCGTTGTCCGACCAGACGTAGAAGTCGCCGAACGGCCCCTCCGGATCATGGCGCGCGGCCTGGAACCAGGGGTGGGCGTCGCTGGTGTGGTTCATCACCAGGTCGGCGATGACGCGCATGCCGCGTTTGTGGGCCTCGTCGACGAGCTTCACGAAGTCTCCGAGATCGCCGAACTCCGGCAGGATCTTCATGAAGTCGGCGATGTCGTAGCCGCCGTCGCGCAGCGGTGACTCGTACAGCGGCAGCAGCCACAGGCAGTCCACGCCGAGCCACTGGAGATAGTCGAGCTTGCTTATCAGGCCCTTGATGTCACCGGTGCCGTCGCCGTTGGAATCGGCGAAGCCCCTGATCAGGACCTCGTAGAAGACCGCGCGCTTGTACCAGTAGGGGTCGCGCGGCTTCTCCTCGTCGAAGGGGTTGGGAATGGGTGTGGAGCTCATGAGCACTCCCTTGGGCTCATGAAGGAGGCGCTTTCACACACGTTGAAGACTCCCCGCTGAATTCTGTGTTCTACCGTGGCGCGGCTCGTACGGTGAAGATGTGGGCTGGCTGGATGTGGGGGTCGAGGCGAACGTAGTTGTTCTGCCGCCAACGGTACGACTCGCCTGACAGTTCGTCATCGACGACGAACTCGGCATTCCAGTCGAGACCGAGGGCCGGCATGTCCAGCTCGACCGCCGCCTCGTGGGTGTGGTGTGGGTCGAGATTGACAACCGCCAGGACGACATCGCCCAGCCCGTGCCGTCGTGTGGCGGGGTCATAGGCGCCCGGCAGGCGCTTGGAGAAGCACACCATGTCCGGTTGGTCAACCCGGTGGAACCGTAGATTACGCAACTCCTGCAGCGCTGGATGTGCTCTTCGGAACAAATTCAGGTGGGTGATGAACGGCGCCAGGCTCCACCCTGCCCGCTCTGCCTCCACCCAGTCCCGCGGTTTGTACTGATATTTCTCACTATCTAGATATTCCTCACTACCCGGGCGGACAGGGACATTTTCCCCAAGCTCGTACCCGGAATAGACGCCCCAGGTGGGTGAGGCGAGCGCGGCGAGCACGGCACGGATCCGGAAAGCAGGATTTCCGCCGTGTTGCAGGTATTCGTGAAGAATATCCGGTGTGTTAACGAACACATTCGGTCGCAGGAAGTACGACGTCTCCCGGGCCAGCTCGGCGAGGTAGGTCTCCACGTCGTGCTTGGAGTTCTTCCACGTGAAGTACGTGTAGGACTGGTGGAAGCCCACCTTGGCCAGCGTCTGCAGCATCGCCGGCCGGGTGAACGCCTCGGCCAGGAAGATCACGTCCGGGTCGGTCGCGTGGATGTCGGCCATCAGCCGCTCCCAGAACCCCACCGGCTTGGTGTGCGGGTTGTCCACCCGGAAGATCCGTACGCCGTGGTCCATCCAGTGCCGCAGGACCCGCCTCACCTCGACGTAGATGCCCTCGGGATCCTTGTCGAAGTTGATCGGGTAGATGTCCTGGTACTTCTTCGGCGGGTTCTCGGCGTAGGCGATCGTGCCGTCGGCCCTGATCGTGAACCACTCCGGGTGCTCCTTGACCCACGGATGGTCGGGGGAGCACTGCAGCGCGAAGTCGAGCGCGACCTCCATGCCCAGCTCGCGGGTGCGGTTGACGAACTCGGCGAAGTCCTCGATCGTCCCCAGGTCGGGATGGAGCGCGTCGTGGCCGCCGTCGTCGGAGCCGATCGCCCAGGGCGATCCCGGCTCGTCGGGCTCGGGGCTCAGGGTGTTGTTGCGCCCCTTGCGGAACGTGAGGCCGATGGGATGGATCGGCGGCAAGTAGACGACGTCGAAGCCCATCTTGGCGATCGCGGGCAGACGCTTGGCCGCAGTCTGGAAATTTCCGGACTTGGAGACGCCGGACTCGTTGACGACCGCGCCCTCTGACCTGGGGAAGAACTCATACCACGAGCCGTACAGGGCCCGGCGCCGGTCCACCCTGATCGTCCGCGGCCGGGCCCTGGTCACCAGGGCGCGCAGCGGGTGCGCCGCCAGCAGCGCCGCCGTCTCCGGCAGCTGCGCGATGGACAGCCGGGCCCGGGGGTCCAGGTGCTCGTCGCGGAGCGTGGCGGCGACGGCCAGCAGCGCGGCGCGGTGGCCGCAGGTGCTGTCGCCGTTGCCGTTGACCTTGGTGGATGGCTTGGTGCCGGTGGTCCGGCCGGTCCTGGTGTGGGCCGCGGGATGCCCGTTCCCGTTGCCGGGGGCGGGACAGTCCGCCTGCCGTACGGCCTTGGCGGCGCGCTCGAACAGCCGGGCGCCCTCCTCGCACATGAGGTCGCTGTCCATGCCCCGCGGGATCTTGATCTCCGCGTCGTGCAGCCAGGTAGCGATGGGGTCGCTCCACGCCTCCACCCTGAACAGCCAGTCACCTTCGGCCGGCAGGCACACGTCCAGGCCCCACCTGTCGGTGCCCGGCGCGAGCTCGCGCATCGGTCTCAGGCGGCCTCGCTGCCCATCGGGCGCGGTGAGCACAACGCCCGCGGCCACGGCGTCGTGGCCCTCTCTGAACACGGTCGCCGAGACCTGAAAGGTCTCGCCGGCGACCGCCTTGGCGGGCCACTGCCCGCAGTCGACGACGGGGGAGATGTCCGTGATGGGAATTCGTCCGATCATCGCATTTCAAGGTTGCGACGGCACGCTCGGTACCGCCGGAGGCTTCCGTGGTAGGAACGATCCTTGCATGTAAATTGTGGGCAGCAGTGGAGGACCTCCCGAGTGTCCCCAGGAGAACCAACATTGGTGGAAGTTGCCCCAATATTTCCTCTTCATGCTTCTTCTCGGAAGGGGTTTGAACGGCCTTGCCGAAGGTGAGGGACTGAGAGGTCCCTCCTAGCCCATAGGGTTCGAAAACGTGAGAGCAATCCGCCGGTTCACCGTCCGCACTGTCCTGCCCGCGGAGTTGGCCGCCCTCGGCGAGCTCGTGCACAACTTGCGCTGGTCATGGCACCCGGAGACGACCGACCTCTTCGCCGAGGTCGATCCCCGTCTCTGGGAGCAGGTAGGGCACGACCCCGTCGCCCTCCTGGGCGCCGTCGACCACGCCAGGCTGGCCGAGCTGGCCGCCGACCGCCGATTCCTGCGCCGTCTCGCCGATGCCGCCGACGATCTGCGCGAATACATCACCGCGCCGCGTTGGTACCAGACGCTGCCCGACGCCGCGCGCGCCATCGCCTACTTCTCCCCCGAGTACGGCATCGCCGCCGCACTCCCGCAATACTCCGGCGGCCTGGGCATCCTGGCCGGCGACCACCTCAAGACCGCCAGCGACCTCGGGGTGCCGATCCTCGCGGTCGGCCTGCTGTATCGCCACGGCTACTTCACCCAGTCGCTCTCGCCAGAGGGCTGGCAACTGGAGCACTACCCGTCACTCGACGCGGGCGGTCTGCCGCTGACCCTCCTGAAGGAGGAGGACGGCACCCCCGTCAAGATCCGCATCTCCCTGCCCGGTGAGCGGGTGCTGCACGCGCAGATCTGGGTGGCGCAGGTGGGCCGGGTGCCGCTGCTGCTGCTCGACTCCGACGTGGCCGACAACGACGCCGCGGCTCGCGACGTCACCGACCGCCTCTACGGCGGCGGCACCGACCACCGGCTGCTGCAGGAATTGCTCCTGGGCGTCGGCGGCGTACGGGCGATCCGCGCCTACTGCCGCATCACCGGGCACGCCGAGCCCGAGGTGTTCCACACCAACGAGGGCCATGCCGGCTTCCTCGGCCTCGAACGCATCCGCGAGCTGACCGAGTCCCGCCTGTCCTTCGACGAGGCGCTGGAGGCCGTACGCGCGGGCACGGTCTTCACCACGCACACGCCGGTGCCCGCGGGCATCGACAGGTTCCCCGTCGACATGATCGAGCGCCAGTTCGGCGGCGACAACGCCTGGCCGACCGTGCCCGTCGAACGCATCCTGGCGCTCGGCGCCGAGGACCAGCCCGGCCGGTTCAACATGGCGATCATGGGCATGCGGCTGGCCCAGCGCGTCAACGGCGTCTCCGTGCTGCACGGCGCGGTCAGCCGCGAGATGTTCAAGAGCCTGTGGCCCGGCTTCGACGTCGACGAGGTGCCGATCGGCTCGATCACCAACGGCGTCCACGCGCCCACCTGGGTCGGCCGCGAGCTCATGGAGCTGGCCGGCCGCGAGCTGCCCTCGCTGATCGAGCGGGCGCGCGGCTGGGAGGGCGTCCAGAAGGTCCCCGACTCGGACCTCTGGGACATCAGGGGCACGCTCCGGCGGCGGCTCGTCGAGGGGGCCAGGGTCAGGCTGCGCAAGGCGTGGCGCGACCGCGGCGCCTCCGACGCCGAGCTCGGCTGGATCGACGACGTGCTCGACCCCGACGTGCTGACGATCGGGTTCGCCCGGCGCGTGCCGTCCTACAAGCGGCTCACGCTCATGCTGCGCGACGCCAAGCGCCTGTCGGACCTGCTGCTCGACGCCGACAAGCCGGTCCAGATCGTGATCGCCGGCAAGGCCCACCCCGCCGACGAGGGCGGCAAGAAGCTGATCCAGCAGATCGTCAAGTTCGCCGACCGGCCCGACGTGCGGCACCGCATCGTGTTCCTGCCCGACTACGACATGGCGCTCGGCCAGCTGCTCGTCCAGGGCTGCGACGTGTGGCTGAACAACCCGCTGCGGCCGCTGGAGGCCTCCGGCACCTCGGGCATGAAGTCGGCGCTCAACGGCGGGCTCAACCTGTCGATCCGTGACGGCTGGTGGGACGAGTGGTACGACGGCACCAACGGCTGGGCCATCCCCACGGCCGACGGGGTGACCGATCCCGACCGGCGCGACGAACTGGAGGCCGTCGCCCTCTACGACCTGATCGAGAACGAGGTGGCCGATCGCTTCTACGACCGGGCCGGTGACGGGCTGCCGCGCCGCTGGCTGGAGATGGTCAAGCACACGCTCACCTCGCTCGGCCCCAAGGTGCTCGCGGGCCGGATGCTGCGCGACTACGTGGTCGGCCTCTACCTGCCCGCCGCGCGGGCCGCTCGCGCGCTGGAGGCCGACTCCTCCGCCGGGGCCAAGGCGTTCGCGGCCTGGCGCGTACGCGTCACGCGGGCCTGGCCGGGCGTCCGGGTCGAGCACGTGGAGTCGTCGGGCATCGGAGACGCGCCTGAGGTCGGCGCGGCGCTCGAAATACGCGCCACGGTCGCGCTCGGCGATCTGGAGCCGGGCGACATCCTGGTCGAAGCCGCCTACGGCCGGGTCGGGCCGCACGACGAGCTGATCCACCCGGCCTACGTCGAGCTGCGGACCGAGGGCGCCGACGACGACGGCCGGGCCCACTACGTGGGTGAGGTGCCGCTGGACCGTACCGGCGCGTTCGGCTACACGGTCCGGGCGGTCCCGCACCACCCGCTGGCGGCCTCCCGCGCCGAGCTCGGCCTCATCGCCGTTCCCGAGGAGCCCGCGGGGATGACGAACGGCATGCTCCGCTGAACGTGCTGAGCGGGCGGGGCGAGTCATGGTGATCGGGCCGGGTGGGCCGCGCAATAGGGAAAACGCTGGAGGAGCGTCATAATCGAGACCGTGGACGACAGCGCGAACGGCCTGCGGGCAGACACTCTGGTGGCGACGGTCCGCGGTGTGCTTCCGTCCCTGACTCCGGCCGCGCAGACCGTCGCCCGGCTCATCCTGGAAGATCCGGCGACGGTGGCCCGCAGCACGATCACCGAGCTGTCCGCCGCCTCGGGCACCAGCGAGGCGACGATCGTACGTACGGCCAGGCTCCTGGGCTTCGCCGGCTACCCGCAGCTGCGCCTCGCCCTGGCCGCGGCGGCCGCCCAGCCGGACCGGCTGGTGCCAGGTGACCTGGCGCCCGACGATCCGCTGTCGGAGGTCATCCAGAAGGTGGCCAGGGCCGAGTCGGAGGCGATCAACGACACGGTCGCCCAGCTCACCTCGGAGCGGCTCGGCCTGGTCGTCGACGCGATCGTCGGCGCCCGGCGGGTGGACGCCTACGGAGTGGGCGCCTCGGGTCTGGTGGCCGAGGACGTGGCGCAGAAGCTGCTGCGCATCGGCCTGTCCAGCCACGCCTTCCAGGACGCCCACCTGGCGCTGACCAGCGCCGTGCTGCTCAAGCCCGGCGACGTGGCGATCGGCATCAGCACGTCGGGCGAGACGCCCGACGTGCTCGAACCGCTGTCGAGGGCGGGGGAGGCCGGCGCGACGACCGTCGCCATCACCAACAACCCCCGCTCGTCGATCGCGGAGCTGGCCGAACACGTGCTGATCTCGGCCGGGCGCGAGACGGAGTTCCGTCCCGGCGCCCTGGCCAGCCGGATCAGCCAGCTCCTCGTCGTCGACTGCGTGTTCGTCGGCGTCGCCCAGCGCACCTTCGACTCCTCTCAGGAGGCGTTGCAGAGCACCAGGCGCGCCGTCAAGGAGTTCACCAGGCGAGCGACACCCGCACGTCGTCAGCCTTGACGAACATCACCCGGTGCCCGAACTGGATCTGCAGGTACTTCGTCTTGCCCTTGACCACCTTGTGGCTGGCCTCGTCGAAGGTGACCGCCCGGTAATACTCGGTGGCCGCCTTCCCGGCCAGGGTGTACTTCTCACCGGCCGAGAACGTGTACTGCAGCGGGGTCACCGCCTGGTACGGGATGTCGGCCGGGTAGGCCTCCTGCTCCGGGTAGGCCCTGCCGTAGACCGGGACGGTCGCCAGGCCCGGCTTGGGCGTGACCACCAGGCCCGCTGACGGGACGGCGGTCGGCGCGGAGCGCGGGTTGTAGAACCAGCTCTTCTGGCCGAGGTACCAGATCGCGGTCCAGTCGCCCTGCCGGTCGGCGACGGCGAACCGCTGGCCGGTGCTCGCCCTGGCGCTGTGGTCGTACACGCTGTAGAGCGAGTCGTTGGTGCCGGTCGGGTGCTTGCCGATGTCCTTGATCAGCGGCGCGTCGTCACGCGGCTCGGTGCGCAGCCACACGGTCCCGGCGGGGAGCGGCGGGCAGGCGGCCTCCGGGTTCTTGCGGTCGCAGCCGTAGAAGTACGGCTTGTTGGTGGCGAAGTCGGGCCTGATCATGATGGAGCCCGCCTTGGGGCCGCCGAAACCATGCAGCGGCGCGCCGATCAGGTCGAAGTAGTGCTTCCAATCCCAGAACGGGCCCGGGTCCTCGTGCATGCCCCGCACCGTGGTCGGCAGCGTGCCCGGCACGTTGTCGTGGCCCAGGATGTGCGCCCGGTCCAGCGGCACATCGTACCTGGCCGCCAGGTAGCGCACGAGCTTGGCGGACGAGCGGTACATCGCCTCGGTGTACCAGGTGCTGCCCTCGGCCAGGAAGCCCTCGTGCTCGATGCCGATCGACTTGGCGTTGATGTACCAGTTGCCGGCCTGCCAGGCGACGTCCTTGCCCTTGACATGCTGGGCGATGTGGCCGTCGGTGGAGCGCACCGAGTACTGCCAGCTCGCGCCGTAGTTGACGTCCTGGTTCAGCTTGATCGACGGGAGGAAGTAGCCCTCCATGTCATGGATGACGATGTACTGGATCTTCTGGCTGTCGGGCCGGTTGGCCAGGTCGTAGTGGCCGTAGTCGCCGTTCGGCTTCTGCGCGTAGGCCGACGGGATCCACTCGCAGGAGATCGACCTCGGGCACTCGACGCCATCGCGGCGCGGCGGCCGCAGGCCGAGCTTCTCCAGCCACTTCTCGATCCGCTCCAGGCCGGGGACCGGCGTGAGCTTGACCTGCTGCCCGTCGTCGGTGACCCGCTCGGCACCGTCCTCGATCGTGCTGTAGACCTCGTCGGCGAAGACCTTGGCCGCCTCGGACTCGTCGGCGCCCGAGTATTTGGCGACCGCTCCGTACCACTGGGCCGGGTCCGCGCTCAGCGGCGCGCCGATCGACTTCTGGTAGTCGGCCAGCAGCGCCGCGCCGCCCCTGATGTTCGTGGCGGCGTCGGAGCGGAGCGCCTCGTGGCTCGCGCCGGTCAGCTGGGCGGCCTTCTCCATGGTCTTGAGCGAGGCCGGGATCTCGGTGGGCGCGACCGTTGTCGCGACCGGGGCCAACGGCCTGGACTCGTCACCGCGCGCGTCCTCCTCACCCTCGCCGTGGTGGTTGGACCCGGTGAAGGCGGCGGCGTCGGTCAGGTGCATGGGGCCGAATCCGGCGTCGTTGCTGGGCTGACCGGCGTGGGCGTCCCAGCGCGACTCCAGATAGGAGACACCGAGCAGCACGCTCTCCGGAACCTGGAACTCCTTGGCGGCCGCGGCGAACGCCGCCTGCCGATCCGGCGGTTGCTCGGCAGTGGTGCCGGCCGCGGCCGTCATGTTGACTAATGGCAGCAAGGCGACCACCGCGATCGCCAGTGCTCTGCGCATCTACTGCTCCTCGACTGGGGGAAAAGTCGGAGCCAGCGTCTCAACAATTTCCTTCTCTTGGCGAGAGCTTTGCGAAGACATTTTTCAGCACTTTGCCCCCTAAGGTGGGGCGGGTGACGTCGATCGTGACCGGTGCGGCCGGATTCATCGGCCGCGCGCTGACGTCGGCCCTGCTCGCGTCCGGCTCCCCGGTCATCGCCATCGACCGCCTGCCCGTCGAGGAACGACCCGGACTCACCGTGATCAAGGCCGACCTGCTGGACCTGGAGCCAAGGGCCTTCTCCGATGCGGAAGCGGTCTACCACCTGGCCGGGTGCCCGGGCGTACGCGACACCGATCCCGAGATCGCCTGGCGGCGTCATCGGGACAACGTGCTCGCGGGCGCGCGGGTGCTGGCCCTCACGCCACCCGGCGTCCCGCTCCTGATCACCTCCTCCAGCTCCGTGTACGGCGGAGCGTCCCACGGCCGGCCCAACGCGGAGTCCGACCCCGTCCACCCCGTCGGCGGCTACGCCACGAGCAAGGTCGCCCTCGAACGGCTCTGCCTCGACCGCCCTGACATTACGATCGTCCGGCCGTTCACCGTCGCGGGGGAGGGGCAGCGGCCCGACATGGCGCTGTCGATCTGGTTACGCGCCGCCCAGGAGGGCCGCCCTTTGCGCGTGCTCGGCTCGCTCGACCGTACGCGGGATGTCACCGACGTACGCCAGGCCGCCCGCGCGATGATCGAGCTCATCGGCGCGCCCGGCATCGTGAACCTCGGCACGGGCCGCGGCCACACCCTGCGGGCCATGGCGGAGGCGGTCGCCACGGTGACCGGAGCCCGTCTCACCTTTGATGTTGTGCCCGCTCCGCCCGAGGAGCCCGGCGACTCACTGGCCGACACCCGCCGCCTTCACTCGCTGCTCGGCTGGACCCCGCGTACCGATCTGCTGGACCTGGTCCAGCGCCAGCAGCTTGTAATGTCCTGAGCATGGGTGATTTCGTACGCGTTGAAGTGGCCGACCAGATCGCCACGATCCGGCTTGACCGTCCCAAAATGAACGCCCTCAACGGCCAGATGCAGCACGAGCTCGGCGAAGCCGCCCGAGCCGTCGACGCCGACCCCGAAGTGCGCGCCGTCGTCGTCTACGGCGGCGAGCGGGTCTTCGCGGCCGGCGTCGACATCAAGGAAATGGTCGTCATGTCCTACGCCGACATGGCCGCCCACTCCCGCGGGCTCCAGGGCTGCTTCACCGCGGTGGCCGCCATCGGCAAGCCCGTCATCGCCGCCGTCACCGGTTACGCGCTGGGCGGCGGCTGCGAGCTGGCCCTGTGCGCCGACTTCCGGGTGGCCGGGGAGTCGGCCAAACTGGGCCAGCCGGAGATCCAGCTCGGCCTCATCCCCGGCGCGGGCGGCACCCAGCGCCTGCCCCGCCTGATCGGGCCCGCACGGGCCAAGGACCTCATCTACTCAGGCCGCCACGTACCGGCCGCCGAGGCGCTGTCGATCGGGCTGGTGGATCGGGTGGTGCCGGACGCGGAGGTGTACGCGGCGGCGCTGGCTTGGGCGGGGAGCTTCACGGGTGGGCCCGCTGTGGCGCTGCGGGCCGCCAAGCAGGCTGTGGACCAGGGGGTGGAGGTCGATCTGGATACGGGGCTGGAGATCGAGCGGCTGCAGTTCTCGGGACTGTTCGCGACGGACGACGCCAAGATCGGGATGCGGGCGTTCACGGACAAGGCCGAGCCGAAGTTCACCGGCCGCTGACCGTTGGCCACTCGTCACCTGGCGGGCCTGGTGGCGAGTGGTCGCTTCGGGTGACCGGGGTCAGCGCCGGGCACTCCTAGCCGTGGCAGCCCGGGAAGGCGCCCACCCATGTCGACCTGGGAAGACGCCTACCCATGTCGGCCTGGGATGACGCTTAGCCGCGTCGGCCTGGGATGACGACGGTCGTGAGTGCCCGAGGCTGAAGGATCACGGTCCCGCCGGTGACCGGGCTCGCGGCGAGCGCGTTGGCGTTGTCGGTCACGTACGCGGTGGCCCGGCCGTACACACCGTGCCACGTCACGGCGGCGGTGCCGGTGTTGAGCACCTCGACCACCTGAGAGCCGTCGGGGTTGCGGAACGCTGAAACTTTCAGCGCCGGATCGGCCGCCGCCGCGTCCACCCGTACCGCGCCCGGCCGGATGAACCGGCTGTATGCCGCCAGCGCCCACAGCCGCTTGGAGACGTGATACGTACCAGCGGCCTCGTCGATCTGGAGCAACGCCCGGGTGGCGCCACGCGAGGCGCCCAGCCAGTAGACGTAGCCGCTGACGTTGCCGAGCGTGAGCGCGTCATGGACAGCCTGCGCGATCGTGAAACCGTCGTAGCCGCTGCCGTCGTCCCAGCTCTCGTCCCAGGTGGAGCCGTTGGGGTTCCATTCAGACATCCAGGTGGTTCCGCTGGTCGGCAGCGGTCCGTCCACCGGGCTGGCGTACGTGTGGCCGGTGTGCGTCTTCACCCAGCGGCGGGCCTCGGGGTCGGCCTCGATCGCGGTCGTGTACGCCTTGGCCTCGGTCCAGCCGAAGGAGTCGCAGCAGGCCACCTTGAGACCCTTGACGCCCTTGGCGATCGGCCCGAGCACCTTGACGAACTCGGCGGCCTGCTGCGGGGTGAACCGCATGGAGGCGTACGTCGCCGTCCAGTCAGGCTCGTTGGTGAAGCCGAGGTCGGTGATCCTGATGCCCTCACGGGCGTAGAACTTCGCGTATTGCACCAGGTAGCGGGCATAGGCTTGCCGCCACTCCGGCTTGAGCGTGCCGCCGTTCTTGTCGTCGCCGTTGTCCTTCATGTAGGCGGGCGCGCTCCAGGCGTCGGCGTAGAACCGCTCGACCCCGTACCTCTTGGCCGCCTTCGCCACCCAGACCTGGCTGTTGTCCTCGCCGTCCCACACGTACTTGGGCGGCGCGTCCGGCCCGCCCGGGTCTTCCGGCTGGATGGAGACCATCTGGTCGTACGGACTGCCCACGGGAGCGGAGCCGATGCCGAGCCGCAGAATGCTGAGCCCGGCGCCCTTGTCGCGGTCGAACCACAGGTCGAGGATCTCGCGCCGCTGTTCCTCGCTGAGAGCCTTGACCAGCTCGTTGCGGCGGAACGCCTGGGAGATCCCGAACCCGTCGATCTGCTGATGCCGAACGCGCTCGCGCACGGTGATGGCCGGGGGATCCGCCAGGGCCGGGGCCTGGATGATGGGTAGACCGAGCAGGGTGATCGCGACAACGCCTCGTAACATGCCGCCTCCGAAACTTTCGGAACATTTGTGATAATTTCGCCCCCGGAACCGTAAACACCCACCGCCCCTTCGTCAACCTCTTCGGCGGTCGGCCGCCTGCTGCCCGCCCGGCCACAAGGGGCTCGCCGATAGGCGCTTCGCGCTTGAAGACTCGGCGTTCTTCCTTTGGCGCTTGCCGCACTGCACGGCCTTCGCTTCGCTCAGACGCCCCCTGAGCGCGGGCTCCGCCCGCGCGCGCTTCGCCTTTGGTTGGCCGGGCCGTCAGGGTCGCCGAGCCACACCCGTTGACTCTCGCGCGTCACGGTGAGACCGAAGCCCGATTGGTGCGGGCTGCCCGCACCCTGCCACGTCAGAATGGCATCCTCCACGGCGTGCCACAGCTTCAGCGGGTCGTGCTGCCGGACCAGCCACCCCCCATCCTCCGGATTGCGGCGCGTGGTGGCCTGGGAACCGGTTGCCACATCGAGCAGGATGACTTCGTCCCCAAGCCCCAACTTCTCAGCCGACGGTGCGCCGAGCTGGGCGACGAACCGCCCCGTCGAGTTGCTCAGAACATTCGGATCGATCACACTTTCACGTTCGGCGCCGAGCCCGATCACATACGACGACCGTGGCGGGCGGGCATGCGGGCGGGCGTACATAAACGAGACGTTGTCCGACAGAAACGGGCCGCTGGCAGTGCCGTCATCGGCGAGGGTGAGGTGCGCCAGCGCATGGCCCGGCGTCCACCCGGACAAGGGCGCGTTGCATAGGGTGGCCGAGTTCTTGGCACCCACAGGCGAACGCTCAGAACGGCGGTGCCTGGGGTAGACACAGGCAAAAGCAAGCGCCTCCTTGTTCGCCTGGTTCGAAGTAGGTGTCGCCACCGTTGGCCTGGGCCAGGCTTTGGACGATCCACAGACCCAGCCCCGAGCCCTCGGTCTCCCGCTGGGTGCGCGATTCACGGCTGAACCGCTCGAACAGGCTCGGCCGGAACTCTTCGGACACGCCGGGCCCGTTGTCGCACACCCGGATCTCCACGCCGTCCGGCTGCTCGGCCACCCGTACCTCGAATGGCGGGGCTCCGTATCGGAAGGCGTTCTCCAGATAGTTGATCAACATCTCTGACAACTCGCTACGATCCACCAGAGCCCGGACTTGGGGATCGCACGACACGTACACGTCCTTGGGCCGATCGGCGAACTCGGCCAGCCGTTCGAGGATCACCTCCAGCACCGGCACCGGCTCCACAGAGACCCGCACGGCGTTCGCATCGATCTTCGCCACGGTGAGCAGCTTCTTGACCAGTGCCTGGAGATTCGCCGTGCGAACCGCGATGCGGTCGAGGACGTCGGCACGCTCCTCGTCGGAAAAGCTCTCCTCGGGCTCACGCAGCATGTCCACCAGCAGGCCGATCCCCGCCAGCGGGTTGCGGACTTCATGGGCGACCACGGCGATCACCCTGCTGTGGCGTTCGAGTTCTGCTTCGAGCTGCTGTTCGGCCTCGCGCCGGAGAGTGACGTCGCGCAACGCGGCGACGTACAGGTGTTCTCCTGCCACCGTCGCGGTGGTGGCGCGCATCTCGACCACTCGCGTCTGGCCGCCGGGCAGCATCAGGTCGATCTCGGTCGATTCGCCGTTGACGACCGGGTAACCGAACGGGGTGCCGATGAGTTCGTCCGACGGCCGGCCGAGCAGTTCCTCGGCGGCGGGGTTGCAGATCCGGATCACACCGTCCTCGTCGACCGCGACGATCCCGTCCGCCAGCGCCGCCATGACCATACGTCCGGCGTCACGCCCGGGATCGGAGAGGCGCATCGGTTCGGTGTTCGGCCTCTCCGCGCTGTCGCGGGGCTCACCCATCAGCTCTCATCCTGGTCCCCGGCCGTTGCGCGGTCTGGGTCGGTCGGCCACTCCGGGTGGCGTGGCAGTACGACGGCGTCGGAGAGCATGTGGAAGGCTTCGGTATAGGGGTCACCGATGTGCATACCGGCACCGTCGATGGCGACCTGCCGGATGGTGTGGTCATGTGCCGAGCCGCGCGTCTGCAGGACGGCGATGGCACGCCGGACCACACCCGCTCCTTCGATGTAGGGCAGCAGGATCGTCACGTCGGCGATGCTGGTGACGTCCATGATCGGCGCTGTGAACATCGACGTTCCCCCGCCGGTCGGTGCGGAGGTGAACAGGGTCGTGATCTCGTGCTGCCGCACGACCCCGCCCAGTGCGATGACGAAATCCAGCAGTGTCCGCGGCGTCGCTCTCCGCTCAAGGGCGGAGAGACCGTCGATGATGAGCCGAGCCGGGGCAAAGTCCGCGGTGTCCCTCCTGATACGCAGGAAATGATCCTCCACTGAGGCCACTTCCGGGTACGTGGCAGTTACTCGGAGCAGTCCCGACGCCTCCATGACGTCCAAGTCCAGACCCCAGCCAGCGGCGTTGCGGCCGAGTTGCCCGCGAGTCTCGTCGAAGGCATGGAAAAGGCAGCGTTCGCCCGCCCGGAACGCGGCATCGGCGAACTGCAGAGCCGCCAGGGTCTTTCCGCCGCCGTACGACCCGATGAGCAGGACGACCGCGTCCCGGAAGACACCACCGCCCACCATGGCGTCCAGCTCGATGTTCCCGGTAGAGACCCGCTCCTGCGATGCCCGGTCACGTGGCACGAGGAACGCGACCGGGATGATGACCAGCCCGTCTTTCGGGTCGATGGTGAACAACCACTCCCCGGTGCGGTGAGTGGTGCCGCGGAACTTGACAATCTCGATCGTCCGGTGTCGTCTTTCGTTCCGCATGATGTTCCGCATGATCATGACGTTATCGAATACGAACTCCTCTATGCCTTGCCGGGTAATGTGGTTGTATTCTGCGTCGCGTTCGGCGGTCAGGACCGATGTGACCTCGAGCGACTCCAAGACCCGGGCGAGCCGATACAACTCACGGCGAATGAGTTCCCGATCGTCGAAACGCATGAAGACCGCGCCGAGCGAATCCAAGGAGACCCGTTTGGCGCCGATCTGACGCACGGCGCGATCGACGCGGGCCATCAGCGCGCCCAGGTCGTACGTCCCCACGGTGGGTGTCTGCTCACCGGCCTCCGGCGAGGCGTCGACGAACGTCCACTTTCCCTCGGCCTCCCAGCGTGCGATGTCGAAGCCCAGGGAGCCGACGTTGCGGCGGAGGTTCTCAGGTGTCTCGTCGAAGGCGACGAACACGCCGGGGTCACCGAAACCGGCGATGCCCCGGGCGAGGAACTCCAGGCAGAACAGCGTCTTCCCGGTGCCGGTCGTGCCGGCCACGAGGGTGGACCGACCGGCAGGAAGCCCCCCGATGGCGATGTCGTCGAAGCCATTGATACCGGTCGGTGTCCGCCCGACCGTGGCACTGCCCATCATTGCGCCTGCCCTTCTGGGGACGATCTGCCCACCTCAGGAAGGCCGAGCAAAGCTGCAGCCCGAGCCTGATCGGACAGATCTCCGATAACCCGGAAACGTGGGAGCGGCTTGGTCCTGATCACGATTGGGATGGCCAGAATCCGCTCCTCCTCCGCGAGATCCGGTTGTTCGGCGGCATCGATGACCTCGATCTCATGGCAGCCGGGAAGATAGGTGTCACACAGGGCCCGCAGATTCGCCACCGCGGCCAGCGACCGCGGTGTCTGCCCTACCACGTACAACCTGAACGAGTAGGTCGCCATCGGCGTCAACACCGCCGTGCCGTCAGGAACTCGTGTTCCGACCCGGCCGGACTCCCATTCATGACGCCCCCTCGCCGCGCCGACCCGTGACGGCCGACACGCTCATCACGGCCCTGGCCGCTTGCGCCTGGTGCCTATGCGGCCGGTCGCCCCCCACCGGCGCCAGTCGGCCCCCATCAACCCCGGTATACCCCCGCTGACCGCCCGCTATCTGCCCGTCGATGTCGACCGGCGGCTTGGAGCACCCGCCGTTCATGCTCGCGCCGGTCGCTGCGAACGCGGCCCTCGCCGCCGTGGCCTGTGGCGGTATCACCTCCGGCTTTCCCTTGAGGCTCAGGGTGACCAGTCGGCCGTCCATGGATCGGAACCATCCCAGCCTGACCGCCCGGCCGGGAGCCGCGATCCGGTGCGGGATGTCGTCCCAGGCGTCCACGTGGAGCCCGACTCGGAGGGTCATCTCCCCGAGGCGCTGGTCGACGGCTGCGATGAGGGCCGGGAGCTCGGCCGCCGCGTCGGTCGAGCGGAGCCACCATGTCCTGTCCACTGACCCAACGTGGACACGCGCAGTTGCGAGGGTCAGCCGTACGGCGGATGCTTGAACCGGAGGTCTGGGAGGGACGCGAGCCCTACGGCTGAGCCTCGGACCTGCGCGCGGCCAGGAGGGCCCCTTGGACGGGCCTGGTCCCACTGGGGAGATCGCCCGCAGGACCGCACAGAGCCCAGGCTTGAGCCGCTGCCTGAATCCGGTTCTGGTGAAAGGGGCCAACAGTGCCTGACAACTGCGTACTGATCATTCGATTTCACTCACTAAGCGGTGAAGATATCTCCATGATCAGTAGAGATTTCGACGGAGAGCAGGGAGCGCTCGAGGTGATCGCTCGCGCTCTTGACGAGCAGCGCAGCCTGGTTTTGACCCGCGCTAGGTATGACCGGGAGACCGAGACGAATGGCGTGGTCATCAACCTGGCCAACGTGGTTTTGGTGCGGGTGTCGAAGACAGACAGCGCTGAGGCGGGGCAGTACCTGTAGCGGGGAAGCCGGCCCCGCGATTGACACCACTCCTGGCACCTTTGCGGCCGTCCTGGAATCGGCAACTCGATTGACGAGGAATCGGGTTCGGTCGGCTGTAGTGTTGTATGAAGGTCGTGCACTCTCATGTGCAACGGCCTGGAAGGGGCGACCCCGGCGCGAACACGCCGGGGTCGTTTTCGCGTCCAGCGAGCCCATGTTCACCGTGACGCCGGTCGGCACGGCAACGCGGTCCAGGCCCGTGATGCGCCACGCCGCGCTGCGGCCTGGAGGCCGGTCACGGCGCGGGCGCCGCGCCCACCCTGCGCCTATGCTCACCGTCCGCCAACTCCTCGACTACCTCACCGGCCTGCCCGACGAAACCCCGTCGTGGTCAACGTCAATGCCGGGGATTGGTACCTCCGCGTAGAAGATCTCAACGTGACCACCGTCCAAGACGCGACACACGGAGGCGACCCTCTTGAAGGCGTTGAGATCGATATCTTCTGGGAACCCGGCCAGCGCGGCTGGACCGTAGACGGCCTCTCCAAAACGCTCTTCACCCTGGACGACGTAGAAGAGCTGGGCCAGCGTCGAATGCCGCAGCGACCAGTTGACGCGCACCGGCTCGGGCGGGGGAAAGCAGATCGAACGTAGCGTACGAGTTACTCTTCGAAAGCGCTGACCAGGTCACGCAAAGGGGCTGAAAGCCGCTGGCGGTGGTCAACCAGATCATCCACAACAGACCGGGCGAACCCCTGATGACGGAACCACTCTACGGACACGGCCTTGGCCTCTGCTGCCGCTTCTTCGGCGGCGTCTGACTTGCGCAACTCCAGCAGAGCCCGCGCATCGTTCAGCCGGTGGCGACCCCACTGAACCGGCAAGAGGTCTCCCCGTTGGACATCGCCGCTCGCCTTCAACGCCGCGTCAGGCCGGTTCAGCGCGGTCATGATGTGCGTGGTCTGGACGCCAACATGCGAAGGCCCGAAGCTCACCCAGTAGTCGTGCCGGTCGGACCCGGCCCTGGCCGCGCCGGCCCTGGCCACGCTCAAATACTCCTCAGCCTGCGTGCGGTCCCCGCGGGCTCCGCACGCCACCGCAGCGTTCAGGACGAGACCGCCCCAGGCGGTGAGCTGTCCACTTTCGACGCGCCGCCACAGCTCGGCCGCGTCGGGCAGCTCCTGGTCATCCTCGGGGCTCATCTCCGGCAGCAGGCCAGGGTTGATCACAGCATCGCGTACCGCCAGTGACGCGGCGCCCGGTACCGGCTCCAAATACGACGGGTGCGCCGCTGGAGTTCCTTAACGATCGGGGGCGAGACGACAGGCTTTTCGGGAACCCCCGCGGGCAGCCGCCGTTATGCGCGTCGGAGACCCGCAATACTCCACATACCCAGGATGCCGATGAGCTTGCCGACGGGGACCTCCAGGTCCACTCTGTCCAGCGCGTCGTCTCGCCGTACCTTTTGATCAGCCCTTCGGCTTGAATCACGTGCATTGTCCCGCCCAGCCGTTCCGCTGGATGAGATATTTGGGATATTTCGCGTGGAAGTAGAGCGCACGACGATATAGGAACGTATTGGAGCGACTTCAAGTACGGCGGTCAGTCCGGAAGCGACACGTGATCTGGTTACTCGTGTCCTTGCGAGCGCGATGTGAGAGGAGCGCGGGGTGGCGAAGGAGAAAGTCGATCTCTCCCGTGCCCAATGGCGCACCAGCAGTTTCAGCGGCTCGAACGGTCAGTGTGTGCAGGTCGCTTTCGTTGCTAATCATGTGGCCGTTCACGACAGCAAGGATCCGCTCGGGTCGGCGCTGATCTTCACCCTCGACGAGTGGGCGGCTTTCCTGGCAGGAGTCAGGGATGGCGAGTTCTGAGTAAGGGCATCCGCCCTTGCTGTAGACAGCCATGAACGCCCGGCCGCCCTCTATGGTGATCGGGCGTTCACATACTGACAGGGAGTCGCAAAGGTTTCGATCACGCCTCCAGCGAGGGCTCCGCTGCGGAATGACCAGGTCAGGCCAGTTAGTGTCTACGCTATGCCTGACGCGATCACGGTCCACCCCGCGGAGCCCGGTGACGGGGACATCCTCGGCGAGATCCACGCCCTGTCTTGGGGCGTCTCGCACGGCCCGTTTTGCACGCCGAAGGTCGCCGCAGCCGGGGTCGAGGAGCGGCGCACCAAGTGGCACGGCATTCTGGCCGAGGTCGAGGCCGAGGGCATGGACACGATCCTGCTGGCGCGCTTGAACGAGCAGCCGGGGGCCTTCGCCCGGTTCGGGGCCTCTACTTCCCGCCCCGGCCACGCGGAGATCCATACCTTCTTCGCGCACCCGGACGTCTGGGGCAGCGGCATCGCGAAGGCCCTGTTGACGGCCGTCCTGGATCGAGTGCGAGACGCCGGGTACGACGACGTGCATCTGTGGACGCTCCGGGACTCCGCCCAAGCGCGCCGCTTCTACGCCAAGAACGGCTTCGCCGAGACCGGCAGGACCCACGACCACAACTTCGACGAAGGTCCCCCGCTGGCCCTGGTCGAGTTGGAGCGAGCCGTGCCTGGCCGCTGAAACGCTCGATCGGCGACTTTGTCGTGACTGACCTCCGTGGCCTGGTCCGCATCGTCAAGCGTCGGCTCAAGAAGATCCAGTACCCGGCCTCATCTGATCACCACAGCCCGGCCTGACTCTCGAACCACCATGATCATCCCGCTTGCCGGCCCCTATTGGGTCCCGGGATGCCGATGACCTTGCCCACGGGGACCTCCAGGTTCACCCCGCTCAGCGCGGTCGTCTCCCCATACCTCTTGATCAGCCCTTCGGCTCGGATCGCGTGCATCGCCGTCTGCTCATCGTTCGACGAGCAAGACGATGCCGGGAGCTGCTGATACGGCGCTAGCGGCGGCCCCGGGACAGGCATGTGTTGTCGTGTCAGCGGCCGCGTCAGCACGGCAACGGCCCGGTATCAGAGCGGTCGGCGATCGTAAATGCCATGAACGGTTCAGCGATCGCGGCCTCAAGGCCGGGTGCGATCTCCGTCCGTTCCCTTGAACTTCGTAACGGATCTAAAAGGAGCACAACCCATGTCGATCACCCTTAACGACCAGGACACGCTCACCCTGCGGACCGCCGGCTGGGGCGCCGTCTCCCTGATGTCCGCCGCTGGTGCCGCCGGTTCGGCGCACAAGGCCGCCACCGAGGCCTCCATCGCCTTGACCTCCGCGACCGGCCTGGTCGGGCACGTGCTGGCCAAGGCGCCCAAGGGCGTGAAGTACGGCAAGACCGTCGCCGCCCTCGCCGACCAGGTGCTGCCGGCGCTGACGGCATCCATGAGCCTGCTCAAGGCGCAGGCTCCGGAAGAGGCCGACAACTTCCGCCGTACCGTCATCGTCGCCATCGAGGCAGCCGGCCGGCCCCAGAAGGGCCAGCCCAGCCCCACCATGACCGAGATGGCCCGCAAGATCACCGAGGCCCTCGACGCCGCTTGACGGATGCCGACCTGCGACAGCCACAGCTCGTCACGGGGTCCTCTCCGGACCCCGTGACATGGCGGCGTGATGTCCCAGGCAGGGGCGTTCCAGAAGGCAGCGCAGCGGCTCATCGATGAGCTCTTCGCCTAAGTGCGACACCAGAGACGAGGAACTATGAAACCCGCATTCCCTCCAGCGATCAGGGCGACCAAGGTCTTCCGGCGAGTGGCGCTCACGGCGCTGGCGGCCGCGCTGTTAGCTGGGGTGGCCACATCCGGAGTGGCCGCGGCCGACAGTGTGGCCGTGCCGAAGGCCGCCGCCGGGCCGGATCGCCCGGAGCTGCAGCAGGTCATCCAGGAGGTCGTCGATTCCGGTTACGCCGGGCTGCAGCTACGCGTACACGATCAGCGGGGCGACTGGGTCGGCAGTGCCGGGGTGCGCAAGCTGGGTGCGGTCGCCAAGCCGCCGACCAACGGGCGGTTCTGGATCGGCAGCTCCACCAAGAGTTTCACCGCGACCCTGGTGCTGCAGCTGGTGGCCGAGGGCAAGATCGGGCTGGACAGCCCGGTGGCCGGCTACCTGCCCAAGCTCGGGCTGGACCGGCGGATCACCGTGCGGATGATGTTGCAGCACACCAGCGGGTTGTTCAACTACACCGGCGAGTACTACACCGACGGGACGTTCGTGCCGGGGATCCCCGCCACGGGCAAAGAGTGGGTGGACAACCGGTTCCACAGCTACCAGCCCGAGGAGCTGGTACGGCTGGCGTTGTCCAAGCCGGCGAAGTTCGCGCCGGGGACGAACTGGAGCTACGCCAACACCAACTACACGCTGGCCCTGCTGCTGATCGAGAAGGTCACCGGCCGCTCGTACGCCGAGGAGATGCGGCGGCGGATCCTGGGGCCGCTCGGCCTGCGGGGCACCGTGGTGCCGGGCAACCGGTCCGAGCTCCCCGGACCTTACCCCCACGGCTACTACCGCTACCAGGACGCCGACCAGTGGAAGGTGGTCGACGTCACCCGCCAGAACCTCTCCCTGCTGGCCGGCGCCGGTGACATGATCTCGACCACCCAGGATCTCCAGACGTACTTCTCCGCCCTGCAGAGTGGCAAGCTCCTGCCGGCCTCGCTGCTGGCCGAGATGCGCAAGCCGGACCCGAGAAGCACCGGCCTCTTCGGCCAGTACGGCCTCGGTCAGTACGTGCTGGACACCGGCCCGGACTGCGCCGGCATCATCCTCAACCACGACGGCAGCCCTCCGGGGGGCTACGGGTCGCTGATGTACAGCACGCCTGACGGCAGCAGGACCCTGACCGCCTCGCTGACCATGGGGGACGCCGCGGTCGACCAGTCAGTGGTGTTCCCGAAAGCCCTGGACAAACTCATCAAGGCGGTGTTCTGCGGTGGGCAGGCCGGGGCGGCTGGCGAGACCAGGCCGGCTCAGTAGACGGACCGGCCACGCCGAGCTCGCTGGGCTCGGCGTGGCCATCACATTACCTGTTCCCTCTTTGTCATCGCTCTTCCTTGCTCCCAATCTCAGCTCTCTCGACGATCTAGAATCCCTTGCTTACCTGTCGGTCGGCAAGTATCTTACTAACCGCCCGGTAGGCAAATGCGTTCGCGGCATTGCCGCTGTGATCGAGAGAGGAAGGGCAGGTATGGGTTTACGAGTTGTAGGGGCGGGGTTTCCGCGTACGGGGACGACATCGCTGAAGGCGGCGCTGGAGCAACTGCTCGGGGCGCCCTGCTACCACATGAGGGAGGTGTTCGGGCGGCCGGACGACGCCGCGGTGTGGCGTGACGCCTGCGCGGGCGTCATGCCGGACTGGCGCCAATTCCTCGGAGAATACGCCGCTGGGGTGGACTGGCCGGTGTCGTGGTTCTGGCGTGAACTGTCCGCCGAGTTCCCGGACGCGCTGGTGCTGCTGTCCCGGCGGGAAAGTGTCGAGCGGTGGTACCAGAGCATGGATCAGACGGTGCTGGAAGGGGCGCGCCGCCTGATGCGCGGGGACTCCAGGCGGCCTCCGACGCTCGTCGAGATCGCCCCTGAGCAGGCCCGCGCCATGGAGGAGATGATCCAGGCGCTGTTCGGCGGTGCGTTCGACGACCCCTTCGACCGTGACAGCGTCATCGCGGCCTACGAGCGGCACCTCGCCGAGGTCCGCGCCACCGTACCGGCGCATCGGCTGCTGGAATGGCAGCCGGCCGACGGCTGGCAGCCCTTGTGCGCCGCACTCGACCTCCCGATCCCGGACGAGCCGTTCCCGCACGAGAACACCACGGCCGACATGCGGGCCAGGATGAACGACGCGGACGGTCAGTGATCTCAGCGCCACGTCAGATGGCGGTGAGGGGAAACAGCCGGCTCGCATGAGCCCACGAGGGCCCGGCCGCGCTCGCGGCCGGCGCCCGGGCCGCCCCGGCGATGCCCTTGAGCAGTTCCCGCACACTCGCGACCTGCTCACGCGGCCGGAGAACACCGTCGTCTCCGCTATCTCCAGTCTGCACGACGTCTACCGCCCGCCTGTCCGCCGTAAGTCCCCGGATAGGTGACTTCGCAGCTCAGGGCCTATGTGGCGGCTGGTGCACGTTGGTTGACGGCGTCCTAGGACGGCCGCGCTCCCAGACTCACTCTCCAGACGGCGTGTCGCGCCGCAATGGGATGAACGGTGCCCGGGTGCGCACTAGACTTGGATAATTCGTTATCTTGTACCATTCGTGTTTATGTGGGTAGGTTTGGTCGCATGACCGCATCCAGCACTCCGACCATCGCCGAGGAGTTGCGCGGCGCCGGCCTGCGGGTGACAGCGGCCCGCGTCGCGCTGCTCCAGGCCGTCCGGGACGGTGACCACCTCGGCGTCGAGGCGATCGCCTCCGGGGTGCGTGATCGCGTGGGCCACATCTCGCTGCAAGCCGTCTATGAGGCGCTCCACGCGCTCACCGCGGCGGGACTCGTACGCCGCATCGAACCGGCCGGCAGCCCGGCGCGGTACGAGGGGCGCGTAGGGGACAACCACCACCACATCGTGTGCCGGTCGTGCGGTGCCGTCGCTGACGTCGACTGCGCGGTCGGCGAGGCGCCCTGCCTGACCGCCTCCGACGAGCACGGCTTCGCGGTCGACGAGGCCGAGGTCATCTATTGGGGCCTGTGCCCCGGCTGCTCAACCGCCCGTGCTTCCTGAGCTGTTCAACCGCCCGTACTTCCTGAGCACTTGATCCACATAGTCCGGAAGGATTCCCATGACCGAGAACCATGACGCGATCGTCACCGACCCGAAGACGGAGGGAGCAGGTGGCTGCCCGGTCGCGCACGAGCGCGCCCCGCACCCGACCCAGGGCGGTGGAAACCGCCAGTGGTGGCCGGAGCGGCTCAACCTGAGGATCCTCGCCAAGAACCCCGCCGTGGCCAACCCGCTCGGTGAGGAGTTCGACTACGCCGAGGCGTTCAAGACCCTCGACCTCGCGGCCGTCAAGCGGGACATCGCCGAGGTGCTGACGACCTCGCAGGACTGGTGGCCGGCCGACTTCGGCAACTACGGCCCGTTCATGATCCGGATGGCGTGGCACAGCGCGGGCACGTACCGGATCAGCGACGGCCGCGGCGGCGCCGGCGCCGGCCAGCAGCGCTTCGCCCCCCTCAACAGCTGGCCGGACAACGGCAACCTCGACAAGGCGCGTCGCCTGCTGTGGCCGGTCAAGAAGAAGTACGGTCAGAAGCTCTCCTGGGCCGACCTCATGATCCTCACCGGCAACGTGGCCCTGGAGTCGATGGGCTTCAAGACCTTCGGCTTCGGCGGCGGTCGCGCGGACGTCTGGGAGCCCGACGAGGACGTCTACTGGGGCCCCGAGACCACCTGGCTCGGCGACGAGCGCTACACCGGTGACCGGGAGCTCGAGAGCCCCCTCGGCGCGGTACAGATGGGCCTCATCTACGTCAACCCGGAGGGCCCGAACGGCAACCCGGACCCGCTCGCCTCGGCTCGCGACATCCGTGAGACCTTCCGCCGGATGGCGATGAACGACGAGGAGACGGTCGCCCTGATCGCGGGCGGTCACACCTTCGGCAAGACCCATGGCGCGGGCCCCGCGGACAACGTCGGTCCCGACCCCGAGGCCGCCTCGATCGAGGAGCAGGGCCTCGGCTGGCGGAACTCCTTCGGCACCGGCAAGGGCGCCGACGCGATCACCAGCGGCCTTGAGGGCATCTGGACCAACACCCCCGTGACGTGGGACAACAGCTTCTTCGAGATCCTGTTCGGCTACGAGTGGGAGCTGTTCAAGAGCCCCGCCGGCGCCAACCAGTGGCGGCCGAAGGACGGAGCCGGGGCGGACACCGTCCCCGACGCCCACGACCCGTCGAAGCGCGTCGCCCCGACGATGCTGACGACCGACCTCGCGCTCCGCGTCGACCCGATCTACGAGCAGATCTCGCGTCGCTTCCTCGAGAACCCCGCCGAGTTCGCGGACGCCTTCGCCCGCGCCTGGTACAAGCTGACCCACCGCGACATGGGCCCGATCGTGCGCTACCTCGGCTCGGAGGTCCCCGCCGAGACGCTGCTGTGGCAGGATCCGCTGCCCGCCCTGACGCACGAGCTCGTCGACGCCGCGGACATCGCCGCACTCAAGGGCCAGATCCTGGCCACGGGCCTGTCGGTGCCCCAGCTGGTGTCCACCGCGTGGGCGTCGGCGTCGTCCTTCCGTGGCAGCGACAAGCGTGGCGGCGCCAACGGCGCGCGCATCCGCCTCCAGCCCCAGAGCGGGTGGGAGGCCAACGACCCCGACCAGTTGGCGATCGTACTGCGCGCCCTGGAGAGCATTCAGAGCACCTTCAACGCCGGCCAGACCGGCGGCAAGCAGGTCTCGCTCGCCGACCTGATCGTGCTCGCCGGTGCCGCGGCCGTCGAGCAGGCCGCCAAGAGCGCCGGCTTCGACGTGGAGGTCCCCTTCACGCCGGGCCGCGTGGACGCCGCGCAGGAGCAGACGGACGTGGAGTCGTTCGCCGCGATCGAGCCGGTCGCCGACGGGTTCCGCAACTACCTCGGGAAGGGCAACCGTCTTCCGGCCGAGTACCTGCTGCTCGACCGGGCGAACCTGCTGACCCTGAGCGCCCCCGAGATGACGGTCCTCGTCGGTGGTCTCCGCGTCCTGGGCGCGAACCACCAGCAGTCGTCGCTCGGCGTCTTCACCGCGACCCCCGGGTCGCTGACGAACGACTTCTTCGTCAACCTGCTCGACCTGGGTACGACGTGGAAGGCGACGTCCGAGGACGCGACCACGTTCGAGGCTCGCGACGCCGTCACGGGCGAGGTCAAGTGGACCGGCAGCCGGGTCGACCTCGTCTTCGGGTCGAACTCCGAGCTGCGCGCGCTCGCGGAGGTCTACGCGAGCGATGACGCGAAGAAGAAGTTCGTCGAGGACTTCGTCGCCGCGTGGGACAAGGTCATGAACCTGGACCGGTTCGACCTCGTCTGATCCGTCTGATTTTTTGACGTCCAGGTCGGCCCTTATCGGCTGACCTGGACGTCTTGTTATATGAGCGGGCAGTACCGGGTAGCCATGCAGGTATGTCATCGGGTGTCGTGAACGACGACCTCTTTCGCGGCGTGCTCGACGAGCTTGGCGCCGTGCTCGCGCAGGTCGACGAAGAGTCGATCGACGCGGCCTGCCGGCTGATCGCCGACGCCAGAACGATCGGCGTCTACGGCTGCGGCCGGGAGGCGCTGCAGATCGAGGGTTTCGCGATGCGCCTGTTCCATCTTGGTCTGCCGGTGGCGGTGGTCGGCGACATGACCATGCCGGCGCTGGGGCGCGACGACGTCTTCCTCGCCACCTCCGGCCCTGGCGAAGCGTCCACGGTCCTGGCGCTGATGCGGACGGCGACGGCGGCGGGTGCGACGAACCTGCTGCTGACCGCCGAGCCCGAAAGCAACGCCGCGGAGCTCGCCGACGCCGTGCTCGTGATCCCGGCGCAGACCATGGCCGGCGACCGGAGTACGTCCGTGCTGCCGATGGGGTCCGCCTATGAAGGCGCGTTGTTCGTGCTGTTCGAGGTGATGGTACTGAAGCTCGGGGCGTTGATCGGGGCTACGGAAGAGACGATGCGCGCCAAGCACACCAACATGGAGTGATGGGTCACTGGGTTTTGACGGTGGCGGCGCTCGTCTGGCGTAGGTACGTGTCGATCAGGGCGAAGGTGGCTCGCGGTTGCTCGATCTGGGGCAGGTGGCCGGCCTCGGGGATGAGCTCAAGCCGGGCGTCGCCGAAGGCGGCCGCGTACGCCGCGCCATAGGCGGGGGTGACGATGCGGTCGCTTTCCCCCCAGAGCAGCAGGGCGGGCAGGTCGACGTGGGCCAGGCGGTGGGCGAGCTTGGGGTCGTGCATGTACGGGTCGCCGGCCAGGACGCGCATGGTGGCCATGTTGCCCTGGCGGAGGGCGAGTTGCGCGGCGGGGATGTCGGCGGGATCGACGTAGAAGCGGGCCGAGTCGTGCCAGGAGTACTCGGCGACGCCACGGGCGTCGAGGGCGAAGAAGTCTCTGATCGGCTCGGCTTCGACGTGCACGCCGACGGGGTCGATCAGGACGAGCCCGGTGATGATCCCCGCGTTGTCGCGTACGGCCATCTCGGCGGCGGTCCAGCCGCCGAGTGAGGAGCCGATGACCAGCACGTCGGACAGCTGCCGGTCGTGGAGATAGTGCAGATAGGCGAGGGCGAGATCGTCGATGCCGGTGAACCAGCCGGGGCGGTCGGTGCCGTCCCAGCCGGGGTGCGTGGGGGCGATGGCGTGGCCGGTCCGCGCGAGATGGTCGACGAGCCCGGCGACGGTGGCCGGGCCGCCACCGCCGTGCAGGATCAGGATGGGCCGGCCGGTGCCGGCCTCGGACAGGGTTAGCGGCAGGTCCGGGTAGAGCGCGATGGTGTGGCTTGTCGTAGGCATGGCCAACACCATAACTAAACTTGTTGATATAAGCTAGTTGAGTAGCTGCTAAACTCGATTCGTGTTCGGTGAACTGCAGGTCCTTGGAAGAGCGGTCAAGCAAGCCCAATACCGGCAGCATCGGGCGCTGGACAGCCGGCTCGCCGCCATCGGCACCACGCTGGCCCAGTGGGATGCCCTGCGGGCGATCAGCCGGTCACCTGGGGCGCCGGCGCGCGCCCTGGCCTCGGCGACGTTCCAGAGCGAGCAGGCATTCGGCACACTCGCCGGCCGGCTGATGGCCCAGGGCCTGATCGAGCGCCGGCCGGGCCATGGGCGACGCATCGAGCACCATCTGACACCGGCCGGCGAGCAGATGCTCGACGCGGGGCACCGGGTCGCCGACGAGGTCCTGACCGACTGCTTCGCCCCCCTGGCGCCAGGCGACCGCGCGACCCTGCTCGATCTCCTGCAACGCCTCAACTGCGGCGAGGACGCCTGACCCGAACGGATGCCGAGTGGGGCGGCGACACGTGACCCGAACGGACGCCGTACACCACGCGCGTGTGGCGTACGGCCGCCATCTCAGGTGTCGTCGCTCAGGCGAGTCGCCATTCCTGGTTGCGCTGTCCGATCAGGCAGGTCCACTGATGGACGTTGGCCCCCTCGGCCGTGCTGACGCCCGCCACGTCCAGGCACTTGCCGCTGTGGCGAGCGACGAGGGAGAAGTAGCCGTTGTCCTTCTGGACGAGTCGCCACTCCTGGTTGCGCTGCTGGTTCAGGCAGGTCCACTGGTGAACGTTGGCGCCGTCGGCCGTGCTGGCGCCCGACACGTCCAGACACTTGCCGCTGTGCGTCGCGCGGAGGGTGTAGTAACCGTCGCTGGTCGCCACGAAGTTCCACTCCTGGTTGGCCTGCCCGTTGATGCAGGTCCACTGGTGGACGTTGGCCCCGTCGGCGGTGCTGACGCCCGCCACGTCCAGACACTTGCCGCTGTGACGGGCCACCAGGGTCGCCGAGAACTTGGGAAGGAACCGCTGCGCCGCGCCGGCGGTGTCGGCGTTCGCCGCCGACGCCGCCGTGAACGGGGCAGCGAGCAGAGCAGCCGCGACAGCGACCGCTTGACCAGCGTGAATGAGTGTCATCGAACCTCCTGAGACGCTCTCGAAAGATCAGCAGGTCCGTCGTAACATGAATCACTCAGCGTATCGGCGAGTCGCTTCCCGTGATCATATTCGTGTCGCGCGGGGGTAGATGAGCTGGTTTACGAGGCAGCGAGTGCCACGTCCAGGTGGTCCTGGTTCGGGCCGCCTCGCAGGGGTCCACCGGGTCGATCGATCAGGTAGGCCGCCCGGAAGTCGTCCGCTCGGTCGGGTAGTCCGCCCCGGAAGTCGTCCGCTCGGTCAGGTGGGTCGCTCGGGAGTCGCTCGCTCGGTGACCGTCCGATGGGTGGCTAGTCTCCGGTGCGTCCGTCCACCGCCTCGCGGAGGAGGTCGGCGTGGCCGTTGTGCCGTGCGTACTCCTCGACGAGATGGAACAGGATCCACCTGAGGCTGGGTACCCGGCCGTCGGACCAGGGGCGCACGGCCAGCCGGTCCAGGCCGCCGTCGGCCAGCGCGTCCGCGACCAGCGAGCGGGAGCGGGCCACGGTGTCCTGCCAGAGTGTGAGGAGCTGCTCGGGGGTGTCCTCGGTGGCCGAGTGCCAGTCCCAGTCGATATCGGCCTCCCAGTCCACGGTGTCCCATGGGGGCTCCGGGGCGTTCCCGTACAGCCGCTGGGAGCACCACCAGCTCTCGACATAGGCCAGGTGCTTGAGCATCCCGCCGAGGGTCATCGTCGAGGCGCCGACAGTCGCGTTCAGGCCGGCCGCGTCCAGTCCGGCGCACTTCCACTCCAGGGTCGCGCGCTGGTAGTCCAGGTAGCCGAGGAGGGTGGCGGTTTCGTCGGCCGCGACCGGAGGTTCGGGGCGGCCATGTTCGTCCAGGTCGATCACGCGCGGGGAGTCTACCCGTCGGCCCAGGCGAGTTCTAGGGCGGCCGTCGTCCAGGGGCGGTGCAGGTCACGGCGGATCGGCTCAACGCGATGCGGCCTCGTCGCTGACACGGTGTCGGTGCTCGACATCAACCACGTGCGTTGTCGACGGCGGTGCCCCACCACCAAGTGTCAGGAGGTGCGCGTGAGCTTCAGCACGTCGGTCAGTTGCCGGGCGGTCGGCAGGATGCGTAGTGCCTCGTCGATCTCGCGTTCCGCCCACTCGCGGTGCCGCCGCTCGGCGTGCGGGTCGAGGGCGACGCGGGCCTGGACCAGCAGGAAGTTCAGGTGGGACGCGAGAAGCATGGTGAAGTCGGTCAGGCCGGTGATGCGGCCAGGGCCGCCCTCACTTTTGTACGCCTCGTACATGGCGCGCATGGCTTCGAGGTCGGCGGTCGAGTCGTCGCAGAACCAGTCGAACAGCGCCCGCGCCAGCTCCCGGCCCGGCGCGGCCGGGCCGAGGTTGTCCCAGTCGACGACCACGAGCGCGCCGGTGGAGTCGGCGAGGACGTTCTCCGGGTGCAGGTCGCGGTGGCAGAGGATCAGCTCGCCGGGATCGGCCGGCGCGACGGCCGCGCACAGCTCTGGGAGCGTGGCGAGCAGATCGGCGAGTCTCGCGGCCCACACCGCGTCCGACGTGGCCACCTCCGCCCATTCGTGCGTGGTGGGGACGCGGTCGTACCAGCGAGCGGGTGGTCCGCCGTCCGGCTCGACCGTCGCGGCGGGGGCGCATCGGTGCAGGCGCGCGAGCAGCGCCCCGATCTCTCCCGGCGTGGCCGGCGCCGTCAGCTCGACCGGCCGCAGGTCGATCCAGTCGTACAGGCGCAGCCACGTCCCGCCGGGCGGCTCAAGCAGGTGGCGCCCATCGCGGTCGGGGTGGCTCGCCGGCAGCCGTACCCCTGCCTCGGCCGCCCGCCGCCCGAACGCCAGCTCCGCCTCGATCAACGCCTCCGACGGCGGCTCGGCGAAGATCTCCTTGAGCGCGTAGCGTGCCGGGCCGACGTCGAGCCGCCAGATCTGCCCCAGCGCGCCCCGCGGCCCCGCGGACACCACGACGTCCTCACCCCACCCGAACGCCTCCCGTACGTGGGCGACCAGCTCCTCGACCATGATCAGACTCCTGAGAACAGGCAGGACGACACGATCAGACTCCTGGGGACCAGACTCCTGGGGACAGCAGCACGATCAGACTCCTGGGGGCAGCAGCACGATCAGACTCCTGGGGGCAGCAGCACGATCAGACTCCTGGGGGCAGCAGGACGAACGGCGAACGGCGGGTGGGCGCGGCGACAATCTGGGCGACACTGCTGCTGCTGCTGCCGCCGCCGACGACGCCACTGATGCTGCTGCCGCGCCTGACGCTGCTGCCACTGCCGCCGCCGACGCCCCAGCCGCCGCCACCGCCGACGCCGAGATTCACACGACTGAGTATGGGCGATACGAGTGCTGGGACGCCTGCTGATTTATCCGTCGCGACAGCAGAAGTTGACACCAGTTAGATAGCTTGGTTGCCATTCGGAAACAGCGTCCTGGTGGCCGTGGATTTGCCACTATCGTGGCGTTTCATGATGCGCGTCCTGGTCCCCGCCCGCCTGCGCAAAGCCGTGCGCACGTGGTTCGATTCCCGCTACATCTCCATCGGCGATCACCGTCAGGACATCAGGGACGCTCTCTGGGAGGTCCAGACCCTGCGCCGGGAGATGGCGACCCTGCAGGACGAGGTCGAGCGTCTGCGAAACGCCAGACCCGCCACCGCCGCCCCCACCAGCGCCCCCACGGACAAAGCCCGGCTCGACGACACGCACCGCCTGGCTCAGGAGACGGCCAAGGCGCTGGACGGCGTGCTCCAGAACGAGGTCCTCCTCTGGCAGGCGATCGACGACCTCAAGTCACGGACACCACGTCCGCATGATGCTGTGCGGGCGGAGGATTCGTCATGCGCGTGAGCTGGTCGGGAGGCGAGCTGACGTTCCGGCTCGGGGCCGACGACGAGATCACCGGCAGGGCCGCCGACGAGCACCCGGTCAAGCTGGCCACCAACTCCTGCACCATCGCCGGGGTGCCCGGAGACGCGCACCCTGACCTCTTCGCCGTCGCCGCGTGGACCGTGGTGGCGCCGTGGACGCGCAAGGAGATCGTGTTCGACCGGGCCATCTCCCCTGAGGTGGCCGCCGCGCTGCATGAGGGGTGGGGGATCGAGGCCGGGCCAGTAGGCGCGGAGGCTCGGCGTACCGGGACGAACCTGGCGATCTCCTACAGCGGTGGCGCGGACTCCGTGGCGGCGGCGACCATCTATCCCGAGGCGCCGTTCGTGCACTTCCGGCGTGTGCCGCACCCCCGCGTGCCGAACCGGTGGCCGCACTACCGCTCCGACGTCCTGGCGAGGCTGGCCAGGCGCACCGGGCGGGAACTCACCGTGGTGGACTCCGACTTGGAATTCACGCTGTCCGAGCCCCGGCCCGGATACCCGGAACACCACGCGGTCGCGGCAGGGGCGTTATTGCTCGCCGACCAGATGGATCTCGGTGGACTGGCGTTCGGGTATGAACTGGGTTCACGGTGGCTCGGCGGGGATCGCTATCTTCTGCGTTACACGCCCGACAACCTGATGTGGGCGCCGCACGGGGCGTGGGGGCGGTTGTTCGCGGCGGCGGGCGTACACATCGTGCTCCCCGTGGGCGGCGTGAGTGAAGCGGTCACCATGCGGCTGGCGCTGAACTCGGAGCTCAAGGAGCACGTCCGATGGTGCCTTCAGGGCACCGACGGACCGTGTCGCAGGTGCGGCAAGTGCCTGTACAAGGAGCTCATTCAGGCCGCCGTCGAACGGCGACCGCTCGACACGCCCTTCACCGCCGACGACCCCCGGGTGCGTAAGTGGCTCCAGCCTCCGCCGTACGGGGGACAGGAGATGGTCGAGTACGGCCTGGCGAGGGTGCCCGGCATCGAGGACACGCTGTTCGGGAAGGCGCTCGACTACTTCGACGCCACGGAGGAGTCGACGAGCTGGCTCGACCACTGCTACCCGCTGGCGCTCGACGAGATTCCGGCCCAGTGGCGTGAGCAGGCGGCCGGGTTCATGACGTCCAAGGTCGGGCTCATGACCGAGGCCGAGGTCCGCCGGGTGGAGACATGGGGCACGTGACGCTCTCACGCCCTGTTCGATCCCTCTTGCTCGATCCGCCGATGGCCGATACGGCTTCGGTCTATCTGCCGTTGGTCGATATTGTTTCGGCTGATCTGCTGTTGATCGATCCGGTTTCGGCAGATCCGCGTTCGGCCAGTCTGCCGTTGGTCGATCCGATTTCGGTCGATTCGTCGTTGGTCGGTCCGCCTTCGGCCGGTCTCCCGTTGGTTGAACGGTCTTCGGCCGATTCGCCTTTGGCTGGTCTGCTGTTGGTCGGTACGGTTTCGGCCGATCTGCCGATGGTCGTTACGCCGTTGGTCGGTCCGCCTTCGGCCGGTCCCCTGTCGGTTGATCGGTCTTCGGTCGATTCGCCTTTGGCTGGTCTGCCGATGGTCGATACGCCGTTGGTCGATGTCGGGTGCGTAGGTGAGGGAGTGGGACTGTGAAGGTGTACTTGTCGGTCGACATGGAGGGCGTGACCGGGCTCACCGACCCCGAGGAGATGCACGCGGGCAAGCGGGGCTACGAGCGGGGCTGCGAGCTCATGACCGCCGATGCCAACGCCGCCGTCGAGGGGGCGTTCGAGGCCGGGGCGGCCACAGTGCTGGTGAACGACGCTCACGGGTCCACCAAGAATCTGCGGATCGACCTGCTGGACCCGCGCGCCACCCTCATCCGGGGGCCGGGTAAGGCGCAGCGAATGGCGCAGGGGGTTGACGGGTCGTTCCAGGCCGCGTGTTTCGTGGGGTACCACGCCCGCGCGGGGGTGACGAACGGCGTGCTCAACCACACCTGGATGGGCAAGGAGATCCAGAACGTCTACCTCAACGGCGAGGTGTGCGGCGAGACGCGGCTGGTGGCGGCGTGTGCGGGGTTCCACGGTGTTCCAGTGGTGCTGGTGACCGGGGACGAGGCCGTCGGTGAAGAGGCGCGCGAGTTGCTCGGCGATGTGGAGACGGTGGCGGTCAAGAAGGGGATCGACAAGTTCTCGGCCGAACTGCTGCCGCCGAGCGTTGCCCAGGCTCGGATTCGTGAGGCGACGGCCAGGGCGTTGGGGCGGTTGAGCGACTTCACGCCTTACCAGGTGGCTGCGCCGTACACGCTGGGGGTGGAGTGGAACTCCACTGCCATCGCGGCCGCCGTCGGACTTGTTCCCGGCGTGAAGGCGGTGGGATCGCGTCACACTGAGTTCACTACCGATGACTTCGCACAGATCATGGCGCTGTTCGGTATCTTCGCCACGATTGGTGGTCAGATCTCCTGCGGCAGCGGCCCCTACGGCTGAACGCCCGCAAAGAGCAGCCGCCGGGTGGTGAATGGCAGGTCAGCGCATGCGGGCCGGTGAGGAGCAGGCCGACGTACGCAGGCGGGTGAAGAGCCGGTCGGCACACGCAGGTCGGTGAAGACCCGGTCGGCACACACGGGCCGGTCAATGGCAGGTCAGCGTACGCAGGCGGGTGAAGAACAGGTTGGGACACGCGGGCCCGTGACGAGCTGGTCGGCGTAGGCAGGTTGGTGAATGGCAGGGCGGCACACGCGGGCCGGTGAATGGCAGGTCAGCGTACGCAGGCGGGTGAAGAGCCGGTCGGCAACGCAGGTCGGTGAATGGCAGATCGGCACACGCGGGCCCGTGAAGAGCAGGTCAGCACACGCAGGCCAACGGAGTAGCGGGCCCGCATAGTTGGGAGCGAGTGGCATGGAGGGCGCGGCGCTGACCCGGCGGGGGTTACTCGTCGGTATCGGGGCGGTGGGTGGTGCGGGAGCCATGTACGCCGCCATGGGCGCGCTGGGTCTGGCGCCGTCCCAGCAGGACAAGGACTTCGCCGCCCCCCAGCAGGGCGACTTCTCGCTGCGCGGCAAGGCGGCGGCCAAGGTGGTGATCATCGGGGCGGGGGTCGCCGGGCTGACCGCCGCGTACGAGCTGGGCAAGGCCGGCTACGACTGCACGCTGCTGGAGGCCAAGGACCGGGCCGGCGGCCGGAACCTCACGCTGCGCGGCGGTGATCGGCTCACCGAGCTCAACGGTCCCGCGCAGGAGGTGAAGTTCGGCGAGGGCGTTTACTTCAACGCGGGCCCGGGGCGGATCGCGCCGTGGATGGTCACCCTGGACTACTGCCGCGAGCTGGGCATCCCGATCGAGACGTTCATCAACACCAACGGCCAGGCGCTCGTTCACACCAACGGGCAGACGATCCGGTCAAGGGCCGCGCGTGCAGATATGTACGGGTATGTGGCGGAGCTGCTGGCTAAAGCGACGAATGTTGGTGCGCTTGACAAGAAGGTCGGCAAGGACGATCAGGAACGACTGCTGGAGTTCCTGCGCAGGTTCGGCGACCTGGGGCCCAAGCTCGACTACGAAGGCTCCGACCGCCGGGGTTTCGTGAAATATCCGGCGCTGGACGGCGGCGCCCCCCTCGCGGCCCCCGGCACCCTGCACGCCGTCCTCGCCGCCGGCACCGGCCGTTCCATCACCAACGACTTCGGCTACGAGCAGTCGACCCCCATGCTGCAGCCCGTCGGCGGCATGGACGCCATCGTCGTCAAGCTCACCGAGGCGGTCGGTGCGGACCGGATCAGGACCGGCGTCAAAGTCACCAAGATCACCAATATGGCCGACGGCGTCGAGGTGACCTGGGACGGCGGCTCGCTCAAAGCCGACTACTGCATCGCCACCCTGCCGCCCCACCTGCTCGCGAAGATCCCGCACAACCTCGGTGCGCCCGTCACGGCCGCGCTCAAGACGCCCATCCCGGTCGCCAGCGGCAAGATCGGCCTGGAGTACGGCCGGCGCTGGTGGGAGCTGGAAGACCGCATCTACGGCGGCGTGACCGAGACCGACCTGGACATCACCCACATCTGGTACCCGTCCGCCGGTTTCCACGCCCAGCGCGGCGTGCTCGTCGGCTACTACAACACCGATCAGAACGCCGAGCTCTACGGCGCCCTCACCCCGGATGACCGCAGGCGCCGCGCCCTCACCCAGGGCAGGAAGATCCACGGCGACAAGTACGGCAAGGACCTGCTCTCCAGCGTCTCCATCGCCTGGGACCGCCAGGAACACATCCAGGGCGGCTGGGTACGCTGGCCCGCCTTTGATTCGTCCTTTACTCTTCTGCAACGCCCCAGCGGAAGGGTTTACTTCGCGGGCGACTGGCTCACCCATCTGATCGCGTGGCAGGCGGGCTCCATGGAGTCGGCCCGTGGCGCCGTCACCCAGCTGCACCAACGGGTGCTGCAGTCACCGTGACGTCGCGCGCTGCTCAGGTGACCGGCGTAAGGTCCTGAGAGAGCGATCGAGGAGATGGGATGACGTTGGACTGGGTGCCCGCGACCGACCGGACCGACCTGCTGGCCGAGCCGGTGGCCCTTGCCGTGCAGGGGCTGGCGGGCGTCGAGGTGGCCGAGATCGACCCCGAGCTGGCCGATACGGCGGCGTTCTGCGAGCGCTACGGCGTGACGCTCGACGAGTCGGCCAACTGCGTGGTCGTCGCGGCCAAGCGCGGCGGCGAGACGCGCTATGCGGCGTGCATGGTGCTCGCCACGATGCGGGTCGACGTCAACGGCGTCGTACGCAGGCATCTCGACGCGCGCAAGGCGAGCTTCGCCCCGATGGCGGAGGCGGTCGAGCTCACCGGGATGGAATACGGCGGCATCACCCCGCTCGGCCTGCCCGCCGACTGGCCGATCCTGGTGGACACGAAGGTGGCCGAGCACGACAGGGTAGTGATCGGAAGCGGGGTTCGGCGGTCGAAGTTGGCCGTTTCCGGGGCCGCTCTTGCCGGGTTGAAGGGGGCGGAGATCCTCCCCCTGGCGAGTTGAAGCCAGAGCTGACGCTAAAACTGAAGCCAATTCGAGACCGTTGAATGGGAAACCGATGGGCCCCTTCGGGACGTTGTACGAGTGGGAATGTGGCCTCATGGTTCATCTCGTGGGCGGGGATTAAGCCGGTATGGTGCTTCATGCCATGAACGATGACCGACTCGGCCCTTACCGGCTGCTCAGGCGGCTCGGCGAAGGCGGGATGGGCGTTGTCCACCTCGCTGTCGACCCGCAGGGTAGGCAGGTGGCGGTCAAGGTCCTGCGCGCGGAGGTCGCCGGCGACGAGGTCGCCAGGCGGCGTCTGTCGCGTGAAGTCGAGACCATGCGCCGCGCGCGCAGCAAATACATCGCCGAGGTGATCGACGCCGATGTGACGGGTCATCGGCCCTACATCGTCACGCGTTACGTCGCCGGGCGGCCACTCGACGAGATCGTCAAGGACGACGGTCCGCTCGACCTGCCCGCGCTGGTCAAGATCGCGCACGGGGTCGCCACCGCGCTGGCCGCCGTGCACGCGGTCGGCGTGATCCACCGCGACCTCAAGCCGGGCAATGTACTGATCATCGACGGCGAGCCGGTCCTGATCGACTTCGGGATCGCCCAGGCGGTCGACGCGACCAGGCTGACGCAGACAGGGATGTTCATCGGCACGCCCGGATACCTCGCCCCCGAGATCATCGAGGGTCAGGAGGCCGGGCCCGAGGTCGACATCCACGCCTGGGCGGGCACGCTGCTGTACGCGGGCACCGGCCAGCCGCCCTTCGGCAAGGGCACGCTGGAGATGATCTTCTACAACATCACCGCGGGCAAGGCCGACGTGAGCGCGGCCCCGAAGGAGCTGCAGCCGCTGCTCAAGGCGGCCTTCCAGCGCAACCCTGCCAAGCGGCCCAAGGCGGCCGAGCTGGCCGAGCAGACCGCCAGGATGCTGCCCAAGCCGCCGGGCGGCGTGCGCGACGAGATCTCGACCGTGCCGCGGTCCGACCGCTCCAACCCGTCGCTCGAGCTGCCGACGCCGCAGCCCTTGGCCGACAAGCCGTCGTACGACATCTCGACGCCGCCCATGACGCCGCGCCGGCTCGTCGACGGCCAGCAGCGCCAGCAGCCCCCGCACCAGGGCCAGCCGCACCAGGGGTCCGGCCCGAACTGGCAGCCCCAGGGCCGGCCGCCCCAGCCGCCGCCGCAGGAGCAGCAGTACGTCTCGCTGCTCCCCGAGCAGCAGGGCGACCCCTACCCGACCCGCAGGGTGACCCCGGAAGAGCTGCGCAAGATGCAGCGCGAGGCCACCCCGCAGCCGTGGCAGGTCTCCGGGCAGGGCAACAATCAGCCGAGCAACAATCAGCCGAGCAACAGCCACATGCCGTCGCCGGCCGATGCCGACGTGCCCACCCGGCGCGTACGCCCCGACCCGCCCGACGTCCCCACCCGCCGGGTACGCCCCGAAGCGCCCGACTACGGGCGAGGCAACCCGATCCAGCCACCGCCCTACATCCCGGTACAGGGCCAGTTCCCGCATGATCCGCAGGCGCAGCCCTACCAGCCGCACGAGGCGCAGACCAGGAGAGACGCCTACGGGCAGCAGCAGCCCGACCTGCGGACCAAGCGCGAGCCGTTCATCCCGGCGGCCCGCCCCGGGCAGGCGCTGCAGCGGTCCCGGGCCTACGGCCTGGCGAGCGCGATGCTGCTGATCCTGATGATCATGGTGGCCGTGGTGGCGCCCGTGCTGGTGGGCCTGCTGGTGATCCCGGTCGTGGTGCTGCTCCGCGCGGCCGACCTGGCCCAGCCGGAGCTGGTCGCGCGCCGGTCCACCGGGTCGGCCGCGCTGGACGTGGTGCGCGTGTTCGCCTTCCCCAAAAAACTGGCCAAGTCGGTGGGGATCACGTTCGCGCTGTTCTTCTACGCCCTTATCCTGGGGCTACCGGTGACGCTGCTGCTTACCGTGTTCGTCAAGATGAACCCCTACAACGCCTTGGCCTGGGGCGCGGCGATCGCCCTGTGGACCGTCTGCGCGGGCCCCGGAGTGGAGGGGCCTGGAAGGCAGATGCGCAGAACCCTCTCATCGCTCGTACCCTCGAGAACAGCGGCGATGGTGATGGTGGGAGTTCTCGCGGCGGGGGCCGCGCTCTCCCTGATCCTCGCTTACAGCTCGTTCGACAACGCGAGGAGGGCCGTATGGGCTCCGCTGAACGTCGGACCTGTGGTGACCCAGCTCAACGGACTGAAGGGGAGCACAGGGGGATGACGCCGGGACGGTGGCGATGAGCACGCAGGCGCCGGAGCGGCTTGGCCCCTACCGGCTGGTCAGGAAGATCGGCGAGGGCGGCATGGGCGTGGTCCACCTGGGCCTCGACACCGAGGGCCGCGAGGTCGCCATCAAGGTCCTGCACCCGCATGTCGCGGCCGACCTGAAGGCCCGTGACCGGCTGACGCGCGAAGTCGAGACCATGCGCCGGGTGCGCAGCCCGCACGTGGCCGAGGTGCTCGACGCCGAGCTCGTCGGCGGCCAGCCGTACGTCGTGACCCGTTTCGCCCCCGGCCGCACACTCGAAGAAACGGTGCTGGCGGAGGGCGCGCTGGAGGCGCGCGAGGTCATCAGGCTGGCCCAGGGCCTGTGCCAGGCGCTGGTGGCCATCCACGCCGCCGAGGTGATCCACCGCGACTTCAAGCCGTCCAACGTGATGCTGGTCAACGGCGATCCGCTGGTCATCGACTTCGGCATCGCGCACCTGGTCAACGCCACCCGGCTGACCCAGACGGGGATGTTCGTCGGCACGCCCGGCTATCTGGCGCCCGAGATCATCCGCGACTCGGAGATCACCCAGGCGGCCGACGTGCACGCGCTGGCCTCCACGGTGTTCTTCGCCGCGACGGGCGCGCCGCCGTTCGGCACGGGCACGTTCGAGGCGGTCTGCTTCAACATCATGGAAGGGCGCGCGCAGATCGACAAGGCGCCCGCCTGGCTGCGCGGCTGGCTGAGCCGCGCGCTGCGGGTCGAGCCCAGTGCCCGGCCCGGCGCCCAGGAGCTCCTGCGGATGGCCAGGGCGCTGGACCCGTCGGTGACCTCCTTCCACGAGACGTCCGCCGACGGGCCGACCGGCACCAAGCGGATGGGTAACCGGACTCGGGTCATGGAGAACTACTCCGACCTGCTGCCCCCGGTCGCGTACGGCACCCCGGCCGCGCCCGCGCGCGAGGAGAAGCCGCCGCGCGAGGAGCGGCCGCCGCCCTACGTCCCGGCGCCGATGCCGGAGCGGCACCCGGCCCCGCGCGTCGACCAGCGGGTCGCGGGCTACCCGGCGCCGCCGACACACCCGCCCGCCTACCGCCCGGCCACCCAGGCGGGTCAGCAGCGGCCGGTCGCGCCGCCCCCGTACACACCGCCGGCCGAGCGCAAGCGTTACCTGGTCGGCAGCCAGTTCGTCGGCCTGCTGCTGCTGGTCACGCTGACCGCGCTGGCCGTCGTGCTGCCCGTCGCGGTGAGCGCGGTGGCCGTCGCGCTGGCGTTGGTGCTGCGGGTGGGCGAATACCTCTTCGGCGACATGGTCAAGCGCAGGCAGGTGCGGGGGAGCAGCGCGGCCGATCCGCTGCTCGTCCTGGTCGGCACGCCGTGGGCGCTGGTCAAGGCCGCGCTCGTGACGCTGGTCCACGTGCCGCTGGCGCTGGCGTTCGGTGCCTGTGTCTGGGGCGTGCTGCGCTGGGGCGGCGGGATGAGCGTCAACGCCGCCGCCGCGTACGGCGCGGGCGCCTTCACGGCCGGGCTGTTCGTGCTGCCGGGCGGCGGCGCGCCGCGCAAGGCGGTCACGCGCTCGCTCACCGGCATCCTGCGCACTCCCGGCGCGGCCCTGGTCGCCGCCCTGATCGTCGGTACGGCCGCGATGTTCGCGGTGATGTTCGCGATGGGCCAGGCACCGACCTGGGCGCCCTGGCGGGCTCCGGAGACCGTGATCAACGAGCTGACCAGCGATGCGCGGCGGAGCACGATCGGCTTGATCACCGGCCTGATCAACGATCTGCTCGACGGCGTGGGGTTGGGGTTCCTGTCACCCTGGTCGTAAGTGTCTTGGCCCGCTCCGGGGGGAGATAAGGGGTATGAGCGAGCGGCTGGGCCCCTATCAGTTACTCTCCCGGCTCGGGGCGGGCGGGTTCGGTGAGGTGCACCTGGCGCTCGACCCCGAGGGGCGTACGGTCGCGGTGAAGGTCCTGCACCCGCACGTGACGGCCGGCAGTGGCGCGCTGACCCGGCTGGCGCGCGAGGTGGAGACGATGCGGTTAGTGGGCGGGCCGCACGTTGCCGAGGTGCTCGACGCCTCGCTCGACGTCGCCAAGCCCTACCTGGTGACCCGTTACGTCCAGGGCAGGCCGCTCAGCGCGGTCCCCACGCCGGTGCCCGAGCTCCGGCAGCTGGCCGCCGGACTGGCCGACGCGTTGCTGGCCATGCACGAGGCGGGTGTCGTGCATCGGGATCTGAAGCCGGCCAACGTGATGATGGCCGAAGGTGAGCCGGTGGTCATCGACTTCGGCATCGCCAGCGCGCTCGACTCCCTCTCGGTGACGGCCTCGGGGGCCGTGGTGGGCACGCCCGGCTATCTGGCGCCCGAGGTGCTGGAGGGCAAGGAGTCGGGGATGCCGGCCGATGTGTTCTCCTTCGGGGCCACGCTGGCCTACGCGGCCACGGGACGGCAGCCGTACGGGCAGGGACCGGCCTCGGCGGTCGCCTACCGGGTCGTGCACCACGATCCCGATCTGGAGGGGGTCCCAGACTGGCTGAGCCCGCTGCTGCGCGAGTGCCTGGCCACCGACCCACTCGCGCGGCCGACGGCCGCGCAGATCTGCGACAGGCTCGGCGTCGAGGCCGCCCATTACGCCGTCCGTCCGCCCGCCACGGCTCTGCGCCCCCGGCCCGGCGAGGCGCACGACCTGGAGACCCGGGAGTGGCGGCCGGGTCAGGAGCGGGGCCGTCCGTCGGTCGAGGAGTCCAGGGCCAGGCACCGGGAGAAGGTACGCAGGCGCTGGCTGATCGGCTCCGGGCTGTTCGTGGCCCTGCTGGCCGCCGCCGCGCGGGAGCCGCTGCCGGAGGTGACGCTGTTCCTGCTGGCCGCGTACGCGCTGGTGGCGGTGGCCGACGCGGGGGTGGCGCTGTTCACGCGCGGCCGCTTCCGGATGAGCCGGATCATCTTCGATTTCGCCGGGATGCTCGGCGCCGCGGGGCTCTGCCTGGGGCTGAGCGCGGTCTTCAGTACGTTCACACTCGCCCTGTTCGCCGGTACGGCGCTGGTGGTCGGGGTCGTGTTCCTGATGTCGGCCTGAACTCAGGTAACGGAATAAAGTTCGGTAGGGTGGGGGGTGCTTTGTCGTAAGCCTCGCTTGCTTGCGCCTAAGCTACTCATGGGTAACATGGCCGCGAGAGCACCCGCTGTCACGGCCCCATGGGACACCTGGCAGTCTGTCAGCAAGCATCAGGCGCCGAGCGTCGGCGCACGCGAACACGGGAGGTCGGCCACCGGCCATGAACATCGTCGTCTGCGTGAAGCAGGTCCCCGACACGGCGACCGAGCGCAAGCTCCGGTCCGATGACAAGACGCTCGACCGTGACGCCGTCGACGGCGTGGTGAACGAGCTTGACGAGTATGCGGTCGAGGAGGCCCTGAAGCTCAAGGAAGCCCACGGCGGTGAGGTGACCGTTCTCACCATGGGACCGAGCCGGGCCACCGAGACCATCCGCAAGGCCCTGGCCATGGGCGCGGACAAGGCCGTCCACCTGACGGATGACGCGCTGCACGGCTCCGACGCCCTGTCGACCTCCTATGCGATGGCGCAGGTGCTCAAGAAGATCGGGTTCGACCTGGTCATCCTGGGTTCGGAGTCCACCGACGCGCGTACGGGCGTGCTGGCCGCGATGCTGGCCGAGCGCCTGGGCGCACCCCAGCTCACCCTCGCCAAGAAGGTCGACATCGAGGGCTCCGAGATCGTGATCCAGCGGATCACCGACTACGGGTTCGACAAGGTCGCGGCCCAGTTGCCCGCCGTCGTGTCCGTGGTGGAGAAGATCAACGACCCGCGCTACCCGTCCTTCAAGGGCATCATGGCGGCCAAGAAGAAGCCGGTGGAGACGCTGGCCATCGCCGACGCGGAGATCGCGGCCGACCAGGTCGGCCTGGACGCGGCCTGGTCCGAGGTCGTCGAGTTCGCCGCGGCCCCGCCGCGCGCGGCCGGCACGATCGTCAAGGACGAGGGTGACGGAGGCTCGAAGGCCGCTGACTTCCTCGCGTCCAAGAAGTTCATCTGAGCACGGGAGAGACAGCTGATATGTCGGAGATTCTCGTTCTCGTCGAGCACGTCGACGGCGAGGTCAAGAAGGTCACACTCGAACTGCTGACCCTGGCCCGTTCGCTCGGCGCACCGGCCGCCGTCTGGGCCGGACCCGGCATCACCGACGCGGCCAAGGCCAGGCTCGCCGAATACGGTGCCGAGAAGATCTACGTCGCCGGAGCCGACGAGATCGTCGACTACGTCGTCGCGCCCAAGGCCGAGCTGCTCGCCCAGCTCGTGGCCGACAAGTCGCCCGCCGCCGTGCTGGTGGCCGCCACGACCGAGGGCAAGGAGGTCGCCGGCCGGCTCGCGGTCAAGACCGACTCGGGCGTCATCACCGACGCCGTGGGCCTCGGCGAGGGCTTCGTGGCCGACCAGTCCATCTTCGGCGGCGGCGTCAACGTCCGCTCGAAGGTGCGCAAGGGCACGCCGATCGTCGCCGTACGCCCCAACTCGACGGCCCCCGAGGCCGCCGCGGGCGCGGGCACCGAGGAGCAGGTGTCGGTCACCCTGACCGAGTCCGCCAAGGCCGCCCGTGTCCTGGAGCGCGTGAAGCAGGAGAAGGGCGCGCGCCCCGAGCTGACCGAGGCCGCGATCGTGGTCTCCGGCGGCCGTGGCGTCGGCTCGGCCGAGAACTTCTCGGTCATCGAGGGCCTGGCCGACGCCCTGGGCGCGGCCGTGGGCGCCTCGCGCGCCGCCACCGACGCTGGCTGGTACCCCCACCAGTTCCAGGTGGGCCAGACGGGCAAGACGGTGTCGCCGCAGCTGTACATCGCGGCCGGCATCTCCGGCGCGATCCAGCACCGGGCCGGGATGCAGACCGCGAAGACCATCGTCGCGATCAACAAGGACCCGGAGGCGCCGATCTTCGAGCTCGCCGACTACGGCGTCGTGGGCGACCTGCACCAGGTGGTGCCGCAGCTCACCGAAGAGGTCACCAAGCGCAAGTAGCGCTTGCTGGGGCCGGAGTCACTGGTCGCTGGCGGGGAGCAGGACCTGGAAGGCCGCTCCCCGCCCCGGCGCGGAGCGGACCTCCACGCGGCCCCCGTGGGCGGCGACGATGGAGCGCACGATGGCCAGTCCGAGTCCCGCCCCACCCGTGGACCTGGCCCTGGAGCCGTCGGCGCGGTAGAAGCGGTCGAAGACCCGGGCCGACTCCTCGGCGCTGAGCCCCGGCCCTTCGTCCTCGATGACCAGCACCGCCTGGTCGCCGAGGGTGCCGACGCCGATCCTGACCGGGGAGCCGGCCGGGGTGTGGGTGACGGCGTTGCCGACGAGGTTGCTGACCACCTGCCGCAGCCTGGCCTCGTCGCCCAGCACGGGGGCGCTGGCCGCGGGTCCGCCGGCGGGCCCGGTGAACGCGATCGGCCTGGACGGGTCCAGCGCGGCGAAGTCGTGCCGCGCGTCGGCGGCCAGCGTACGCAGGTCCATGGGCGTCAGGTCGAGTCCCGCGGTCGTGGGCTCGTCGAGGAAGGCGAGCAGCAGCAGGTCGTCCACCAGCCGCGCCAGACGCCCGGACTCGCTCTCGATGCGAGCCAGCGCCGCGTCGGCGTCCGTGCCGCCCATGCGATACAGCTCCGAGAACCCCTTGATGCCGAACAGCGGGGTACGCAGCTCGTGGCTGACGTCGGCGACGAACCCGCGCATGCGCGCCTCGGACTCCGCGCGGGCGGCGAACCCCTGCTCGATCTGGGCGAGCATGCCGTTCAGCGCGTGCGCGAGCCGCCCGACCTCCGTCCCCGGCATGGCCAGGTACGGTACGCGCCGAGTCAGGTCGCCGCCCGCGATGGCCGCCGCGGTCTCCTCCACCCGCCGCAGCGGCGCGAGCCCCGCCCGGATCGCCACGCCGCCGACGAGAGCGAGCACGGCCAGCAGCACCGAACCCGCGATGAGACAGACGACCCGAACCCGGTCGATCGTGGTGTCCAGGCCGTCGAGCGACAGCGCGACGACGACACTGGCGTGAGCGGAGCCGTCCCGTCCGGCCTTGGGCAGCGCCATCGCCCGCCACGCCGTGTCATCGGCGCCGCTCACGGTGAACGGCCGCTTCGCGCGGTTGGCGACGGTGGCGGAGTCCAGCCGGGGCAGTTCGGGACGTCCGCCGGTGGTCAGCTCCCGCAGGACCGTGCCGTCGGCGGACAGGTAGGCCGCGTACCCCTGCTCGAAGAGGTCGAGTTGCGCCACGTGGTCGCTGACCGGCCGCTGCCTCAGCCGATCGGCCAGTTGGGGCGAGATCACGGACAGGGCGGTGCCCATGGGCGCCAGCTTCTCGTCGATCCTGGTCAGAAGCTGGGATTCCAGCTGTTGCACGACCACCGAACTGATCACCACCAGCCCGACGAACAGCAGCGCCACCGTGATGGCCAGGAGCCTGAGCCGCAGGGACAGGCGCCTGATCATCGCTTCGGCCTGCGCAGCACGTATCCGACGCCGTGCACGGTGTGGATCAGCTTCGTCTCGCCGGTGTCGATCTTGCGGCGCAGGTAACTGACGTAGGTGTCGACGATGCTGGAGTCCCCGGCGAAGTCGTAGCGCCAGACGTGTTCGAGGATCTGCGCCTTGGACAGCACCCGCCCGGCGTTGAGCACGAGATGGAGCAGCAGCCTGAACTCCGTCGGAGACAGCCGTACGGCCTGGCCCGCCCTGGTCACCTGGTGGCCCTCGGGATCGACCTCCAGGTCGGCCACGCGCAGCGTGTCGTTGCCGGGAGCCGCGCCCGTCCGCCGGAGTATGGCCCTGATGCGGGCCAGAAGCTCCTCCAGGTCGAACGGCTTGGTCACATAGTCGTCGCCGCCCAGTCGCAGCCCGTTGATCTTGTCGGCCGTGGCGTCGCGGGCCGTCAGGAACAGCACCGGCACAGGGCCCGGTCGGCCGTCACCCCGGGGCAGCAGCCTGAGCCGGCGGATCACCTCGAAACCGTCCAGGTCGGGCAGCATCACGTCGAGCAGGACCAGGTCGGGCGGGTCGGCTCGGGCCGACTCCAGCGCCTGGACACCGCTCTCGGCCGAGCTCACGGTGAAGCCGGCGAAGCGCAGGGTCGCCGAGAGCAGTTCCCTGACGGTGGGTTCGTCGTCGACCACGAGCAGCCGTTCGCCTTCACCCAACTGCTTTCCTCCCTGTCCTGACCGCTTTCGAGCGTACGAGCGGATCAGAGATCGCGGGCCTCGAACCGTACGAACGCGACACCCAGCATGACCGCCGTGAACCCGATGAGGATCCCGAACCCGCCCCAAGGGGACAGACCGGCGTGTACCTGTCCGGAGGCGGCCGAGAAGGCCGCCACGTTCGGCCAGTAGACGCCGAGGGCCTCGCGCAGCCAGCCGGGAGAAGTCCCGGCGAAGATCGGGAGCAGCAGAAAGGCGGTGCTGACGTTCACGGCGGCGGCCGTGCCCCGCAGCAGGACGCCGAGCGCCAGCCCGAAGAGCGCCAGCAGTGTGAACACGATCGGGCCGAGCGTCACAAAGCGGATGACGGCGGCGTCGCCGAGCCCGAGGGCCGGTGTTCCACGCGCTGAGAGCGTCCCCATGAAGGTCAGGATCATCAGCCCCATGGCCGCCACGCTCACCGGTAGCGCGACGAGCACGGTCATTCCGCCCTTGGCGATCAGCAGGCGCCGCCGCCCCACGGCCGCGGCGCTCGCGCGAATGGTGCCCGAGCCGTACTCGGAGGAGGCCACCAGCGCGCCCAGCCCCGCGACCAGCAGCTGCACGATGAACAGGCCCCGCGTGGCCGAGGCCATCGGGTCGAAGCTCAGCCGGTCCTGCGCCGAGGCAGCGTCGTACTGATTGGCGGTCGCGGTCCCGAACAGCCAGCCGAACAGGATCGACAGCGCGACGATCCCCGCGGACAGGATCGTCGTCGATCGGATGGTGATGAACTTGGTCCATTCGGCGCGCAGCACGCCTGCGGCGGTCATCGGGCCGCCCCGTACTCGACGCTGTCACGGGTGAGCTCCATGAAGGCCTCCTCCAGGCTGGTACGGCGCGGGGCGAGCTCGAACAGGGGCACGCCCTCGGCGGCGGCCAGCCGTCCGACGTCGGGCGCGGTCATGCCGGTCACGATCAGCTCGCCGGACCCGGACCCGGACCCGGAGCCAGACCCGTTATGCTCGCCGCCCGTCCGCACGTGGGCTCCGGACAGCTCCAGGAGCCGGGTGAAGACGGCGGCCTCGGGCGTGCGGACGAGCACCTCCGCGCCGGTGTCGGTGAACGTCCCGGTGTCGGCGTCGGCGATGAGTCTTCCCTTGCCGACGACCACCAGCCGGTCGGCCGTCAGCGCCATCTCGCCCATCAGATGGCTGGAGACCAGCACCGTGCGCCCCTCGGCGGCCAGGCCGCGCATCAGCGTGCGGATCCACAGGACGCCCTCGGGGTCCAGCCCGTTCACCGGCTCGTCGAACAGCAGCACCGGCGGATCGCCGAGCAGGGCGGCGGCGATGCCGAGCCGCTGGCTCATGCCCAGGGAGAACGTCCCCGCCCTCCTCCCGGCCGCGTCCGTGAGCCCGACCAGGTCGAGCACCTCGGTGACGCGCCGGTCAGGGATCCCGTTGGTCTGCGCCAGGTAGCGCAGGTGGTTGCGGGCGCCGCGGTGCGGGTGCACGGCGCGCGCCTCCAGCAGCGCCCCCACCTCCCGCAGCGGCTGGGGCAGGTCGCGGTACGCCCGCCCGTTGACGGTCACCGAACCCGCCGTGGGCAGGTCGAGGCCGACGATCATCCGCATCGTGGTGGACTTGCCCGCGCCGTTCGGGCCGAGAAAGCCCGTGACCAGGCCGGGGCGTACGGTGAAGGTCAGGTCGTCCACGGCGAGCACCTCGCCGTAGCGTTTCGTCAGTCCGTTGAGCTGGATCATGCGGCCAGCGTCGTACGCCCGGATGGAGGGCTTCTGGGGAGATCTGTGAGATTCCTGGGAACGCGAGCCCCCGAGCAGCGGATCGACATGGAGCGCGGCCGGAATCCACAGAGAACTTCCAGCTCACGCCCTGGCCAGCGCCTCCCGGATCCGGCCCGCGAGCTCCCGGGCCTGGCCGGACGACCAGGAGATCACCCCGTTCTCCGACATGAGGGCGTAGTACTGCTGTTCCTCATAGGGGGTGCCGGGTGGCAGCGGGGCCACGTGCCAGTGCAGGTGCGCGTTGCCCTGCTGGCTGCCGAGCGTGAGCAGGTACGTGCGTTCGGACGGAACCGCCGCCTCGACGGCCAGCGCCACCCGCCGTACGACCCGCATGAGATCGAGGTAGTCGCCCTCGTCGAGATCGCGGACCGCGTGCTCGACGTGCACCTTCGGACACACCAGGACGTAGCCGGGCATCGTCGGGTAGCGGGCCAGGAACGCGCCAGGTGACGCTCGTCCTCGTAGACGATCTCTTCCAGGTCGTACGCCGGGTCACCGGCCACGATGGCGCAGATGAAGCACGGCCCGCTTTTCACGCGAGCGACGTAGGCCGGTATGTCGAACGGGACGTTCCTCTCAGAGCCCATGCCGCGATCATGCCACCCAGCAGGGCCACGCCGTGGAGGTCGGCGAGGGCGGTGAGTGTGACGGCGACGACCGCGAGGACGACGGGGAAGAGCCGCAGGGGTAGCCGCTCGTGACGGGTCACCAGCTGGAACCCGACCGCGGTGACAGCGATCGTCACCACCCAGCTCCAGATGCCGCCGGAGGGCGCGAGGGCGGACGCGCCCAGCATCACCGCGTAGAAGGCGCCCACGGAGCGCTCCAGCGACCCCTCGCAGGCGATGGCCAGGCCCGCCGCCAGGCCGCACAAGGCGATCGAGTTCCCGGCTCCCGGGTCGCTGAACAGGTATCCGGCAGCCTGCCCGGCCACGGCGCCCGCGCCGTACAGGATGAGCCAGCGGGCGGGCCCGAGCGAGCGCTCGGCGAGGTAGCCGAGCACCGCCAGGAACGCCAGGTTGAACAGAGTGCCGAATACGCCGCTGTCCTGGACGACGAGGGAGGTCCCCAGTCGCCACCATTCCCCGGCGCGGATGGCCGCCGGGTCGCGCATGAGCGCGGGTTCCAGGCCGGGGAGGAAGAACTGGAGGACACTCGGCACGGCGGTCACGACGAGGACCGAGGCGGTGACGACTGGTTTGACCATGGGCTCAGCCTCACACTGATCTGCGGATCGGGGCAGTGCAGAATGTAAGCCACTGAGCCAGGACAAATGTCACGGGGTCAGGCAGCGGCGAGTTCGGGCTCCCTGACGGCCGGACCGGCGGTGACCGCCGCGGGCTCCTCGCGTGGCAGGAAGCGGGCGGCCACCGCGATCGCCACGCCCAACAGCACCGCGATCCCGAGCGCGACACGCAGCGACGTGGCGTCCGTCAGGAAGCCGATCACCACCGGGCCGAGCAGCAGTCCCGCGTAGCCCATGGCCCCCGCCTGGGCGATCGCCGGGCCGGGGGTGTCGGTGGCGGTCCCGGCCAGCGAGAGCGTCATCGGCGAGATCGTCGCCACGCCGAGGCCGACGAAGAACATCGCCAGCACCGCCACAAGCGGCGCGGGCGCGACCAGGACGACGGCGAAGAAGCCCGCCGTGGCCACGCCGGAGGCCGTCATGATGCCGCGTACCCCGAACCGGGTCCGCAGCCTGTCGCCGGTGAGCCTGGCGACCAGCATGCCCACCTCGAAGACCGGGTAGCCGAGCGCGGCCAGCGCCTCCGGAGCGCCCAGGGTGTCGCGCATGAACAGCCCGTTCCAGTCGGCGACCGTGCCCTCCACCATGAACGCGAAGAACATCAGAGCGCCGAGCAGATAGACGATCGGGGGCAGGCGGCGGCCGGCCTTGGCGGTGGTCGACACGGCCGGGGGTTCGGGCAGGTACGTACGGCCCAGCAGGACCATCACCGGCAGCGAGACCAGGCCGACCAGCGCCACGTTCACGGTGAACGACAGCCCCAGGGCGATCGACAGGCTGCCCACAGCGCCGGCCGAGATCGCGCCCACGCACCAGCCCGCGTGCATGCCGTTCAGCAGCGGGCGCCCGTAGGCCCGCTCGACCGTGGACCCCTGGGCGTTCATCGCGATGTCCACCATGCCGAACGCCATGCCGAAGAACGTGGCCGCGACCAGCAGCAGCGGCAGGTTCGGCGCGAAGGCCACGCCCACCAGGCCGAGCGCCGTCAGCGGGCCGCCGATCCGCAGGACGGTCTTGCTGCCCGCCCGGCTCATGACCCGGCGCATGGACTGCATGGTGATCAGCGCGCCCACACCCCACGCCAGCAGGATCAGGCCGACCGCCGACTCGGACAGGCCGAGCTTGTCGGTCAACGCCGGGATGCGCACGGTCATCGTGCCCACCAGGAGCCCGGCCAGGACGAAAGTAAGAACCGCCCCGAGACGGGCGATCCTCAAGTCGCGGATCATTGGTACATACCTCGCAAATCACTCATTAACCGGCATGCGGCGCGGCCCGGAGCTCAGAGTGCGAGCTCGGGCGCGAAGAAAGGTGGTGGAAGGGGGAGGCTAGGGTTTGAGGAGGGCGCGACAGCGGGCCTCCAGGGCGCGCAGGTCGCTCTCGGCGTGCAGGTCGGGATCGTGGCTGGCCACGTCCCACAGTCCTTCGCACGCCAGCCGGACGATCTGGGACGCCACCCGGTCGGGCTCGTCGTCCAGGCCCTCGCGGTGCCAGCGGGCCATGGCCTCGCGGATCGGCGCGAGCAGGAACAGGTTGCCCGACGCCCCCGTGACCACGGCCCATCGTCGCAGCCGGTTGGAGCGCACGGCCTCAAGCGTCGCCGCGAGGTAGCGCTCGGTGTAGGTGGGGTCGCCCTGGGCGGCCATCAGCTCGTCGAAGTCGTCGATCAACCGCTCCACCATGCCCTTGATCAGGGCTTCCTTGGAGGAGAAGTGATAGAGGAGGCCGCCCTTGCTCACACCGGCCCGATCGGCCACCGCGGACAGGGTCAGCGCGGTCGAGCCCTGGTCACAGAGGAGATCCTCTGCCGCGTCCAGTAGCTCGTCCCTTCTCATGCCTCTACTGTACCGTCCGGACGGTACAGTAGCAAAGGGGATACGATTTCCTGGTGAGCAGACCGTCGGCCTACCTTGATCACGCGGCGACCACGCCCATGCTTCCCGAGGCGATCGAGGCCATGACGGAGCAACTCGGCCTGGTCGGCAACGCGTCCTCGCTGCACGCGACCGGCCGCCGAGTGCGCAGAGTGGTCGAAGAATCGCGCGAGACCATCGCCGACACGCTGGGCGCCAGGCCGAGCGAGGTGGTGTTCACCTCGGGCGGCACCGAGGCCGACAACCTCGCCGTCAAGGGACTCTACTGGGCGCGCCGGCCGAGGAAGCGGGTGCTGGTCAGCTCGGTCGAGCACCACGCCACCCTCGATCCGGCCCACTGGCTGGCCGACAGCCAGGGCGCGCGCGTCGAGCTGCTGGAGGTCGACGAGTTCGGCCGGGTGCACCCCGACACGCTGCGCGCCGCCATCGCCCGCGACCCCGACGACGTCGCCATGATCAGCGTCATGTGGGCCAACAACGAGGTGGGCACGGTCCAGCCGGTGCACGTGCTGGCCGCCATCGCCCACGACAGCGGCATTCCCTTCCACACCGACGCCGTGCAGGCGGTCGGGCAACTGCCGGTGTCGTTCGCCGACTCCGGCGCCGACGCGCTGACGGTGACCGGCCACAAGGTCGGTGGCCCGATGGGCGTGGGCGCGCTGCTGCTGGCCCGAGGGATGACGCCGGTCTCGGTCATGCACGGCGGCGGCCAGGAGCGCGACGTACGCTCCGGCACGCTCGACGCGCCCGCCATCGCCGGCCTCGCCACCGCCATCCGGGTCGCGGTCAACGAGCAGGAGTCGCTGAGCCGCCGCCTGACCGCGCTGCGGGACGAGCTCATCCAGCGCGTACGGCAGGCGGTCCCCGACGTGCTCCTCAACGGCGACCCGACGGACCGGCTGCCGGGAAACGCCCACTTCTCCTTCCCCGGCTGCGAAGGCGACGCCCTGCTCATGCTGCTCGACGCCAAGGGCGTGGAGTGCTCGACCGGCTCCGCCTGCTCGGCCGGGGTGGCCCAGCCCTCCCATGTACTCCTGGCGATGGGCGCCGACTCGGCGGCGGCCAGGGGCTCGCTCAGGTTCTCCCTCGGCCACACCTCGACGCACGACGACGTCGACCGGCTGATCGAGGTGCTACCGGCGGCGGTCGAACGCGCCCGCCGCGCCGGCCTGAGCTAGTTGATGAAGGCCACCACCGCACTCCACGCGGGATCGGTCGCCACGTCGACCCTGGGCTCCCCTTCCTCCCAGCCCACGATCAGCTCCTTGGCGTGGATCGCCGCGTCGCCGGTCGGGTCGGCGTAGATGTGGATGACCCGGTGGCTCTCCGCGCTCAGGTGCGCCACCAGCACGGCGTCGTCGTGGAGCTTGAGCAGCCGGGCCGCCAGCCGTTCCTCGAAGTCGCGCAGCGCCGTCAGCGACTCCCCGACGGGCAGCCCGTTCTCGTCGCGGTGCGCGTACGGGAGCGTGATCGCGATGTGCTGGTCGAAGAGCGGATAGTCGACCGGCCGCAGCGGATAGCGGGCGGTGGCGACCAGCGGCGCGCCGGCCGCCGTCTGCCCCTCCAGCAGCGCCCACTGCTCCTCCTCGTAGCCGGAGGCCAGGTCGGCCACCACGGCGGGCAGGTGCACGGCGGCGACCGAGTCGATCGGCTGGAACGTCGCCGGGGTGATCTCGCCCACCCAGCGGGCCACGTCGTCCTCGCCGAGCAGCCAGTCGAGGGCCAGCAGCGTGGTCTCCAGCCGGGTGTCCTCGTCGAGCTGGCCGAAGATCGGGTGATAGGCGGCCACGTCCACGCGCGGCGAGTTGGGCGGCACCCGCAGCCCCAGCATCAGCTTGTCGAAGGCGAACTCGAAGCCGCCCACGTCGATCGTGAGCTCCAGCGCCTGCGGGTTGACCTGGCGCGACGGATGGAACTCCCACAGCAGGTCGGCGGGCGGCGCCCCCTTGACCAGGCGATGCGCCAGCGGGCGCAGCTCGGCGTCGCCGGCGGCGGTCACGACCAGCGCGTGCGCCGCGTTCCTGCCGGGAGCCACCTCCCAGACCAGGTCGGGATGCACCGCGGCCACGGCCGGGGCGATCTTCTCCCACAGCCCCTCGGCCTCACCGGAGGCCACGAGCGAGTCGAGCTCCGGCCTGGTCTCCTCCCACCACGCCCAGAACGGCGCGATGCCGTCACTCGGCTCGATGGGCTCTTCGTCGTCGTCCTTGCGCCCGAACAGTCGCATGGCCTGAATACTCCCAGACGCGGCGCCCGGTTGTGCAGATGGCCGAGCAGGCTTGGCGGGACAGTACGCTGGAATGGTCATGGGATTGCGTGTGCTTGCCGCCATGTCGGGCGGCGTCGACTCCGCCGTGGCCGCCGCCCGGATCGCCGAGGCCGGTCACGACGTCACTGGTGTGCATCTGGCCTTGTCGGCCAACCCCCAATCCCACCGCACGGGGGCCAGGGGCTGCTGTACGGTCGAGGACTCCCGCGACGCGCGGCGCGCCGCCGACGTGATCGGCATCCCGTTCTACATCTGGGACATGGCCGAGCGTTTCCAGCGCGACGTGGTCGAGGACTTCGTGGCCGAATACGCGGCGGGCCGCACGCCCAACCCGTGCCTGCGGTGCAACGAGAAGATCAAGTTCTCGGCGGTGCTCGACCGGGCGCTCGCGCTGGGCTTCGACGCGGTCGCCACCGGCCACCACGCCAGGCTGGTCGACGGCGTGCTGTCGAGAAGCGCCGACCAGGGCAAGGACCAGTCCTACGTGCTGGGCGTGCTCACCCGCGAGCAGCTCGGCCACGCGATCTTCCCGCTGGGCGACTCGACCAAGGCCGAGGTACGCGAGGAGGCCGCCAGGCGCGGCCTGACGGTCGCCGACAAGCCCGACAGCCACGACATCTGCTTCATCGCCGACGGCGACACCCGCGGCTTCCTGGCCAAGCGGCTCGGCTCGGCCGAAGGGCCGATCGTCGACCAGGAGGGCGAGGTCGTCGGCAACCACCACGGCGCCCACGGCTTCACCATCGGCCAGCGCAAGGGCCTGCACATCGACCGGCCCGCCGCCGACGGCAGGCCGCGCTACGTGCTGTCGATCGAGCCCGTGTCCAACACGGTCACGGTGGGGCCGCGTTCGGCGCTGGAGGTCACCTCGATCACCTGCGCCCGACCGGTCTGGAACGGGCCGACGGAGCCGGATTCGGTCGCGTTGGCGGCCGCGCCGGGCGAGCTGAGGGTGCAGCTGCGGGCCCATGGCGAGGTCTACGGGTGCCACTTCGAGGAGGTCGGCGACGGGCTGCGCATCACGCTCGACCGCCCCGCCACGGGGGTCGCGGCGGGGCAGGCGGCGGTGCTCTATTCGGGCGAGACCGTGATCGGCTCGGCCACCATCGCCTCAGCCGGCTGATCTGCAAGCAGCTCGGCCGATCTAAAGCAGCAGCTCAGCTGATCTCAGGGCAGGTCGACCGACTCGCCGACCTTGAGCCGCCGCATGTCGGCGTGCTGCTTGTCGGACTCCAGCTTCAGGTAGTTGTCGATCAGGCTGAGACCGATATCGTTGAGCAGCCCGTCATGCGTGGAGAACGCCCTGGCCGGACGGATCGTCCGCAAGTAGTCGACCATCTCCAGGAGCTTCAGCCAAGGGGCGTTCGTCGGCACCAGGAGCGTGGGTACGTCGACGCCCGGCACGGTCAGCGCGTCACCGGGGTAGAAGATCTCGTCGTCGAGCATGAAGCCGACATTCTGTGCGATCGGCACGTCGGGGTGGTTCTTCGCATGCCACTCGCCGAACACCTTCACCTCGAACCCCGCCGCGGTGAAGTCGTCGCCATGCCGTACGACCTGCACCTTCCCCGGAACCTCCGTCAACTGGGCGGCGACCGCCTCGCAGGTCCAGATCTCCAGGTCGGAAGAGGCGGCCTTGAGCCGCTCGATGTCGACGTGGTCCATGTGCTCGTGGGTGATGAGCACAGCGCCGGCGCCGTCGAGGACGGGGCCCTCGGTGAAGGCGCCAGGGTCGACGACGAGGACGTTGCCATCCTTCTCCAGCCGTACGCACGCGTGGCCGTATTTGGTCAGCTTCATAGTCGAGAGCCTACGCTTGGCCCATGTCGATGTTCGAAGCCACCGGGGTTGGGTCGCATCCGGGTGAGGATCATTTCGAGGCCCTCCGAGTGGTGTTCGGTGAGTTGCCCGGCCTGCCGTACCTGCCCGAGTTGCCGGGCCGTGGCGTGGGCGCCGACCTGGTGGGGCGGACGGCGGCGCTGCTCGTGGACCTGCCGGTGGAGGTGCAGCCAAGCGGCTGGCGGCTGTCCGACCGGCCCGGGCGCGATCACCAGCGGGCGGTCGACCACCTCAGACGCGATCTCGACGGCCTGGAGGAGGTCGGGCACGACTACGCGGGGCCGCTCAAGCTGCAGGTCTGCGGGCCGTGGACGCTGGCGGGCGCCATCGAGCTCAAGTACGGCGACAAGATGCTCTCCGACGCCGGAGCCGTACGCGACCTGACCGCCTCGCTCGCCCAGGGCGTCGCCGAGCACGTCGCGGAGGTGCGGCGGCGGCTGCCCGGGGTCACCGAGATCGTTCTGCAACTCGACGAGCCCGGCCTGCCCGGCGTGCTCGCGGGCACCGTACCGACCGCCTCGGGCTTCGGGCGGCTGGCCGCTGTGGAGGGCTTTCGGGTGGCGGAGTCGCTGCGCCTGTTCGGCGATCCGATCGTGCACTGCTGCGCGCCGTCGGTGCCGCTCCGCCTCCTCCGTACGGCCGGCGTCCGCGGTGTCTCGGTGGACGCCTCCCTGCTCAGCCGCAGGGACGACGACGCCGTGGGGGAGGCGCTGGAGGCGGGGCTGCTGCTGTTCCTCGGGGTGGTGCCGGGGACCGACACCCGGTTGCCCGACACCGGCGTCGTCGCCAGGCCGGCGGTGGATCTGTGGCGGCGGCTCGGGTTCCCGCCCGACAAGCTGGCCGGGCAGGTCGTACTGACCCCGGCCTGCGGGCTCGCCGGGGCCTCCCCTCGCTACGCGCGGGCCGCCCTGGCCGCCTGCCGCAAGGGCGCCCAGGTGCTGCGCGACGATCCGGCAAGCGGGCTGCAAGCCGGGTGAGTAACCTCGCTTTCATGATTTTTCGCACTGTGGCGGTCGGCGTCACGCTCCTGATCGCGTCCGCGTCGATCGCCGCTCCGGCCGCGGCCGCCGCCAACCCGGAGATCTGGAACTGGGGCTCCATCTACTCCTCCGACAAGGCGGGCAAGGCCAAGGGCAAGGTCGTCCTCGACCGGCCGGGGTTCGTGGTGAACGGCAAGCTCTACGACTTCCCCGGGCGGAGCGGGTGCTCGTGGCTGAAGTTCCGGTGGGTCAAGGACGACGGCGGCAGGGGCGCCAAGACGTTCCGCAATTGCTCGGGGACCAAGCCGCTGCAGTTCTCCTTCCCGACCGGTTACATGCTCTCGATCGAGGGCCGGGTCTGCCGCGGCACCGCCGTGAAGGTCACCGGCAAGTGCTCGGGATGGGACGGCGTCTGGTCCCAGGGCGGCTGACCTCCGCCTCTTGGCGTTGTGTGTCGGTGCTCGGCGATAGCGTTTGCCTAGGGTGTTGAACGGAAGGAGACCCTGGTGAGCGAGCCAAGCGTCGATGGCGTGCCCGTGGCCGCGCGTGAGCGGCACGCCGAGGTGAGCGAGCTGGTGGAGGAAGCCCGCTATCGCTATTACGTGCTCGACCGGCCCACGGTCAGCGACGCTCAGTTCGACGAGTGGTTCAACGAACTGCTCGCGCTGGAGGCGGCGCATCCGGGTCTTCAGACGCCGGACTCGCCGACGCAGAAGGTCGGCGCGCCGGTGGCCGGCGACTTCGCCAAGGTCGACCACCTGGCGCCGATGGAGAGCCTCGACAACGCCTTCGACCCGGCCGGGATGGCCGCCTGGCAGGCGCGGGCCGAGCGGCTGGCCGAGGGCGAGCCCGGCCCGTACCTCTGCGAGCTCAAGATCGACGGGTTGGCCATCGCGCTGGTCTACCGTGACGGGCGATTGGAGCGCGGCGCGACCAGGGGCGATGGCAGGACGGGCGACGATGTGACGCCCAACGTCCGCACCATCGAGGGCGTGCCCCACCGGCTCAAGGGAGCCGACGTCCCCAGCCTGATCGAGGTCCGGGGCGAGGTCTACATGCCGGTCGCGGAGTTCGGGCGGCTCAATGAGCAGCTGGTCGCGCAGGGGATCGCCCCCTTCGCCAACCCGCGCAACGCCTCGGCCGGCTCGCTGCGCCAGAAGGATCCGCGGATCACCGCCCAGCGCCCGATGCGCATGATCGTGCACGGTGTCGGCGTCTGGGAGGGCGCGGCCGAGCCCAAGGCGCAGTCCGAGGTCTACGAGCGGCTGCGCGAGTTCGGTCTGCCGGTCAGTGACCTCTACCAGGTGGTCGGCGGCCCCGCCGAGGTCGACGCCTTCATCGAGCACTACCGCGTGCATCGCCACGACCCGCCCTACGAGATCGACGGCGTGGTGGTCAAGGTCGACGACTTCCGCACCCAGCGCGAGCTCGGCTCCACCTCGCGGGCGCCGCGCTGGGCGATCGCCTTCAAATACCCGCCAGAAGAGGTCAACACCAAGCTGCTCGACATCCAGGTGGGCGTCGGCCGCACCGGCCGCGTCACGCCGTTCGGTGTGATGGAGCCGATCAGCGTCGCCGGTTCCACCGTCGAGCGCGCCACGCTGCACAACGCCGCGGTGGTGGCCGCCAAGGGCGTGCTCATCGGCGACACCGTCGTGCTGCGCAAGGCGGGCGACGTCATCCCCGAGATCCTCAGCCCGGTCACCGACCTGCGTGACGGGTCCGAGCGCCCGTTCGTCATGCCGACCCACTGCCCCGAGTGCGGCACGGAGCTGGCCTACGAGCAGGAGGGCGACGCCGACCTGCGCTGCCCCAACGCCCGTGGCTGCCCCGCGCAGATCCGCGAGCGGTTGTTCTTCGCGGCCAGGCGCAGCGCGTTCGACATCGACGGGCTCGGCTACGTCGCGGCGACCGCGCTCAGCCAGCCGCTGCCGCCGCAGGAACCGGTCGTACGCACGGAGGCCGACCTGTTCGACCTGACGCTCGAACAGCTGATCCCGATCAAGTCCGTGGTTCGCGACAAGGACAGCGGCCTGCCCAAGATCGATCCGAAGACGGGCGAGCAGAAGGTCGTCTCGTTCTTCTCCAACATCAACGGCGAGCCCAGCCAGAACGCCCACAAGCTCATCGAGGAACTGGCCCGGGCCAAGCAGGCGCCGCTGGCCAATGTCCTGGTCGCGCTGTCGATCCGCCATGTCGGGCCGCCCACTGCCCGCGACCTGGCCGTCGCCCTGCGCTCGATCGACGCCGTCATGGCGGCCTCGGAGGAGGAGCTGGCGGCCGTCAAGGGCATCGGGCCGCGGGTGGCCGCCACGATCCGCGCCTGGTTCGAGGTCGACTGGCATCGCGAGATCATCAGCCGATGGCGGGCCGCGGGCGTCCGCATGGAGGACGAGCCCGCTCCCGAGAAAGGGCCGCAGACTCTCGAGGGCCTGACCTTCGTGGTGACGGGCACGCTGCCGGGCTTCACCCGCGACTCCGCCGCCGAGGCGCTCAGCGATCGGGGCGGCAAGGTCGCGAGCTCGGTGTCGAAGAAGACCTCGTTCCTGGTGGCGGGCGACAACGCCGGGTCCAAGTACGACAAGGCGGTCAGCCTGGGCGTGCCGATCCTCGACGGTGCGGGCTTCGGGGTGCTTCTCGCCGAAGGGCCGGAGGCGGCTTCGCGGGTGGCCGTCACTCCCCAGCCGTAGTGGCCGCTACCCCCCAGCCGTAGTGGCTGTCACTTCCCAGCCGTAGATCATATACGCGCTGTTGATGGCGAGTATACTAAGAGTGATTTCAGGGTATATGTCCGAAGGATAAGTGACGGAACGTACGCGGTTGGTTTCGCGAAGTGGGGTAAAGGTCGTACCCTCCCATAGTGACCTAATGGGGGTTCTGTTACTGATGGCTGACCCAACCGACACCCGCGACACAGGGCCACGCGCCGGGACGCCTCTGTGGGCGTTCCTCGTTGGCATCACCGTGATCGGCTTCACCGCGCTGGCCGTGGCCATGCTCAGACTCGACCCGACCGGCCTGGCGGAGCTCGCCCGTACGCCCTTGTTCTGGGTGCTGACCGCGCTCGTGGTGCTGGGCGAGCTCAGGCCCGTCATGGTGTCCTCGGCGACCGCCGTCGGCGGCACGTACCCCTCCACCATGTTCACCTTCGCCGTGCTCCTGCACTTCGGCCTGCCCGTGGCGGTGCTGATGCAGGCGGTGGCCGTGGTGATGAACGGCGTCGTCACCCGCAAGGCGTGGCATCGGGTGATGTTCAACATCGCCCAGTCGACGCTCGCGCTGACCTCCGCCGCCGTGGTGCTCGGCCTGTTCGGCATCGTGCCGAGCCCGGCCGCGCCGTGGGTGCCCACAGGTGCCGACCTGCTGGCGATCTCGCTGGCCGGCATCGCCTACTTCGCGGTCAGGGCCGCGCTGGTGAGTGGCGCGGTCGCGCTGCACGAACGCCGGTCGATCACCCGCGTGCTGAAGGCCAGCCTCGGCCCGCAGAGCCTCGTCTACGTCGCGCTGCTCGGCCTGGCGCCCCTGGTCGTCGTCGTGATGACCCATTCACCCACCCTCGTACCGCTGTTCGTGGCGCCCCTGGCGGCGGTCTACTTCACCGCCACCCTGTCGATGCGCCGCGATCATCAGGCCATGCACGACGAGCTGACCGCCCTGCCCAACCGCAAGATGCTGATCGTGAGCACCGAGGAGGCGCTCGCCGAGGCCCGCCAGCACGAGCGGGTCGGCCTGTTCCTGCTCGACCTCGACCGGTTCAAAGAGGTCAACGACACGATGGGCCACCCGGTCGGTGACCGCCTGCTGCAGATGGTCGCCCACCGCCTCACCCATTCCGTACGCCCCGGCGACGTCGTGGCCCGGCTGGGCGGTGACGAGTTCGCCGTACTGCTGCCCTCCATCAGGGACGCCCACGCGGCCCGCGAGGTGGCCGCCAGGCTGCGCGCGGCGCTCACCGAGCCGGTACGCCTGGAGGGCATGTCGTTCGACCTGGACGGCTCGGTCGGCATCGCGCTCTACCCCGACCACGCGCCCGACTTCGAGCTGCTGCTCCAGCGCGCCGACGTGGCCATGTACCTCGCCAAAGAGGGACGCACCGGCGTCGAGCTCTACCAGCCCGGCAAGGACCGCAACTCGCCCGAACGGCTCAACCTCCTCGGCGACCTGCGGCGGGCCGTGGACAACCGCGAGCTCAGGCTGCACTACCAACCCAAGGTCGGCATGGCCACCGGCGCCGTACACGGCATGGAAGCCCTGCTGCGCTGGCATCACCCGGTGCACGGCCAGATCCCGCCGTCGGAGTTCATCCCGCTGGCCGAGCAGTCCTACCTCATGCGCCAGCTCACCGAATACGTCATCGAGGCGGCCCTGGAGCAGGCCGCTCGCTGGTGGCACAGCGGCCTGCGGGTGCAGGTCTCGGTCAACATCTCCGCCCGCGACCTGCTCGACTCGGCCCTGCCCGAGCAGTTGGAGGCGGGGCTGGCCAAGCTCCGGCTGCCGCCGTCGGCGATCCAGCTGGAGGTCACCGAGCGCATCCTGATGGGCGACCAGGCCTACACGCACGAGACGATCAAGGCGCTGGCCGTGCTCGGCGTGCCACTGTCCCTGGACGACTTCGGCACCGGCTACTCCTCGCTGATCAGGCTGCAGCGCCTGGCGGTGTCGGAGGTCAAGATCGACGCGTCGTTCGTACAGCGCATCGCCGAGTCCGACGACGACTACCGGATCGTGCGCTCCATCGTCGACCTGGTCCGCTCGCTTGGCCTGAGCTCGGTCGCCGAGGGCGTCGAATCCGACGATGTGGCCATCCGGCTCACCGAGATGGGCTGCGACATGGGTCAGGGCTGGCTGTTCCACAAGCCCATGCCGCCCGCCGAGGCCACGGTCTGGCTGCGCGAACACATCGAGACCCAGCCGGAGATCGAGTACGGCTACCGCTCCGGGGTCACCCAGACCGCGTGACGCGGCGCTTCCCCAGGACGCTGAATGGCCAGGTACGCGGTGCCGCCTGTGGCGAGAGTTAATGGTTCTGCCCCGCTCCGTCAAGGCCCCTAGGATGACAGTGTCCCAACTCCATCCACGAAACGGGTTACACGACTCATGTCCGCCATAACCCGCGACGAGGTCGCACACCTGGCCCGGTTGTCCAGGCTGGCCCTCACCGACGACGAACTCGACCACTACGCCACGCAGCTCGATGCCATCATCGAGTCGGTCGCGAAGGTGGCAGAGGTCGCCGCCGAGGACGTTCCGCCTTCGTCGCACGCGCTTCCGCTGACCAATGTCTTCCGCGCCGACGAGGTGCGACAGTCCCTGACGCCCGAGCAAGCGCTGTCCGGCGCGCCGGCCGTCGAGGACGACCGCTTCCGGGTGCCGCGCATCCTTGGGGAGGAGGCATGAGCCTGATCCACAAGAGCGCCGCCGAGCTGGGCGCGCTGATCGCCGGTGGCGAGGTCACGGCCGTCGAGGTGGCCGAGGCGCATCTCGACCGCATGGCCGAGGTCGAGCCCAAGATCAACGCGTTCCTGCACGTCGATCGCGAGACCACCGTCGAGCAGGCCAGGGCCGTCGACGCCCGGCTGGGCGCCGGTGAGCGGCTCGGCCCGCTGGCCGGGGTGCCGATCGCGCACAAGGACATCTTCGCCACCTCCGACATGCCGACGACGGCCGCGTCCAAGATCCTCGAAGGCTGGCGCCCGCCGTACGACGCGACCGTCACGAGCCGCCTGCGCGCGGCCGGGCTGGTCATCCTCGGCAAGACGAACCTCGACGAGTTCGCGATGGGCTCCTCCACGGAGAACTCCGCCTACGGCCCCACGCGCAACCCGTGGGACCTGTCCAGGATCCCCGGCGGGTCGTCCGGTGGTTCCAGCGCCGCCGTCGCCGCGTACGAGGCGCCGCTGTCCACCGGCACCGACACCGGCGGCTCGATCCGGCAGCCCGCGTCCGTGACCGGCATCGTGGGCATGAAGCCCACCTACGGCGGTTCGTCGCGTTACGGCCTGATCGCGTTCGCCAGCTCGCTGGACACGCCGGGCCCGTTCGCCCGCAACGTGCTCGACGCGGCGCTGCTGCACGAGGCGTTCTCCGGGCACGACCCGATGGACTCCACCTCGATCGACGCGCCCGTGCCGTCCGTGGTCGAGGCCGCCCGGCAGGCCGACATCTCCGGCATGCGCATCGGCGTGGTCAAGGAGTTCGGCGGCGACGGCTACCAGCCCGGCGTGCTGGCCCGCTTCCACGAGGCCGTCGAGCTGCTCGAATCGCTCGGCGCCAAGGTCGTCGAGGTCTCCTGCCCGTCGTTCTCGACCGCGCTGCCCGCCTACTACCTGATCGCGCCGTCGGAGTGCTCCTCCAACCTGGCGCGCTTCGACGCCATGCGCTACGGCCTGCGCGTCGGCGACGACGGCACCCGCAGCGCCGAGGAGGTCATGGCGCTGACCAGGGCCGCCGGCTTCGGGCCTGAGGTCAAGCGGCGCATCATGCTCGGCACCTACGCGCTGTCGAGCGGCTACTACGACGCCTACTACGGCCAGGCGCAGAAGGTCCGCACGGTCATCTCGCGCGAGTTCGAGGCCGCCTACCACCAGGTGGACGTGCTGGTGTCGCCGACGACGCCGACGACGGCGTTCCCGATCGGCGAGCGCGCCGACGACCCGATGGCCATGTACCTCGCCGACCTGTGCACCATCCCGTCCAACCTGTCGGGCAACGCGGCCATCTCGGTCCCGTGCGGCCTGGCTGACGAGGACGCGCTGCCGGTCGGCCTGCAGATCATGGCCCCGGTGCTGGGCGACGACCGCTGCTACCGGGTCGGTGCCGCGGTCGAGCAGGCCCTGGAAAGCCGCTGGGGCGGCAGCCTGCTGTCCAAGGCGCCGGCTCTGTAGGGAATTTTGATTTTGTAGGGAGAGGGGACGGCGGCGTGCTCACGCGCATTGAGATCGACGGGTTCAAGTCCTTCCTGGACTTCGAGCTCGCCGTGCCGCCGTTCCTGGCTCTGGTCGGTCCGAATTCGAGTGGTAAGTCCAACCTGCTGGACGCGTTGGGCTTCGCTCGCGCGGCACTTTTGGCACGTGGGCCAGGACTGAGCGCGTCGAACGACCCGCTGCTGGAAGCGCGCCGGGGCAAGCCGCAGGAGCTGTTTCACCGGCCAGTGGGGGCCGATTCCGTCTCCAGGTTCACGATTGGCGTGGAAGCGGACATGCGGCCGTCGGGCGGACGAGAAAAGACCTGTGCCACTGTCACGGCGAGCAGGGATTCTGCCGACTGGTCTCTGGCAGCTGTGCCTGAGCGGACTCTGGACAAGAGCTGGCCGCGAGAAGCAAGCTCGTGGCACTTCCATCTGCCTGATCCAGCGGCCATCCGGAAGCCGGTTACGGCGCTCGACCGCAGGCCGCTGGCGGAGAATGGGGGAAATCTGGCCGCAGTGCTGGGCCGGATGTCCGATACCGGCGAGCTCGACGACCTGATGATCGACCTGGCGGCGCTCGTGCCCGATGTGACCGGTGTCCGTCCTGTGCTCGACGAGCGGCAGGAAGAGTGGTCCTTTGACATTCTCGTGGACCACGAGCCGACGCCGGGCAGGCTGGCGTCAGACGGCACGCTCAGAGTGCTCGCACTGCTCGCGGCACTCTATGACAGGACCTCGTCAGGTCTGCTGATGGTGGAGGAGATCGAAAACGGCCTCCACCCGAGCAGGCTCGGGGAGCTGTTGCAGAGGATCGTGCAGCGTGTCGGTGTCAGCGGGGACTGGGACTCCTGGCGGCAGGTGATCCTCACGAGCCACTCGCCCGTGGCGGTATCGAGCCTGTATCGGACGGCTCCGGAATCACTCGTCTTCCTCGACTCGGCCTGGCGTACCGGAGGCGGTCACCCGCGATCCCGGGTGACCGTGGCCAAGCCGGTCCGTGCGGAGGGCGAGCCGGGCACCTTCGTTTCCCCGCGTCAGGTCCGCTCCTACCTGAGCACAGTGGGGCAGGTCTCATGAGTCGTCCCCTCGTACCAGGGCTGGTCGCGGAGGGAGAGACGGACGAGCACTTCCTCGGCGCGGTCATCTCACGGCAGTTGCGTGCGTTGACGGATCTCTCTCCTCGTCCCGTGGACGTGCAGAGTGTCCAGTACGCGGCCTGCCGGATGACAAAGGACGACAGCCGGATCGGACAGGCTGTCGAGGAACTGGCGGACGATTGCCATTTGATCTTCCTGCACAGTGACCACCGTGAGCGGGGCAAGGCTGACCGCCTGACGACCTACCTCGCGGGCAAGGGGGTCACTCGGCCGCTCATCCCGCTCGTGCCCGTGAAGGAGACAGAGTCCTGGCTGCTCGCCGACGCGGCGGTCTGGGACCGCGTGCCAGGCGCCGACACGAGCCTGGCGCCCCGCAAACCGAAAGACGCCGAGAAAGTGGCCGACCCCAAGGCCGTACTGAAGGCCATGTTGACCGGCATCGCCTACCGCGAGGTGAACGAGTACCTCGCCTTCGCCGGTGATCAGGTCGATCTGGCCGTGCTGGCCAGGCTTCCGGCTTATCGCGAATGGGTGGATGCGACCACTGAGGCGCTGGGGAGCCGTGGATTCCTCTGAGCGCCTGATTGATAGCGTGAAATGCGACGATCTGAACTAAGGACTTCATCATGACTGTCGGTACGCACATGCCGTACGACGAAGCCCTCGCCCGGTTCGAGCCGGTGCTCGGGCTGGAGACGCACGTCGAGCTCGGCACCGCGTCGAAGATGTTCTGCGGGTGCAAGACGACCTTCGGTGCCCCGCCCAACACCCAGGTCTGCCCGACCTGTCTGGCGTTTCCCGGTTCGCTGCCGACGGCCAACGCCGTCGCGATCGAGTCGACGATCCGCATCGGCCTGGCGCTGAACTGCTCGATCGCCGAGTGGTGCAGGTTCGCCCGGAAGAACTACTTCTATCCGGACATGCCGAAGAACTACCAGATCTCCCAGTACGACGAGCCGCTCTGCTTCGACGGCTACCTCGACGTCGAGGTCGACGGGCAGACCGTGCGTGTCGAGATCGAGCGGGTGCACCTGGAGGAGGACACCGGCAAGTCCACCCACGTGGGCGGGGCGACCGGCCGCATCCAGGGCGCCGACTACTCGATCGTCGACTACAACCGCGCCGGCATCCCGCTGGTGGAGATCGTCACCAAGCCGATCGAGGGCACGGACAGCCTGGCGCCCGAGGTGGCCAAGGCGTACGCGACCGAGCTCCGCGAGATCATGCGCTCCCTGGGCGTCTCCGACGTGCGCATGGAGGAGGGCTCGATGCGCTGCGACGTCAACGTCTCGCTCATGCCCCGCGGCTCGTCCGAATGGGGCACCCGTACCGAGACCAAGAACGTCAACTCGCTGCGCAGCGTCGAGCGTTCCGTGCGGAGCGAGATCGAGCGGCAGGCGGCGATCCTCGCCGAGGGCGGCCGGATCCACCAGGAGACCAGGCACTTCCACGAGGACACCGGCGTCACCACGCCCGGCAGGTCCAAGGAGGAGGCGCAGGACTACCGCTACTTCCCCGAGCCCGACCTGGTGCCGATCGCGCCCGACCCGGCATGGGTGGCCACGCTCAAGGACGCGCTGCCCGAGCTGCCGTCGGTCCGGCGCAAGCGGCTGCAGGCCGAGTGGGGGGTCTCCGACCTCGACATGCAGGCCATGCACAACGCTGACGCGTTCGACCTGGTCGAGGCCACGGTCGCGGCGGGCGCGCCGGCCGCCGACGCCCGCAAGTGGTGGATGGGCGAGCTGGCGCGGCGCGCCAACGAGTCCGCTGTGGCCCTGGCGGACCTGCCCATCACGCCCGCGCAGATCGCCCGCGTCACCGAGCTGGTGGCCTCGGGGTCGCTCAACGACAAGCTGGCGCGCGAGGTGCTCGAAGGCGTGCTGGCCGGAGAAGGTACGCCCGACGAGGTGGTCGAGCGGCGCGGGCTGAAGATCGTCAACGACGAGGGTGAGCTGTCGGCGATCGTCGACCAGGTCATCGCGGGCAACGCCGACGCGGCCGAGAAGGTCCGCTCCGGGAAGATCGCCGCGGCAGGTGCGCTGGTGGGCGGCGTGATGAAGGCCAGCCGCGGCAAGGCCGACGCCGCTCGGGCCCGCGAGCTGATCCTGGAGAAGCTGGGCGTCTCCGAGTAGGGCGATCGATTGATCGACTCAGGCCCCGTCACCGAGTGAGGTGGCGGGGCTTCTCTCTGCCGTGGGGCTCCTCCCTGTGGTGGGGGCTGAGGTGGTCGTCACCAGGGCGAGCAGGCGGTCGATGAGGTCTTCGTCGTCGGGGGACTGCTCGCTGGCCCAGCCGATCGCGTTGGCCAGCCGGAGGAGGTCCGTGATGTCCAACCCCTCGGGTGCGGAGCCGGCGCGGTGGGCGTGGTCGAGCAGCGCGGCGCCGGTGGCGGTGATCTCCTCGTGGCAGGCCGCCAGCGCACCGTCGGCGGGCCAGGAGGCCAGCTGCGTCGCCACCAGTCCGCGCATGGCCGTCGCGTGTACGGCCACCGCCCGCAGCCACGCCCTCAACGCCCTGTCCGCCGAGGCCCTGGACTGCGCTGAGGCCCCGGACGGTGTCGATGTCTCGGGAAGCGCAGACGCCTCGGAGAGCAGGGCTTGTCCCCGTGCGCAAAGTGCCGCCACGTCGTCTCTGATCACTGCCACCAGCAGGTCCTGCAGCGTCGGGAAGTGCCGGTAGAGGGTGCCCGGCCCGACCTCGGCCTGTTGCGCCACCTGGTTGAGCGAGGCCTCGGGGCCGTGTTCGGTGAAGACGGCCCTGGCCACTCGTACGATCCGCTCGCGGTTGCGCAGCGCGTCGGCCCGCATCATCAGACGGCTCCTGGTTGCTAAGTGGAGAGGTTCTCCCTATCGTATCGAAGCATATCGAACCGGAGAACTTCTCCGCTAAAGGGAGTTGACCACGTGAAGATCGGAATCGCCGTCGGCGACGTACGCGGTCCCGCGACGCTGGAGGACCTGACCGAGCAGGTCAGGACCGCCGCCGAGCTCGGTTACAGCACCGCCTGGGCAAGCCAGGCGCTCGGCTGGGACGCGCTCACCGCGCTGACCGCCGTGGGCGGGCGGGTGCCGGGCATCCCGCTCGGTACGGCCGTCGTCCCGGTGCCGCAACGCCATCCGCTTGTGCTGGCCGGTCAGGCGCTCAGCGTTCAGGCCGCCACGGGCAACCGCCTCACGCTCGGGATCGGCGCGGGGATCGCGATGATGGTCGAGTCGATGTACGGCCTGCCCGCCGACAAGCCCGTACGGCGGATGCGCGAATACCTGTCCGTGCTGAGACCGCTCCTGCGGGGCGAAAGCGTGGCACACCACGGCGAACTGCTCACCGCCTCGGGCACGGCCGCCGTGCCCGGCGCGCAGCCGCCTCAGGTGCTGCTGGCGGCGATGGGTCCGGCCATGCTGTCCCTGGCGGGAGAGCTCGCCGATGGCGTGGTGACGTGGATGACCGGCCCGCGCACGCTGGCCGGGCACATCGTGCCGTCTGTCACGAAGGCGGCCGAGTCCGCCGGACGCCCCGCACCTCGGGTGATCGCCGGGCTGGTGGTGTGCGTGACGGACGACGAGACCAGGGTGCGCGGGCGCGTCGCGGAGCAGTTCGCGCTGGCGGGTCAGGTGCCGGAATATCGCGCCATGCTCGACCGCGAGGGCGTGGCCGGACCGCAGGACGTGGTCATCGTGGGCGACGAGGCGACCGTGGCCGAGGGGATCGGCAGGCTGGCGGACGCGGGTGTCACGGAGTACCTCGCCGCTCCGTTCGGCACCCCCGAGGAGCAGCACCGCACCATCCAGGCGGTCGCCGCCCTCGCCACGGGGGCCTAGGGCGACCGCCCGGCCGGGGCCAAAGCTACGAAGCGGGAGCGAGACGACGGGCGGCGTAGTCGCCGAACTCCCGGGCGGTTGTCGAGGGTCCGCGTGCGGCCAGCTCCGCGCGGAACGTCCGGAGCAGCCCCATGCCACGGTCGGTGTCCGCCTGGTCCGCGAGCAGGTCGACCACGGTCCGCGCGGTCGCGCACCCTTCATCCATCCGCCCGCGTCGAAGTTGGGCCGTGGCCACCCGGCCGAGCCATGTCGCCCGGTCGCGCGGGTAGCGATCCCCGCATGAGGTGGCCGCGGCGACCAGCTCGCGCTCGCTGCCCGCGTAGTCCCCCAGGTCGTACAGCGCGCTGCCGAGCTGCGCCGTGATACGCGCCTCGTCCAGCCAGTACGCCCACGGTGGGGAGTCCCCCGGCACCGCGCGGTTGAGCAAGGCATCGGCCCGGGTGAGCGCGGCCCGCGCGGTCACCGGGTCGTCGATCTTCGCGTACGCCCGGCCGACCCGGGCCCAGGTCATCGCCTGCACGACCTCCGGAATCCGGGCCGCCTCCGCCGCGGCGGTGTCCATGAGCTTGGTCGCGTCGGTGAGGCGTCCGGTCGCGTACGCCTGGATGCCCATGAATCCGACGATGTTCACGCCGAGTGCCCGGTCACCGATCGCAGACGCGGAGCGGAGCGCGGCGAGGTAGTACGCCTGGGCGGCGGCATGCTGGCCCGAGTCGAACGCGGCCCACCCGGCGAGGCGGGCTATCTCCGCGGTCGTGCCGTACAGGCCACGGCCGACGTCCGCCGAGTAGGTGCCGTTCTTCAGCAGCTCGGTGACGAACCGGAAGTCGGCGTGCAGCGCGTCGAGCAGCACCGCTCCGCCGTGCTCATCGTCCATCCGCCGACGGGCGGCGATGAGCTGTTGAAGCTCGGCGACGAGGGCGGCGCCGACGTGGCGACCGCGTTGCTGAGCGGCGATCCAGGGCTCGGGGTTGATCCGCCATTCGTAGACGGGGAGCAGCAGTTCGGCCCCGGTGAGGATGAGGAACTCTCGGCGATCCACGAGCGCCCCTTTCGCGACGTCGTCGAGTGCGTTGACCGTGCCTTGCTGATCCCATGTCTCTGTTGCGGTGACGGTCTTGCGGGTGGTGCCCAGTCCTTTGCCGCGTAGCAGTGCGGCCAAGGTCTCCTGAGACCACCCGCGCTGTTGTCTGGCGTCGGCGAGCCGATTGGAGCGAGATCGGCCATGAGACCGTTCCTAACCAGTGAACATGAGTTGCACTGGCGCGCCCCGAACGGTGTTGGGCGCGCTGGTTGCCCGCGTTCTGGCCGTATCCGGGCCCGGCGCATCGTGTGCGTGGTCCGGTGTGCGGTGGCGGGTTTCCTCACGCCCGGCGGCACACGGTTCGGCCTGGACGGTCCGATGCCCCATACGATCGCTCTGGTCGTGCGGGGGCGGTGTCGTCCGTCGCCGGATCGGGTGCTGCTGGGCGCGTCGTGCGATGGCCACGGCGGCGGCGTCGTGGCGGCTGGTTGGGCGCTTGGGGTTGGTCAGGGGGTGCTGCCAGTGCTGGGCTCCCCACCGGGAGGTGTAGGCGGGATCCACTGCGATGACGCTGATACCGGCCGCCTGGGCCATGGAGGTGAGGCGGGCTTTCAGCTTGCCGGTCGGCATGCCGGAGATGAGCCGCCGGAACCGCTTGTTGCGGCCGTGTTTCTCGCGGGTCTTCTCTGCGGCGAAGTCGAGGTCTTCCACCGCGATGGCGCGCAACCCGCACTTCCGGGCCCAGTGCAGCAGACGGGTCAGGGCGTGCCGGACCTGAGCGTCGCGGTGCCCGGCGGTGCCGGTCAGGTCGTAGCCGAAGTGACGTGGGTTGCCGATCGGATTGCCGTGCACGTCCAGCCGCCAGGCGGCCAGGTGATCGGCGTTGGTATCCACTCCGATCACCCCGCTGGCCAGCGCCGCCCGCAGTGGGATGATCGCGGTCGTTTGATGCTGCCAGGAGGCGGTCAGATACCAGCGGCCGCTGTCTCGTCGGCTACGGGCCACGCCCGGCTGGATGTCCAGGTGGATGCGGTAGGCGACGGCCCGGTCGGCGTCGATGCGGTCGGCCCACTCCTGGCCGCGGTGCGCGAAACGCACCCGCGCCGACAGGACGTAGCGGCCGTGGGCGGCGTTGGCCAGATGAGCCAGCGGCGCCGGGAGCTTGATGCTTACCTGGCCGTCGGGGGTGAGGCGGATGGTTTCGTTGCCGTAGCGCTTGCCCGCCTCGCCATCGGCCTGCAGGAACCACCGCTCGGCCTGCCACCGCTCCCGCCACTGTTCTTCGCTGAGCTGGGCGGCGGCTAGGTGGTGACGGGCGCGGGCCAGCCGCGTGCCACCCCGAACCACTCGCACCCGCCCGGCCTCGTAGTCGGTCCGTTCCCGCTCCAGTCGGTCGCTCAGCACGTGCAAGCGGCGCTTCTTGGCGTGCCACTCCTGCCTGCTGCGGTAGCCGCCCGGCACCTTCTTGGAGCCTTTGGCGCCGATCGGCTGAGCCAGCCGGTGCGCGATCGCTGTGATGCCCGCCTCGAGCGAGAGGATGTGGGCCGCCTGGCAGCGGCGGGCCAGCGCCCACTGATCATGGGAGGCCTTGGTGATCGCCCCCGCCCAGCGTGACGACGACTCAAGCGTCAGCTCCCGCTTGCGGTCCGCCCACGCCTGAGCGGAATGCTCCAGCCCCGCACGACAACGCACCGCCAGATCCCGCGACGCCAGCACACCCAGATGCGCACCCACCCGGCGCAACACCTGCTCATCGCGCGCCGTCAAACCCTTGAGCCGGTCACGGACAGCCACCCCGCACGGCCCCGCAGCCACAAACGATGCCCGAATCGGCCGCAACCGCTCAGCCATGCCCCGCCCCAAGCGCCAAACAAGCCAACAAACCCACCAGCCGGCGACCACAACGGTGACCACGGTGGCGACCGCACCACGAGGTCGGCACATCCACGCCATCACTCCACCGATACACCCGGATCACCCCGCAACCCACTCCGGATCTTCACTGACAGTGACCGTTACGCTACCAGAAGTTTAACTGCCGGGTCGAACATGTGAGCGGACCCACCTCGTGCATACCCATCGTCATGTTCACACGAAGATCGAAGCACAACGAGAAACGTGGAAAACGCGAGGTGTTGCCGTACTACCTGGCCGAGTCCGCTGTGCGCCCGGTTCGTTGAGCCCACGCCAGGATCTGGTCTTCCCACCAGTAGTCCATGTTGGCCACCTTGCCGGCGGCTGGCGGGAAGGGCTCCACCTGCTTGGCCCCAGCCGCGCGCTTGCTGTGCACCGCGGCCCGGAGGCCATCGAGTCGTTACCCCGAATACCTGTGCGTCGCCGGGCACGCCGAACTCAGGCCCCGGTACGGTACGGCCGGACACCCAGAACGGAGTCCTAGCTACCGGCTGGTCACCGCGGTTGTCGAGCGCCCAGACGATGAAGTTAGATTCGCCGCTGTGCCGGATCGTCAGCCGACGCATGCCCCTGCTCGGCGAGGTGAGGCGCAGCACGTCCGACCCTGTGCCTTGGGTGTTGATCCCCCAGTAGCGCGCCTTCGTGATGGGCAGGAGTTGGAGCGTCAACCCCCGCAGGAGTTTGCACGACCGGCGGTGCGCACGTTCCCCGCCCTGGCCACAGCCCTCAGGCGTAGCCTGGCAGTGGATACGGAACGAATCGAGAGTAGCCCTGATGCTCGACGACCTCGAAGGGAAACCCACAGGCGAGCGGATCCAGACGATCCGGGAACGCAAAGGGATGAGCCGGTCAGTACTGGCCGGGCTCGTCGGCTACTCCGCCGAGTGGCTGAAAGGGATCGAGTCCGGCCGACGACTGCCGCCCCGCCTGCCTGTGCTCATCCGCCTCGCCGAAGTGCTCGCCGTGGGCGACGTCGCCGTCCTTGCCGGAAGCGACATGGACCTCGGCGGGAACACCACCATCCCAATCAGCGCGTTCGCCCGGATACCGCACGAAGCGGTGCCTGCCATCCGCGAGGCCATCCGGGCTCCCATGCTCACGATCGCCGAGCAGCCGCAACAGGTCGCAGCGCTGCGCCAGCGCACGGCCGACGCCTGGCAGCTCTGGCACACCTCCCGCACCCACCGAACCGACGTCGGCCGCGTCCTGCCCTCCCTCATCCGCGACGTGCGCGCCTCCACCCGCCAGACGAGCGGCCAGGAACGACGCGACGCTCACGCCGTGCTCGCTGACCTGTGGGCGCTCGTACAGCACGTCATCGTGTGGGCCAGCGAGCCAGAGCTGATCTGGGTTGTCGCCGACCGGGCCATGGCCGCCGCCCAGGAGGCCGACCAGCCCGCCGCGCTGGCCGGAGCCGCCTGGACGTACGCCATCGTGCAACGCTCGGGAGGCGACACCGACGCCGCCCTCACGCTTGCCCTCGACGCGGCCGGTCTGCTTCGCGACCGGCTCGACGACGGCGACGAAGAACTTCGCGCCCTGTACGGTGCGATGCAACTGCACGCCGCCACCACGGCGGCCCGCGCGGGCAGGGAGGGCGACGCCTGGCGGTTCTGGGACGAGGCCGAGGCCGTCGCTCGCCGTCTGCCCACCGGCTACCACCATTCGTGGACCCAATTCGGCGGCTCGAACGTCGCCTTGCACGCGGTGTCGATCGGCGCTGACCTGACCAAGTCGGCCAGCGCGAAGGACCGCGCCGAGCGGATCGACCCTGACAGCATCCCCTCTCGGGAGCGGCGGGCCCGGCTCCACGTCGAGATCGCCCGCACCTACCACCAGCGGCGCGACTGGTCGTCCATGCTCGACTGGCTGCAACAGGCGTACGCCATTTCCCACGACTCGGTGCACTTCAGCCCGACCGGCCGGCTGATGGCCTCCGACGCGGTCGATCAGGGTGGCCCGCTGATCGAGCGTCGGGCCCGCGGCTTCGCCCAGGAGCTCGGACTGCCCCTGTAGATCAGGGGTGCGGAGCGCACCCCTGCGGCGACGGGTGCGGACGGCACCGCTGCTCGGTGTTGGCGCGCATACGGTGCGTGCATGACGGAAGTCCGCAGTCCGATAGTCGATAAGGGCGGGTTGGTCGGAGGAGCAATGACCGACGACGAGCTACTCGCCCTCCTTCGCACCACCAGCGAGAGCGCCCGAGAGGTAATGGCGCAGGCGGCGGTCCTGCTGGACTTGAGAGGCCGTCAGCTTTCGGTGCTGTGCAGCACCTACCCCGGGTGGGAGATCGACTTCGGGCGCTCTGTGTCGGGCCAGATGTGGTGGACAGCCGAGCTGCGCAAGGCGGTCACCGTCGAAATGGTGGCGGCGGGGGTGGTGCAGTGCGTCCGGCAGCCGGATGCGATTGCGCTCGCGGCAACGCTGGCTTGGCAGTCGGCTCTCGTGCACAACTGCCGAGCACACAACATGTTCGGCACATGAACTGCCCGGCCCGCCGCGTCGCCCCCGTCGTGGCGGGCCGGGTTGGTGGCCCCGTGACTCGTTGGCTTGCAGTCCCGATGTCTGCGGCCGGAGGGACGGCGCGGGGCCACCCTCCACCAGCCGGAGCCCGCATTCCACCGCATGTGTTGCGGTCCTAGCTGATGCAGAACTCGTTGCCCTCTGGGTCGAGCAGGGTGATCGCGTAGTAGTCGGGCAGGCCCTCCACCACGAGCACCTTCGACAGCGTCGCCCCCAGCCCGACCAGCCGCTCGGCCTCCGCGTCGAGCTGGGCCCGGCGGACCTCCACCGGCCGATCCCCGGAGGTGACAGACAGGTCCAGGTGGAGGCGGTTCTTGACCACCTTGCCCTCGGGGACCTTCTGGAACCACAGCCGTGGGCCCACCCCGGCCGGATCGATGACCGAGTCGTAGCCGCCGTCGCCCGTCAGCTCCTCCTCGGGCAGCCCTCGGGCGCGCCAGTAGTCCTGCCAGGTGGCGAAGCCCTGCGGGGGCTCTTCCAGCCGGTAGTGCAGCGCCTCGGCCCAGAACCGGGCCAGCTTGTCGGGGTCGGCGCAGTCGAACGACACCTGTATCTTCACGGCCATGCCTGCCATGATGCCCGGCCGGTACGACATAAACGGGGCTCCACCGGTTCGGACAGACCGGTGGAGCCCCGGAGGAAAACCCACAGGACCGCCGCCTAGTCCTCCTCCCGGGACGCGGGCGTCGCCGGTTCGACGTGGTGCCGTTCCATCAGCTTCCTGAACAGCGGTGCGGTCAGCGCGGCCAGGGCGAGCAGCAGCAGGATCACCGCGATGGGACTGCGCACCAGCGTGGTCACGTCGCCCGCGCCGATGGCCAATGCCCGGCGCAGTTGGATCTCCGCCATCGGTCCCAGGATCAGGCCGATCACCGCCGGGGCGACCGGCAGGCCGAAGCGCCGCATCGCGTACCCCAGCAGGCCCAGCAGGAAGAGCACGACCAGGTCCACCACCGAGCCGTTCAGCGCGTACACGCCGAGCGCGGCGAACAGCACGATCCCCGCGTACAGGTACGGCCGGGGGATGCGCAGCACACGCGCCCACAGCGGCGCCAGCGGCAGGTTCAGCACGAGGAGCATCGTGTTGCCGATGAACAGCGACGCGATCATGCCCCACACCAGGGCCGGGTTGTGGTCGAACAGCTGCGGCCCGGGCTGCAGGCCGTACTGCTGGAAGGCGGCCAGCAGGATCGCGGCCGTGGCGGACGTGGGCAGGCCCAGTGTCAGCAGCGGCACCAGGGTCCCGGCGGCCGAGGCGTTGTTGGCGGCCTCGGGGCCGGCGACGCCTTCGATGGCGCCCTTGCCGAACTCCTCCTTGGCCACGCCGCGCGCCAGTCGCTTTTCTGCCGCGTACGACAGGAAGGTCGGGATCTCGGCGCCGCCGCCGGGCAGCGCGCCGAACGGGAAGCCGAACGCGGTGCCGCGCAGCCAGGGCAGCCACGAGCGGCGCCAGTCGGTACGTCCCATCCAGGCCCGCCCGACCGGTACGACTTCGGGCAGCGAATGGCGCAGCCGTGAGGCCACGTACAGCGCCTCGCCCAGCGCGAACAGCCCGACGGCCACGACCACCACGTCCACGCCGTCGAGCAGCTGGTCCAGGCCGAGCGTGAGCCGGGCCTGGCCGGTCTGCTGGTCGATGCCGATCAGGCCGATCACCAGGCCGAATCCGAGAGAGGCCAGCCCGCGCACGACCGAACGCGACAGCACCGACGACACGGCGGTGAAGGCCAGGATGGCCAGCGCGAAGTAGTCCTCAGGCCCGAAGGAGATGGCGAAGCTCACCACGGCGGGGGCCGCCACGACCAGCAGCGCGGTCGCGATCGTGCCCGCCACGAACGAGCCGATGGCCGCCGTGGCCAGCGCCTGCGCCGCCCGGCCGCGCCGGGCCATCTTGTTGCCCTCCAGCGCGGTGATCATCGAGGACGACTCGCCGGGGGTGTTGAGCAGGATGGAGGTGGTCGAGCCGCCGTACATGCCGCCGTAGTAGATCCCGGCGAACATGATGAACGCGCTGGTCGGCGGCACGGTGAAGGTGATCGGCAGGAGCAGAGCCACGGTCATGGCGGGCCCGATGCCGGGCAGTACGCCGACGAGGGTGCCGAGGGTGACGCCGATGAGCGCGTACATGAGGTTGATCGGCGTCAGCGCCCCGGCGAACCCGTCGAGCAGCAGCTGGAACGAATCCACCTAGATCACCCCCCGCAGCAGCCCACCCGGCAGCGACACGCCCAGGCCCTTGACGAACAGCAGGTACGTGGCGATCCCCAGGACCACCCCGACGCCCGCCGCGCGCAGCTTGTGCTCAGCGCCGAGCACCACCGAGAGCCCGAAGAACAGCAGGCTCGCGGCGATGATCCAGCCGAGCACGTTCAGCACCGCGGTGAACGCCAGGAAGATCCCGCTCACCAGCCCGACGCTGCGCCAGTCGGCGGGGGCGTCCACGTCGACGTCCTCGCTCTCCTCGGGGTCGCCGCTGCCGCCCCTGAGCACGTCGGCCACGTAGAACAGGCCGATGGCGATCATGGAGCAGCCCACCAGCATCGGGAAGAAGCGCGGCCCGATGCCGAGCTGCGAGGCGGCGGCGGACACGTCGAGCGTCCCGAGCACGACGAACACGCCGAGCGCCAGCACGATGACGGCCAACCCCAGCTCGGGCCGCCACCGCCAGCGCTGCTTCTGGCCAGTGTTGTCAGCGGACATCAGGAGACGACACCCAGCTCGGCGATGATGGCCTTGACCTTGGTCTGCTCGGCGTTGAGGTAGTCGGCGAACTGCTGACCGGTCTGGAAGGAGTCGATCCAGCCGTTCTTGGCCACCGCGTCCTTCCACACCTGCGAGTCGTGCATCTTGGTCACCTGGTCGGTCAGCGACTTCTTGGCCGCCTCGTCGAGCCCGCCGGGCGCCACGAAGCCGCGCCAGTTGGTCAGCTCCACGTTCAGCCCGGCCTCCTTGAGCGTGGGCGCGTCGAGGTCGGGCAGCCGCTGGGCCGAGGTCACGGCCAGCGCGCGCAGCTTGCCGGACTTCACGTGCTCGGCGAACTCACTGACGCCCGAGATGCCGGCGCTCACCTTGTTGCCGAGCAGCTCGTTCAGGGCCTCGCCGCCGCCCGAGTGGGCGATGTAGTTGACCTGCTTCGGGTCCACGCCCGCGGCCTTGGCCATCAGCCCGGCCGCGATGTGGTCGGTGCCGCCGGCCGAGCCGCCCGAGATGGACACCTTCTTCGGGTCGGCCTTCCAGGCGGCGACCAGGTCGGCCACCGACTTGAACGGGGAGGCCGCCGGGACCACGATGATCTCGTACTCCTCGGTCAGCTTGGCGATCGGCGTCGTCTGGGCCAGGGTGACCTTGGACTTGTTCTGCTCGATGGCGCCCACCATGACCAGGCCCATGGTCATCAGCAGGTTGCCGTTGCCCTTCTCGCCCGCCAGCTGGGCCAGGCCGATGGTGCCGCCCGCGCCGGGCACGTTGAACACCTCGACCTTGCGCTTCGGGTCGACGGACTTGAGCGCCTGCTCGGCCGTACGGGAGGTCTGGTCCCAGCCGCCGCCAGGTGAGGCGGGAGCCATGATGCGCAGCGCGCTCGTGCCGCCGCCCTCAGAACCAGAGCCGGCGCCGCAGCCGGACACCGCGGCGACGGAGAGCGCCGCGACGGCGGCGAGTATGCGGAGACGCATGATCACTCCAAAGGGGGGATTTCACGTTACGGAATACTGGATGGTGAAGTCCGCTGCCGATGGAGTCGACCCTTTTCACGATAGCCGTCATATAGGTCGTATTGGTCGCAACCCCCCTCGCATCGCCTGGCAACCCCCCTCGCACCGCCTGGCAACCCCCCTCGCACCCCCTTGCAACCCCCCTGTGACCTCGGCATGTTTCGATAGTGCGGTGAGACGGGTACGTGACGCCTCCCTCGGAACCCAGCTGTTCGTGCTCCAAATGGTCATCGTGCTGCTAGCCGTCGGAGGCACCGGAGGCGTGTGGGCCGAGCACACGCGCGCGCAACTGGACTCGCTGCACCAGCAGCGAGCGCTGGCGATCGCCCAATCCGTGGCGGGCCTGCCTCAGGTCCGGGCCGCGTTCAATGTCAAGGATCCGCAAAATGTGCTGCAGCCGCTCGCGCTGAGCGTGCAGCAGTCGACCGGCGCCGATTATGTGGTCATCGCCAACCGCGAGCAGACGCGGTACGCCCACCCCAACGCCGCGCTGATCGGCAAGCGGCTGTCCACCGACGGCACCACGGTGCTGAACACCGGCAAGAGCTGGGTCGGCACCGAAACCGGCACGATCGGCACCACGGTCAGGGGCAAGGCGCCGATCTTCGACGAGTACGGCGACGTCATCGGCCTGGTCTCCGTCGGCGTGCTCCAGACCACGGTCACCGGCCAGCTGGCGGGCGCGCTGCCGCCGCTGATATGGACCGCGCTGGCCGTCCTGCTGGCCGGGCTCGCGGCCGCGGCGCTGATCACCGCGCGGGTGCGCCGCCAGACGTTCGGCCTGGAGCCGCGTGAGATCGCCGCGCTGCTGGAGCAGCGCGAGGGCGTGTTGCACGGAGTCAAGGAGGGCGTGCTCGCGCTCGACCTCGCGGGCCGGGTGACGCTCGTCAACGACTCCGCCCGCGAACTGCTCGGCGAGGTGGGCGAGGACCTCACCCAGATGCCGGTCTCCGAGCGGATGCGCGACGTGCTCGGCGGCGCCGACCCGGGGGAGGACCGGATCGTGCTGCACGGCGAGCGGGTGCTGGTACTCAACCGCACACCGGTCTCCGTACGCGGCCAGCACCGCGGCTGGGTGGTCACCCTCAGGGATCGCACCGAGCTGGTCCGGCTGGCCCGCGAGCTGGACGACACCAGCAGTGCCACCGGGGCGCTCAGGGCGCAGGCGCACGAGTTCGCCAACCGCATGCACACCGTCGTCGGCCTGCTCGAACTGGGCGAGCACGAGGCCGCGATCGGTTTCATCACCAGCACCACCCGCGGCACGTACATCACCGACCTGCGCGAGCGCGTCCAGTGCCCGACGCTGGCCGCGCTGCTGCTGGCCAAGTCGGCGGAGGCGGCCGAGCGCGGCGTCCTGCTGGTCCTGTCCGAGGACTCCGCCGTGGAGCAGGGCGCGCTGGGCGATCCGCAGGACGCGGTCCTGGTGGTCGGCAACCTGGTGGCCAACGCGATCGACGCGCTCGACGGGGCCACGGGCACGATCGAGGTGTCGGTGCTGACCGACGCCGACGGGCTGCACGTCCGGGTCGGGGACTCCGGTCCCGGTATCGCTGCGGATCTGGTCGAAGAGGTTTTCAGGGAGGGGTTCACCACCAAGGCCGCCCATTCGGGGCCACGTGGGCTCGGCCTGGCGCTGACCCGGCAGGCGTGCCTGCGCAGGGGCGGCTGGGTGAAGGTGGGCAACGCGGACGGCGCGGTGTTCACCGCCCTGCTGCCGGCCCCGGTTCGCGAGCGGGTGCGATGAGCGAGATCCGGGTGCTGGTCGTGGACGACGACTTCATGGTGGCGCGCATCCACAGCGGCTACGTGGCGCGGGTGCCCGGCTTCCGGGTGGTGGCCGCCGCGCACACGGGGGCCGCCGCGCTCGCCATGGCCGCCGAGCTCCGGCCCGACCTCGTCCTGCTCGACATCTATCTACCGGACATGTCGGGACTTGAGGTGCTCAAGGCGCTGCAGGACGTGGACGTCCTCATGATCAGCGCCGCCCGCGACGTGTCCACGGTCAAGGAGGCGATGCGCGGCGGCGCGGTCAACTATTTGATCAAGCCGTTCACCGCCGCCGCGCTGACCGAGCGGCTCCAGCAGTACGTCGACACCCGCAAGCAGCTCACCGCCATCGGCGCGGAGGCCCGCCAGGACGACGTCGACCGGCTCTTCGGCACGCAGCCCGTCGCGGCGCCGCTGCCCAAGGGCCTGTCGTCGGCGACGTGCGCGCTGGTCGCCGACACGCTCCGGACCTGCGGCCGCGACCTGTCGGCGGCCGAGGCCGCCTCGCTCGCGGGACTGTCCCGCGTCAGCGCCCGCCGTTACCTCGAATACCTCTGCGTCGCCGGGCATGCCGAACTCAGGCCCCGGTACGGTATGGCCGGACGCCCCGAACATCGCTACCGGTGGCTAGGTTGACACACTTCCGTAGTCATTTCTCGTGACATATCCCAATGCGCGTGCCTTACTGTTGCCTGAGAATGTGGCTGCGGAGCGGGAGGAGATTGAGGCGTGCGTAACGCCGGACCGATCGAATCGCCGACCGACCCTTTCGCTTCAGTGCCTCTGCCCATGTCAGGCGGTAGCAAGAAGCCACGGGTCGAGGGCTTGCCCCCGGGAGTTTCCCGTGACATCTTCGGGCCGCCCGGTCAGCCGGAACCCCGGCCGGCGACTCCGAGCGTTGCGAACGGCTCCAACGGGCAGAACGCCCAGAATGGCCCGAACGGCAGCGGCGCCCTGCCGCCGGTGGCGCCTCCGCCCCAGCCGTGGCCGGTGAACGAGGGGCGCTGGCAGGAACCGCCCGCCCCCGTGTTCGGTGTTTCCGGCTCTGAGCGGCTGCCCGCCTTCATCGACCCGGAGCCGCCCCGCCGCCGTCGCCTTCTGCCCGCGTTGGTGCTGCTCGTGGTGATCCTGGCGGTGCTGGCGTACCTGGTACCGGCCGTACTCATGTCGGGGTCCGTACTGCGGGGCACGCGCGTGGCCGGTGTGGACATCGGCGGGCTCACCGTGACGCAGGCGGCGGACAAGCTCCGCACCGAGCTCGCGGCCAAGATGAACAAGCCCGTCGTCGTCGACATCGCCGGGCGCAAGGAGACCATCCAGGCCGACGAGGCCGGCCTGGAGCTTGACGTGGTGAGCACGATCGGGCAGGCGCCCAGTGGCTTCCCCGGCCCGGTCGAGGTCTGGAAGGGGCTGACCGGCACCACCGAGCTCCAGCCGAAGATGACCATCGACTCCTCCCAGCTGGCCAGGACCGTCGAGGGCCTGGCGGAGACCTACGACAAGAAGCCGCGCGACGGCCGGGTGGCCTTCAAGAACGGGCAGCCGGTCTCGTCGGAGCCGCGCGACGGTGTGGTGATCGACCGGCCCGACGCCGTCCGGGTGATCACCGACGCCTTCCTGCGCGGCCGCGACTCCGCCGTCCTCACGCTCAGGCCCGCCAAGCCCGACACCACGCCGACCGCCCTCAAGCAGGCCGAGGCCGCCGCCAAGCGGGCGGTCGCCGCGCCCCTCACGCTGAAGCTCGGCGCCAAGCAGGCCCAGCTACTCCCGGCCGTGATCGCCGCCAACCTGACCTTCGTCTCCGACGACGACGGCGGGCTGACCCCGCAGTTCAACGCCGCGGCGGCGCTCTCCTCGGTGGAGAGCAAGCTCGTCGACGCGGCGCAGGCGCCGCAGGACGCCACCTACCAGATCGTCAACGGCAAGCCGGTGCTGGTCCCCGCCCACCGCGGCAGGGGGATCGACGCCAAGCAGCTGGCCCGCGACGTGGCCAAGGTGGTCAGCGGCAACGGCGCGCGGATCATCCCCGTGACCCTGTCGGTGGTCCCGCCGAAGGTGACCACCGAAGAGGTGACGGGGCTCGGCATCAAGACGAACATCGCCGAGTTCACCACGACCTTCGACTGCTGCCTGCCCCGCGTGACGAACATCCAGCGGATGGCCGCCCAGGTCGACGGCTACCTGGTGAAGCCGGGGGAGACGTTCTCGCTCAACGAGGCCGTGGGCGAGCGCACCGTCGAGGGCGGCTACGTCCAGGCGGGGCAGATCGTCGGCGGCCGGATGGTGCCCATCGTGGGCGGCGGTGTCTCGCAGTTCGCCACCACGATGTACAACGCGGCCTTCTTCGGCGGGTTCGATGACGTCTCCCACACGCCGATGGACTACCACGCCGCCCGCTACCCGGCCGGTCGCGACGCCGCCCTGCTGTACCCGGACCTGGACCTCAAGTGGCGCAACGACTCCGACTTCGGCGTGCTGATCAAGACGGCGTCGACCGGGACCTCCGTCTCCGTGCAGCTGTGGAGCACCAAGCGGTACGACAAGATCGACGCGGTCGAGTCGGAGAAGCGGGACTTCACCCCGTTCCGCCGCGAGACCAGCTCCGCCCCCGGGTGCATGGCCACGGTCGGCGAGCAGGGCTTCACGATCGACGTGACCCGCGTGTTCATCAAGGACGGCAAGGAACTCAAGCGGGACAAGAAGCTGACCACCAAGTACCGGCCGCAGGCGCAGACCACGTGCGTCGCCGGTAACTAGCGCGGCTAGGAGCGGCTTGGGTTCACGGACAGGATGCGGTCGTCGCCGTCCCTGGGGTCGCCCCGGCCGTCCTTGTTGCTGGTGGACAGCCACAGCGTGCCGTCGGGGGCCGTGGCCAGGCCGCGGAGCCGGCCGTACGTGTCGGTGAAGTGCGCGACCGGCGTGTCGGCCGAGCCGTCCTGACTGAGCGGGATCTGCCACAGGCGCTCCCCGCGCAGCGCGGCCACCCAGAGGGAGCCCGCCGCGTATGCCGCGCCGGACGGTGAGGCCTCCGACGTGGGCCAGGTGATGATCGGGTTGACGAACCTCGGGTCGTCGCCCTTGCCCTCCACCTCGGGCCAGCCGTAGTTGGCGGCCGGCTTGATGAGGTTGACCTCGTCGAAGGCGTTCTGGCCGAACTCCGAGGCGTACAACCGGCCCGCCGGGTCCCAGGCCAGGCCCTGGACGTTGCGGTGGCCCAGGCTGTAGACGAGCGTGCCGAACGGGTTGCCGGGCGCTGGGGCGCCGTCCACCGTCATGCGCAGGATCTTGCCGCCGAGGGAGTCACGCCGCTGGGCGAGCCGCCGGTCGCCCGTCTCGCCCGTGGTGGCGTACAGGAAGCCGTCGGGCCCGAACGCCAGCCGGCCGCCGTTGTGGATGGCGCCCTTGGGGATGCCGCGCAGGATGACCTTCGGGTCGGACACGGTGTCGCCGGTGAAGCGGTAGCGGACGATCCGGTTGTCGTCGGCGGCGGTGAAGTAGACGAAGACCTGATCCCCCTTGACCGCCACGCCCATCAGCCCGCCCTCGCCGTCCGGGGTGACCCCGGCGATGCGGCCCACCTCGGTGACCTTGCCCGTCGGCGTCACGCGCAGCAGCCTGGCCGTGTCGCGCTCGGTCACCAGCGCGTCGCCGCCGGGGACGAAGGCGATCCCCCACGGCACCGCCAGATCACGCGCCACCGTCTTCGGCTCACCGGGCGGCGGCGCGGCGGCGACGGCCGCGTCCGGCACCGCCCCTCCGGCACTGGAGCAGGCGGTCAGCACAGCGAGCAGCATCAGAGTCATGAGCTTTCCCATGTGTTCCATACTTCCTCCCTAGCCGTAAGGTTCTCGGCATGAAGATCTGGGTCCCGTCTGATGCCGTTGCCGGGGTTTTGACCGATCTCCCCGGAGCGGAGTGCGACGTTTATGACGGTACGGGGCCGGTTCCCGATGGCGTAGGCCAGGTGGAGGTGTGGATCCCGCCGCTGATCACCGTTCCGGACGTGCCGGGCCTGCTGGCCGCGATGACCTCGCTGCGCCTCGTACAGACCGTGAGCGCGGGCGTGGAACCGTACCGGCCCCACATGCCGGACGGCGCGGTGCTGTGCAACGCGCGCGGCGTGCACGACGCCGGGACCGCCGAGTGGGCGGTCGGCGCGATGATCGCGGTGCTGCGGGAGTTCCCGGGGTTCGTCGACGCGCAGCGGCAGGGGGAGTGGACCTACCACCACACGGACGTACTGGCCGATTCCACCGTGCTGATCGTGGGCTACGGCTCCATCGGCGCGGCGCTGGAGCGGCGGCTCGGCGGCTTCGAGGTCGAGGTCGTCCGGGTGGCCAGGAGCGCGCGTGACGGCGTGCACCCCCTCGACGAGTTGCCCGCGCTGCTCCCGGCCGCCGACGTCGTGGTGCTGCTCGTGCCCGCCACGTCGGAGACCGCCGGGATGGTCGACGCCGGGTTCCTGGCCCGGATGAAGGACGGCGCGGTGCTGGTCAACGCGGCGCGCGGCGGCGTCGTCGACACCGACGCCCTCGTCGCGGAGCTGAAGACCGGCCGGCTGCGGGCGGCCCTGGACGTGACCGCCCCCGAACCCCTGCCGGCGGGCCATCCCCTGTGGAGCGCGCCCGGCTTGTTGATCACCCCGCACATCGCGGGCAGCACCCCCGCGTCCGGGCGGCGCATGCTGCGCCTGATGCGCTCGCAGCTCCTCCGCTACCTGTCCGGTGAGCAGCTGAACAACATCATCACCGACACGTATTGAGAGGATTCCGGAACGTGGCTGGCCCGTGACCTTCGGTGCGTACGGTTGCCTCTAACTGAGGATTCCTGACTCGCTGTCAAGTGAATCTTCGGGGCAATTGGTCTGTGTGGTTATCAGATCGGTGACGACATCGCCGTTGTCACCACCCGCACACCCGCAAACGCACACACTGGCGATGTGATCGACCGGACTTCGGCGATCACTGGACAGCGTTCGAGACGGGATGGGCTAACGACTGTGATCCGCTGGCGTGATCCACGGGCACCGCTGACCGCCGCGGCGGCGTTCGGTGCGGCGGGGTTCGCGGCTGCGCTCCTTGCGGGCGGCCCGGCTCTGCTCACCGGCGCGATCTCCGGACTCCTCGCGGCGCTGCTCGCCGCGATCTCCCTGCTCGTCGCCTCGGTCAAACTGGACGAGCACCGCTCGACCGCGATGGGCGCCCGCTGGATGGGCAGCGGCGCCATCATCTGGGCCGCCGGAGTCGGGGTGCGTCCGATCGCCGACACCTCCAGCGTCGCGGTGAGTTTCGCGGACCTGCTCGTGCTGCTCGGCGTGGTGCTCACCGCGGGCGGCGTCCTCATCGCGGCCCGGCGCAGGCTGCCCGCCACCGTGGTGCTGCGCCACGTTACCGGCGCCTACCTGTGCGCCGCCTCACTCTTCGTGATCGCCTGGGTGGTGGCGCTGCGGCAGGTCTACGCCGAGGCCGCCGACCCGGCGATGTTCACCTTTGCCATGCTGCCACCGATGATCGCGCTGTTGGTGACCTGCGCCGTGATCCCCTCCGTGATCACCAGCAGGACCGCGGCCTGGCCGCTCGGCCTCGCGGGCACCGGCGTGCTCGCCACCACCTCGGTCGCCGGGGTGGCGGCCGCGACCGCGCGCCTCACCGGCGGTGTGCCGCCGACGTGGAGCATCATGATCGCGCCCGTCGCGTTCCTGCTCCTGGCCGCCGTGCCCTGGGGGCCGCGCCCAGCCGAGCCGCAGACCCGCGCGAGTGGCAGCGGCATCGGCAACCTGATCGCGACGGTGCCGATGGCGCTGGTCGCGGTCGCGACCTGCACGCTGCTGGTGCACCTGGTGGGCGGCCAGCCGCAGACACCGGTCACCGGCGTCGTCGTGCTCATCGCCTCGGTGGTCCTGCTGCTGGTCGTACGCCTGTTCGTGCTCGCCGCCGCCAACATCCGGCTGCGCAGGAAGGTCTCGCTCGGCGACCGGCAGCTCAGGGAGCTGGCCGAGAGCACGGGCGACGTGGTGTTCATCTGCGACTACGACGGCCTCATGTACGAGATCGGCGCCGGGATGCAGGTCACCTACGGCTACCGCCCCGAAGATCTCGTCGGCGGGTCGATCTTCGACTACATCCACCCAGAAGACGTCCCCGGCATCCAGGCCGCGCTGAACGCGATGGGCCTCGACGACGAGGGCGCCACGTCCGGCGCCTGCCTGATCGCCTGCCGCGTGCGCGCGGCCGACGGCACCTGGCGGCCCACCGAGTCCGTCGCCACCCGCCACGTGGGCGGTGAGGACCAGCTGCTGGTGACCACCCGGGACGTGAGCGACGAGGAGGCCCTGCGCAACCAGGTCGTCCACCTGACCTTCCACGACGGCGTCACCGGGCTGCCCAACCGCTCCTACTTCGAGGAGCGCACGCGCGAGGTGCTGTCCGGCCGGATGTCCGGCCACGTGGCGGTGATCTTCCTCGACCTCGACGGGTTCACCTCGGTCAACGACTCCGTCGGCCATGCCAGCGGCGACTACCTGCTCGGGCAGGCCGCGCGTAGGCTGCGCGGGGCCGTACGCCCCGACGACACGCTCGCCCGGTGGGGCGGCGACGAGTTCGCGGTGCTGCTGGAGACCGGCGGTGAGGCGCAACCGGCGGTCGACCTGGCCGAGCGGTTGGTCAGGGCGGTCTCGCAGGAGCCGTTCCGGGTGGCCGACCGCGACGTGGCGCTGACCGCGAGCGTGGGGGTGGCCTTCGTCGAGGAGGACATGCCCTCCGGCGATCTCATCCGCAACGCCGACGTGGCCATGGCCAGGGCCAAGGAGCTGGGCGGGCGCCGGGTGGAGGTGTTCGCCGCGCAGATGCACGCCGACGTGGTGCGCAGGCTGGAGCTGGCGGCCGACCTGCAGCGGGCGCTGATCGAGCACCAGTTCGCCATCGAATACCAGCCGGTCGTCGACCTGGCCACCTCCCGGGTGACCGCGGTGGAGGCGCTGGTGCGGTGGTGGCGCGGCTCGGAGTTCGTCCCGCCGGACCAGTTCCTCGGCCCGGCCGAGGACACCGGCCTGATCGTGCCGCTGGGCGAGTGGATCCTGCACGAGGCGTGCCGCGAGGTGGCCGCCTGGCGGGCCTCCTCCTGGGACATCGGCCTGTCGCTCAACCTGTCGGCCCGCCAGATCACCGCGCCGCGCTTCGTCGAGACGGTCGAGGAGGCGCTCGCCGAGAGCGGGCTGCCCGCCTCCGCCCTCACCCTTGAGGTGATCGAGGAGATGCTCGTCGAGGACGCCGAGGAGACGGTCAAGCGGCTGTCCGAGCTGCGCGCTCTGGGCGTACGCCTGGCCATCGACGACTTCGGCACCGGCTACGCCTCGCTGGCCTTCCTCAGGCAGCTCCCGGTCGACATGATCAAGATCGATCCGTCGTTCGTGTCCGGGCTGGGCCGTGACGAAACCCTGACCCTGCTCACCCGCACGATCGTCCGGCTCGGCCACGACCTGGGTCTCATCGTGGTGGCCGAGGGCATCGAACGCCCTGAGCAGCTCGAACTCCTGCGGGAAATGGGCTGCACCAGGGGCCAGGGTTTCCTGGTGGCGCGCCCGATGGCGGCTCGCGGCGTGGACTCGCTGATGAGGACCAGTCTCACGGTTTGAGACATCTGTCCCAAGAAGTTGACATCAGGGCCTCCACAGGGGCTAAGGTGTGGCCATGCTTCGCAGTGAGATCCTCGTAGTACTTCGCCGGCGCGCAGGCCGATAGCGAAGCACTACAGCCTGCGCGCCGCCCCACTCCCACCCTCGGGTGGATGGGGCATTTTTTATGTCCTTAAGGTGTAGCCACGCAAGGAACGAGCCGATGACCGAACGGATGACAGGTGCACAGGCCCTGGTCAGGGCGCTGGAGCACGTGGGAGTCGACACTGTGTTCGGGATCCCCGGCGGCGCCATCCTGCCCGCCTACGATCCCCTGTACGACTCGACCAAGGTCCGGCACGTGCTCGTACGGCACGAGCAGGGCGCGGGCCACGCGGCCGAGGGATACGCGCAGGCCACGGGCAGGGTCGGGGTCTGCATGGCGACCAGCGGACCGGGTGCGACGAACCTGGTCACGCCCATCGCCGACGCCTACATGGACTCGGTGCCGATCGTGGCGATCACCGGCCAGGTGGCCAGCGCGGCGATCGGCACGGACGCCTTCCAGGAAGCCGACATCTCCGGCATCACCATGCCGATCACCAAGCACAACTTCCTGGTCACCGATCCGCTGGACATCCCCCGCACGATCATGGAGGCCTTCCACATCGCCTCCACGGGCCGTCCCGGTCCGGTGCTGGTCGACATCTCCAAGGACGCGCTGCAGGCCGACACCACCTTCAGCTGGCCGCCGATCATGCAGCTGCCCGGCTACCGGCCGGTGACCAGGCCGCACTCCAAGCAGATCCGCGAGGCCGCGAAGCTGATCGCCGAGGCCAGGCGTCCGGTGCTCTACGTGGGCGGCGGCGTGCACAAGGCGGGCGCCTCGCCCGAACTCCTCAGGCTGGCCGAGCTCGCCAACATCCCGGTCGTCACCACGCTGATGGCGCGCGGGACGTTCCCCGACAGCCATCCCCAGCACATGGGCATGCCGGGCATGCACGGCAGCGTCACGGCCGTCGGCGCGCTGCAGAAGGCGGACCTGCTCATCGGCCTGGGCGTGCGCTTCGACGACCGGGTGACCGGCCAGCTCTCGACGTTCGCGCCGCACGCGAAGGTCGTCCACGCCGACATCGACCCGGCGGAGATCTCCAAGAACCGCCACGCGGACGTGCCGATCGTGGGCGACTGCAAGGAGGTCATCACCGACCTGATCGCCGCTGTCGAGGCCAGTGGCCAGCAAGGCGACTACGCCGACTGGTGGAAGCTGCTCAACGGCATGAAGGAGACCTACCCGCTCGGCTACGAGGAGTTCGAGGACGGGTCGCTGGCTCCCCAGTACGTCATGGAGCGGCTCAGCGCCATCGCCGGGCCCGACACCTACTACGTGGCGGGCGTGGGGCAGCACCAGATGTGGGCCTCGCAGTTCATCGACTATGAGAACCCCGGCACGTTCATCAACTCCGGCGGCCTCGGCACGATGGGGTTCGCCGTGCCGGCCGCGATGGGCGCCAAGATGGGGCAGCCGGACAGCACCGTGTGGGCCATCGACGGAGACGGCTGCTTCCAGATGACCAACCAGGAGCTCGCCACCTGCGCCCTGGAGGGGGTGCCGATCAAGGTCGCGGTCATCAACAACGGTAACCTCGGCATGGTCCGCCAATGGCAGACGCTCTTCTACGACCAGCGCTACTCCAACACCAACCTCCAGTCGACGCGTCGCATCCCCGACTTCGTCAAGCTGGCGGAGGCATACGGTTGTGTCGGTCTGCGTTGCGAGCGGCCGGAAGACGTCGACGAGACCATCAAGAAGGCCATGGAGATCAACGACGTGCCCGTCGTGGTCGACTTCGTGGTCCACCAGGACGCGATGGTCTGGCCGATGGTCGCGGCGGGCACGAGCAACGACAGCATCAAGATCGCCCGTGACATGGCGCCGAAGTGGGAGAGCGAAGAATGAGCAGGCATACGCTTTCTGTGCTTGTCGAGAACAAGCCGGGCGTGCTCGCGCGCGTGTCCGCGCTGTTCAGCAGGCGTGGCTTCAACATCGACTCGCTGGCCGTCGGGCAGACCGAGCACGACGACATCTCACGCATGACCATCGTCGTGAGCGTCGAGGAGCTGCCGCTGGAGCAGGTCACCAAGCAGCTCAACAAGCTGGTGAACGTCCTCAAGATCGTCGAGCTCGACCCGACCCAGTCCGTGCAGCGCGAGCTCATGCTGGTCAAGGTCAAGGCCGACGCCGACAGCCGCTCGCACGTGCTGGAGCTCGTCCAGCTCTTCCGCGCCCGCTGCATCGACGTGGCGGCCGACGCCGTGACCATCGAGGTCACCGGCACTCCCGACAAGCTCGAGGCCTTCGTCAAGGTGCTCGAACCGTTCGGGATCAAGGAGCTCGTCCAATCGGGCATGGTGGCCATCGGCCGCGGCGCCCGTTCCATCACCGACCGGTCCCTCAGGGCACTGGACCGTACCGCCTGAAAGGTTTATGCAAGTGACCGAGATTTACTACGACGACCAGGCCGACCTCTCGATCATCCAGGGGCGTCACGTGGCCGTGCTGGGGTACGGCAGCCAGGGCCACGCCCACGCGCTCTCCTTGCGTGACTCGGGTGTCGACGTGCGCGTCGGCCTGCCGGAGGGTTCCAAGAGCCGGGAGAAGGCCGAGAACGACGGTCTGCGTGTCCTGACGCCTTCGGAGGCGGTCGAGGAGGCGAACCTCACGATGATCCTGGCGCCGGACCACATCCAGCGTCACCTGTACGCCGAGCACGTCGCGCCGAACCTGGTCGAGGGTGACGCGCTGTTCTTCGGCCACGGCCTGAACATCCGCTACGGCCTCATCGAGGCCCCCGAGGGTGTCGACGTCTGCATGGTCGCCCCCAAGGGTCCGGGTCATCTGGTGCGGCGCCAGTTCGAGGCCGGGCGCGGGGTGCCGGTTCTGGTGGCGGTGGAGAAGGACGCCTCGGGCAAGGCGCTGGATCTGGCTCTGTCGTACGCCAAGGGCATCGGTGGCACCCGGGCCGGGGCGCTGCGCACCACGTTCACCGAGGAGACCGAGACCGACCTGTTCGGTGAGCAGGCCGTGCTGTGCGGCGGTGTGTCGGAGCTGATCAAGGCCGGGTTCGAGACGCTGATCGAGGCGGGCTACCAGCCCGAGGTGGCCTACTTCGAGTGCCTGCACGAGATGAAGCTGATCGTCGACCTCATGTACGAGGGCGGCATCTCGAAGATGTACTGGTCGGTGTCGGACACGGCGGAGTACGGCGGCTACACCCGTGGCCCGCGCGTCATCACCGACGAGACCCGCGCCGAGATGCGCCGCATCCTGGGCGAGATCCAGGACGGGACGTTCGCCCGGCAGCTGGTGGAGGAGTTCGACGGCGGCCAGAAGGAGTTCACGCGTCACCGCGAGGAGCTGGCCGAGAACCCGATCGAGAAGACCGGCGCCAAGCTCCGCCCGATGATGAGCTGGCTCAAGGCATAACCAAACGGCCTCGCTACGCTCGGGCTGTGCTTTCTTTGGGGCTACAGGCGAGGTCCTCGTTTTGGGGGCTTCGCCCAATGGCTCGGGCTGTGTTTTGTGGGGGGCTCGGCGCCCCCCACCCCCCCCACAAGGGCGTGGTCCTCGCTACGCTCGGGCGTTTGCCCGAGGCGAGGGCTGCGCCCTCGCGCTGTCGCGAGGTGCGGCTGCTTGGGCTTCCATCCTGGCCGAGCCGATGAGGTCCCTCGCGTGTGTCGGGCGACACGTACCGAGTCCGGTACCCCCAAAGGGGTTCATCGCATCCACCCGGACGCGACGGCCAACGGCCATAGGTGGAACGCAGCCAATGATCGGAACGACGAAACCGCAGTAACGACAGGGATGGATGCGCGCCCGACCGAATGGCGTAGCGGTCCAGCCTGAGAAAACCTCACCACCTAATGGCCATGTCTCTTTCATGTTCCGTCACTCGTCCGCGCTGAGCGAGCACGGCCGGAAGCGGGAGGGCGGGCGTGGTCGACGCCAAGCAGGAAGCGCGCTTGGCCTTCGCGCATCAGTGAGGCGGACGAGTGTGTGGCTCGGCCTGTGCTTTGCCGGAAGTTCTTGAGAAGAGTTACGGAAGCCTTCTCTGCGACGCTCTTCGCGTAACCGAGCGAAGGCAGGTTCTCCATGCGGAACAAGGTCGTGAGCGTGGTGGTGTCAGCGGCCGCCCTGACGATGGCGGCGACACTCTGCACCAGCGTGTCCGCGAGCGCGGATGTGGCCACGACAAAGAAGGCCCACATCATCAGCACCCACAGGACCCTCGCGGAGTGTGAGAAGGCGGGCAAAAGGTACTCCGGAGACGGCGAGTACTGGGACTGCCTGTGGGACAGCCCGTTCTGGGCGCTCTGGGCCACGATCTAACGCGACCGCCGGTCCATGCTCTGGGGCCGGACCTTCCTTTGTGTCATGCGGGAGAGGTCGGCCGCAAGGGCGATAGCTGCTGATATTGACTAGATCACTTGATATGTCTTGCCGCTCACCCGGCTCGTTCGCCGCTGCGATGATCTCTGTGCATTGCCCCAGTGGTGAAAGGGAGTCAAGAATGCGTGTACGGACTGCAATAGCGGGCGCGGGAATCGCCGTCCTGGCGGTCGTCGGACTCGGCTTGCCCGCCCAAGCGGCCGACTGGGTGTCCTACGGGCAGTTCCCCACCAAGAAGAAGTGTGTCGACGCAGGCCAGCAGTATGTGCGTGAGAACTTCAACGCGTACAAGTGCACCGAAATACCCGGCGCCTGGGTCCTCTGGCTCAAGTAGGCCCGAGTGCCGGTCCCCTACTCGCCGGGGACCGGCACTCGTTCGCCGCCGTTTGGCAAGGCAGGCGCCTGTCAGCGAGGCAGGCGCGGGTCAATAGGGTAGGCACATGTCGCCGCTCCGGACCCGCATGGCCGCTCGCGATCTGACCGAGCCGCATCGCGTCTCGAGCCCGCTCGAGCTGCTCTTCGATCTCACCTTCGTCGCCGCGGTGTCCCAGATCGTGGGCCGGCTCGCCCACGCCACCGAGCAGGGGCACGGCCTCGAAGCGGTCGGGCCCTTCCTCATGGTCTTCTTCGCCATCTGGTGGGCGTGGATGAACTTCACCTGGTTCGCCTCCGCGTACGACACCGACGACGTCCCGTACCGCGTCATGACGCTCCTGCAGATGGCCGGCGTGCTGGTGCTCGCGGCCGGGGTGCCCGCGGCGTTCGAGGGCGACTTCACCGTCGTGACGATCGGCTACCTCGTCATGCGCGTCGGGCTCGTGAGCCTGTGGCTGCGCGCGGCGGTCGCGCACCCCGAGGGACGGGCGACGGCGCTGCGCTACGCGATCGGCATCTCGTTCGTGCAGGTGCTCTGGGTGTCCAAGCTCGCGCTGCCGGGGGGCGGGCCGGTCTGGTTGTTCATCGTGTGCGCGGTCCTCGACCTCGCGGTGCCGCCGATCGCGGAGCGTACGGGCTCGACGAGCTGGCACCCGCACCACATCGCCGAGCGCTACGGGCTGTTCACCATCATCCTGCTCGGCGAGAGCGTGCTCGCGGCGACGAACGCGGTGCAGGGCGCGGTCGCCCACGGGCTGAGCGTCGAACTCGTCGTCATCGCGATGACCGGCCTGGTCATCCTTTTCGCGCTGTGGTGGATCTACTTCTCCGAGCCGGCCGGCGACGGGCTTGAGGAGCGACGGGAACAGTCCTTCGTCTGGGGATACGGGCACTATCTGATCTTCGCGGCGCTGGCCGCGCTCGGTGCGGGTCTCGAGGTCGCGGTGGCGTCGGCAGGGGAGGGGGAGCACCACATCGCGGCGGGCGCGCGGGCCGTGGTGGCCTCGGTCGCCATTCCGGTCGTCGTCATGCTCGTCCTGCTGTGGGCGCTGCATGCACCCTTGGTGAGCAGGACCGTCGTGCGGCCGGAGTCGATCGGCGTGGCGGTGGTGCTCGTGGCGCTCACCGTGTTCGCCGCGCCCAGCGTGGGTGTGGCCGCGGGACTCACCGCCATCGCCGCGGTGCTCGTACTCCTGCTCGTGACGACACTCGCGCGCGAAGGACGCCGGTCGCTTCCCGCACCGCCGCCTTAGCGCACGTCCGCGCCGCCGCCTTAGCGCACGTCCGCGCCCCCGCCTATGCCGCGCAGCAGGAGGGCGAGCCCGCCCCGGAACTCCTCGTCCGTGGTGACGTCGTGGGCGTGCCTGGCGGTCTCGGACAGGTAGGGGAGCTCGGCCCGGTCCGCGATGACCTGGGTGCCCGCTCCGGCCAGCGGTCCGAGCTGTTCGAGCTGGATCGCCCCCACCACGTACGCGAGCAGCGAGCGCAGCGCGATCACCCGCTCGCCTCCGTCCAGCCCGGCCTCGGCGAGGATGGCGGCCAACGGCTCTGACCAGCGCAGTATGGCCACCGACCGGTGCCGATGGGTGATGATCAGCGGCACGAGCCACGGGTGGGAGCTCACCACGCCGCGCAGCCGCTCGACCATGATCTCGATCCGCTCGTACCAGGGCCGGTCCTTGTCGGGCGGCACGGTGTCGACGGTGTCGAGGACGCGGTCGATGACGAGTTGTTCGAGCTCACCGCGGTCGTCGACGTAGCGGTAGAGGCCCATGGTGCTCATGCCGATCTCCTGCGCGACCGCGCGCATCGACAGCCCGGCCAGTCCGTCGCGGTCGATGACGGCGAGGGCGGCCGTGGCCAGTTGGTCGGGAGTGAGTGAACGGGGTCGCGGCATGACAGTTGACAGCGTACGGCATACGCCTATCATCGTAAGCGTATGCCGTACGCCTATAGGAGGTTCACATGCGTGTCGTCGATGCCAGAGAGCTGAGCGCAGTGTCCGGTGAGGCGGTCGCCATCCCTGACCCGGAGCGGCTGGTCCACCTGCAGTTCCGGCGGTTCGCCGGGTGTCCGGTCTGCAATCTGCACCTGCGCTCCATCGTGCGCAGGCACGACGAGATCGAGGCGGCGGGCGTCCGCGAGGTCGTGGTCTTCCACTCACCGGCAGAAGAGCTGGCCGAGCACACGCCCGATCTGCCGTTCCCGGTGATCGCCGACCCGGACAAGCTGCTGTACGTCGAGTTCGGCGTGGAGTCGGCGGCCCGCTCGTTGCTCGACCCGCGCGTGTGGGGGACGATCCTCCGCGTGGTCGCCGTGACCACGTGGCGGGTCCTGCGGGGCCGCGAACGCGCCCCGGCGGCCAAGCCGCACGGCGGCCGGTTGGGCCTGCCCGCCGACTTCCTGATCGGGCGGGACGGCCGGGTGCTCGCCGCCAAGTACGGCGAGCACGCCTACGACCAGTGGTCGGTCGACGAGATCCTCGACCAGGCGTCCCACGCGCCGAAACCCGTACAGAAGTAGCCTGGTCAAGGCGCCCCCGTCCAGCAGTAGCTCGGTCAAGGCGCCACGGCCTGCTACAGCCGCACCACCGTGAGCACCCCGTCGCCGACCTCGTGCAGCTGTACGGCGAACTGCCCGTCCGCCGTCACCAGGTCACGAAAGGCCGCCACCTGCTCCTGATGGCTGAGCGCGTTGTCCACGGCGACGACACCCCGAGGGGTGAGCACCCGCTGCAACTGCGGCCAGTAACCCACGTACGCGGGCCGTTCCGCGTCGAGCACCACCAGGTCGACCGACCCGTCCGGGCTGGCCGCCAGCACCTCCCCGCCATCCGCGTGGATCACGGTCACGTGGTCGGCCACTTCGGCCGCCGCGATGTTGGCCCGCGCCTGGGCGACCCGTGAGGCGTCGATCTCCACCGTCTCCAGATGTCCGCCGGTGTCCCGTACGGCGTCGCCGAACCAGATGGCCGAATAGCCGTTGGACGTACCGATCTCCAGCACCCGCCGGCTCCCCTGGACGCGGATCAGCAGCGCGACGAGGCCCGCCGCGCCAGGGGTCATGTTGCGCAGCCGCAGCAGCCGGTCGGCCAGGGGCGCGTCGTGGTCGCGGCCCAGCTGGTAGAGGCTGTCGAGGTAGTCGGCCAAGGATGTGTTCACCGGATGTCCTTCCGTCTCCTTCCGAACCTAGAGTCAGCCCATCCGACGCCGTCATCCGCCCCGCGGTTTTGGGTCCCCGATCGCCCGCGGGCCGAACTCAACCGGCTCCTCCGGACGCTCCACGCCTCATTGACCGGCTGACGGGACCTCGACGAACGACGCCTCGAAGGAGTTGCGGGCGATCTGGTCCAGTTGCGCGTCCGTCATGCCCAGCTCGTCGCGCAGCGCCCGGTAGTTGTCCTCGACATAGCCGCCGAAGTACGCCGGATCATCGGAGTTGACCGTCACCATCAGGCCCTCGTCCAGCATCGCGGGCAGGATGTGGTCCCGCAGCGACGGCACCGTGCGCAGCCGGACGTTCGACAGCGGGCACACCGTCAGCGGGATCCGCTCCTCCCGCAGGCGGGCGACCAGCGAGGGGTCCTCCATGGCGCGGATGCCGTGGTCCACCCGCTCCACCTTGAGCACGTCCAGGGCCTCCCACACGTAGTCGGGGCCGCCCTCCTCGCCGGCGTGCGCGACCCGGCGCAGGCCCTCCGCGGCCGCCATGTCGAACACCCGGCGGTACAGTGCCGGCGGATGACCGACCTCCGCCGAGTCCAGCCCGACGCCGATGAAGTGGTCCCGGTACGGCAGCGCGGCCCGCAGCACCTGCTCGGCCTCCTCGGCCCCCCGGTCACGCAGGAAGCACATGATCAGGGCCGCCGAGACGTCGCTGTCCTTGAGGGCGGCCGACAGCCCGCCGAACACCGCCTCCAGCGACACGCCCCTGCTCAGATGCGCCTGCGGGTCGAAGAAGATCTCGGCATGCCGTACGCCCTGCGCCCGGGCCCGCCCCAGGTAGGCGGTGGCAAGGTCGTAGAAGTCCCGGTCGGTGCGGAGGACCGCCATGTTCTCGTAGTAGATGTCCAGGAACGACTGGAGATCGGCGAAGTCGTAGCGCGCCCTGATGGCCTCCGCGTCGAAGGTCGGCAGGTCGATCCCGTTGCGCCTGGCCAGCTCGACGACGAGCTCGGGTTCGAGGGTGCCTTCGATGTGCAGATGGAGTTCGGCTTTGGGACGCATGTGATCGAGTAAACCTGACAAGACACCGGCCACGGTATCGTGCGAACCTCCGAACTCTCGCCCGATGACCTGGCATAACATCACATTCATGAGGCTGGCGGATCTGGTGGCGCGCGAAGACCTGAGTCTCGTGCCGGTGACCGGACATGACGGGCTCGGCAGGGAGGTGGGGCGAGCCTATCCGACGGATCTGCCCGACCCACGACGCTACCTGCGCCCCGGCGACCTCGTCCTGACCAGCGGGGTCTGGTACACCCAGCCGTCCGACTGCGAGACGTTCGCCGACGCGCTGTGGACGAGCGACGCCGCCGGGTTGATCGTCGGGCTGGTAGTGCTGGGGGAGCTGCCGGAAGCGCTGGTCAAGGCGTGCGAACGCCGCCGGTTGCCGCTGCTCCTGGCCGCGCCCGACCAGTCGTTCGGCGCGATCACCGAGGTGGTGATCGAGGAGGCGTTCGCGGCCGAGCGGCGCCGGGATGAGCGGGCTCGGGCGCAGACGCTGCTCGACCTCCTGGGCACGCAGCGGATCGCGCCCGGTGAGGTGTCGGCCCACCTGCGGCTGCTCGGCGCCGATCCGGGGCTGCCGACCACGGCCATGGTGGTGGCCAGGACCGGCGGGTCGGACGACGACGACGTACCCGCGATCATGTACGCGCTGGCCAGGAGAGGGCGGCAGCTGGTCGTCGGCGGACGGTCCGACGAGGGGATCGTGCTGGTCAACGGCAAGGTGTCGCGCCAGGCGCTGACCGACGAGTTGCGCGCGCTGGTGACCAACCGGCCAGGGATGCGGGTGGCGGTCGGGATCAGCGACGCGACCGCCAGCGTGTCGCAGCTGGGCGAGGCGCTGGAGTCCGCGCGGCGGGGCATGGAGTCGGCCCGCTACGGCGAGGGGCCGGTGTCGGTCATGTCGGTCGCCGACGTGGACAGCCACGAACTCCTGCTGGCCCAGCTGCCCGTGAGCGTGCGGCGCTCGTTCAGGGAGCACCTGCTCGGGCCGATCATCGAGTACGACGCGCGGCACGGCTCCGAGCTGCTGCGCACGCTCGACGTCTTCCTGGAGACGTGCGGCTCCTGGCAGCGGACGGCCGACGAGCTGTATGTGCACGTCAACACGCTGCGCTACCGCATGCAGCGGATCGAGGAGCTGACCGGGCGGCGGATGTCGTCGATGCGCGACCGTACGGACCTCTATCTGGCCCTCAGGTCAGCTCAGCCGTCCGAAGGGGACCCTGCCTGAAGGGGTCCCGTCTTGACGGGTCAGGGCAGCTCGCCCGCGACGAGACGTCCTCGTGAGACCACGGCGACGATGTTCTCCACGGCCAGGTCCGCGATCCGCTCCCACGGACGCCCGCGCAGCACGATGAAGTCCGCCCCGAGTCCGGGCTCGATCCGGCCCACCGGCACGCCGATCGAGTCGGCGGCGTCCGAGGTGGCCGCGCGCAGCGCCTCCGAGGCGGACATGCCCAGGATCTCGGTCATGTGGACCACCTCAGCGAGCTGGTCGCCGAACTGGACGTGGTGCCCGTTGGCATCGGTGCCCAGGACAAAGCGGACACCCAGCCGCGCCGCCTCGGCGAGCAGCACGTTACGCGTGGCCACGAGCTCGGCGGCCTTGGCCATCGACTCCGCGGTGACCGGGACCCGGCCTTCGGCGATGGCCTCGTTGATCAGGAGGGTCGGCGCGACGGGCGTACGGCGGGCCGCGAGCACCTCGGCGAGATCCGCGCTCAGCAGCGTGCCGTGCTCGATCGAGTCGACGCGCTCCTCGACGGCGACGCGGATGCCCTCCTCGGAGTGGGCGTGGGAGGCCACCAGCATGCCGAGCGCGTGCGCCTCGTCGACGACGGCGCTGATCTCCTCGCGCGTGTAGTTGCGCCAGCCGTTCTTGTCGCCGATCGACAGCACGCCGCCGCTGGTGGTGAGCTTGATGCCGTCCATCCCGGCGCGGGCCCAGGTACGTACCAGCTTGCGGCACTCGTCGGGTCCGTCAGCGGTGGGCTTGCGCTGCGGGATCGCCGGTGGCACGAACAGGTCGTTGTGCCCGGCGGTCATGCCGACCACGCCGTGGACCTGGACGCGCGGGCCGGGCAGCACGCCCGCGTCGAAGGCCCGGCGCAGGGCGATCTGCGCCTCGTCCCCGGCCAGGTCGCGCAGGGTCGTCACGCCGTGGCGCATGGCCCGCTGGGCGTGGGCGACACCGTGCAGCACTTGCTCGTCGCGGGTCGTGACGAGCGGCCAGGTGGCGAAGTCGGGCATCGGCCCCGAACCGGCGTAGCCGATCAGGTGCACGTGCGTGTCGACCAGGCCGGGGAGCACGCACAGGTCGTCATACCGCTGCGCGGCCGGCCTGACGTCGCCGATCCGGTCCGGTTCCCAGCTCAGCTCGACCGAGCCCCGGAATTCGGTGCCGTCCCAAAGGGGGATTCCGTCCAGTTTCATGTCAGCGAAAACGCTACCGGACGCCTTCCGCCGCTGGAGGGATCTACGGACCTCGCCGAGCGCTCTCGTAGGGACCTACAGGGTCTGAAGCGCCGGTGCTGGGCTTTTCCACATCCGGGCCCCGCACCCCATGCGATGTCCGATTTTTCGTCACACGATGGTAATAATCAGTGTATAGCTTCCTGACCTGCAGGTTCACCGCTCTTCCAAGGAGAATTATGGCTACCCTCGACCGTCGCGCGTTCCTGCGGACGACGGGAATGGCCGGACTGGCGCTCGGCCTGGCCGCCTGTGGCGACAGCGGGACGTCCGGCGCGGGCGGAAGCGGGTTCGGCGCGGTCAAGATCCAGCTCTCCTGGAAGAAGAACGTCGAGTTCGCCGGCGAGTACTTCGCCGACAGCAAGGGCTACTACAAGGCCGCCGGGTTCTCCCAGGTGGAGCTGCTGTCGGGCGGCGGCTCCGGCACCTCGGTCGAGTCGGGCCTGACCACCGGCCGCTGCTGGATCGGCCTGTCGACGCCGACGATCACCGCGCCCGCCGTGCTCCAGGGCGCCCCGCTCAAGATCGTGGGCGCGACCTTCCAGAAGAACCCCTTCGCCATCGTCTCCCTCGGCAAGAACCCGATCAAGGACCCCAAGGACCTGGCCGGTAAGAAGATCGGCGTCCAGGACTCCAACGAGCTGGTCTGGAACGCGCTGCTCAAGTCCAACGGCATCGACCCGTCGAGCGTGACACGGGTGCCGTTCCAGTCCGACCCGTCGATGCTGACCTCCGGCCAGCTCGATGGCTACGTCGGCTTCGTCACCAGCGGCCCGGTGCGGCTGAAGATGCAGGGCGTGGACGCGGCGCACATGCTGTTCGCCGACCACGGGCTGCCGCTGGTCGCCGAGACGTTCACGGTGACGCAGGAGACCATCGACAAGGAACGCGACAAGCTCAAGGCGTTCCTCACGGCGGAGATCAAGGGCTGGAAGGACGCCGTCGCGGACCCGGCCAAGGCCGCCGAACTGGCCGCGAAGACGTACGGCAAGGATCAGAACCTCGACGTCGCCGAGCAGACCGAGGAGGCCAAGATGCAGAACGAACTCGTCGTCACCCCCGACGCCAAGGCCAACGGCCTGTTCACGATGACCTCCGAGCTGATCGAGCAGAACATCGCCTCCCTCGCCAAGGCCGGGCTGACCGTCAAGGCCGAGAACCTCTTCGACCTGTCGATCCTGGACGAGATCTACAAGGCCGACGCGAGCCTCAAGCTCTCATGACCGGCATCGGCATCACGGGGCTGAGCAAGACGTTCGGCAGCGGGCTGACCGCGGTCGAGAACGTCGACCTGGAGACGCCGAAGGGCTCCTTCCTGTCCCTGCTCGGCCCCTCGGGCTGCGGCAAGTCGACCGTGCTGCGCATCCTGGCCGGGCTTGAGAAGCCCACCACCGGCGAGATCCGGGTGAACGGCGAGACCCCCGAGGAGCTCCGCAGGAGTCACCACCTCGGCATCGCCTTCCAGGACTCGGCGCTGCTGGCCTGGCGCAGCGTCGCGGCCAACATCCGGCTGCCGCTGGAGGTCGCGGGGATCAGGCCGGAGCCCGGCGTGATCGACGACCTGATCAAGCTGGTCGGGCTGCAGGGCTTCGAGAAGGCGCGGCCCGCCGAGCTGTCGGGCGGCATGCGGCAGCGCGTGTCGATCGCCCGCGCGCTTGTGGTCAAGCCCAGCGTGCTGCTGCTCGACGAGCCGTTCGGCGCGCTGGACGACATGACCCGCCAGCGGCTCAACCTGGAGCTCCTGCGCATCTGGACCGAGAAGCCCGCCACCACGCTGATGGTCACCCACGGCATCGGCGAGGCGATCTTCCTGTCGGACGTGGTGGCCGTCATGAGCCCGCGCCCTGGCCGCATCGAAGAGGTGGTCCCGATCGACCTGCCGCGCCCCCGGGTGCCCGAGATGATGCGTACACCGGAGTTCCACGCCATCCACGACCACCTCAGCGACCTGCTGTTCGGGCACGGCTCGTGAAGCGGATCCACGGGCTGCTCGGCGTCGTCGCCCTGATCGCCCTGTGGTGGCTGCTCGCCGTGACGGTCTTCGCGGACGGTGGCGCGGTCCCGACGCCGTGGGCGGTCCTGGCCGGGATGGGCCACGACGGCTGGGGCTTCTACGGCCCCAACACGACCGCCACTGTCAGCGCCGCGCTCCAGGGCTTCCTCTGGGGCAACGGCCTGGCCATCGGGGTGGCGCTGATCGTCCTGCTCGTCCCGCGCCTGGAGGCGGTGGCGACCCAGCTCGCGGTGATCAGCTACTGCATCCCGCTGCTGGCCATCGGCCCGATCGTCCTGGTCGTCTTCGGCGGTGAGGCCGCCGTGGTGTTCCTGGCCGCCGTCTCCGTCTTCTTCACCACGCTCATCGGCGCGCTGCTCGGGCTGCGCTCCGCCGACCGGACCAGCCTCGACCTCATCGCCGTGTACGGCGGCGGCCGCCTGGCCAAGCTCCGGCACGTCCAGGTCATCGCGGCGCTGCCGAGCACGTTCGCCGGGCTGAAGATCTCGGCCCCCGGCGCACTGCTCGGCGCGATCATCGGCGAATACCTCGGCAGCAACGACCAGGGCCTCGGCGTCTCCCTGATGATCTCTCAGCAGCAGTTCCAGGTCCCGCGCACGTGGGGGCTGGCGCTCGTGGCCGGTCTGGTCGCGGGCCTCGGCTACGCGATCGTCGCGCTGGTCTCCCGTGTGGTGACACCCTGGTCGTACGGCAGAGCGAGGTCCTCCTCATGATCGGCCGCATCGTGTTGCGCGTCGTCGGCCCGCTGCTTCCCTCCGTGGTCATCGTGGTGGCCCTCTGGTGGCTGTCCCTGGAGGCTTTCGGCATCAGCCCGTTGGTGGGCAAGCGTCCCCCGCAGGTCTGGGAGTACCTCTTCGGCTCGTCCCCGGCCCATCGCGACGCGGTCTTCGCCGCTTTGGGCATCACGATCAGGGACGCGGCCATCGGCTTCGTCAGCGGGATGGTCGCGGCGGTGGTCGTGGCGATGGCGTTCGTGCTGTTCAGGACCGTCGAGCAGACGTTCATGCCGGTCGCGATGCTGCTGCGCTCGGTGCCGCTCGTGGTGATGACGCCGCTGATCACGCTCGTCTTCGGCCGCGAACTCGTCGGCGTCGCGGTCATCGGCGGCATCGTGGTGTTCTTCCCCGCCCTGGTCAACGTCGCCTTCGGGCTGCGCTCCGCCTCACCGCAGGCCACCGACCTGATCATGGCGTACGGGGGCGGACGGCTGACCGTGCTGCGCAAGGTGGCCGTGCCGACGGCGATGCCCTCGGTGTTCGCCTCCATGCGGATCTCCGTGCCCGCCTCGATCATCGGCGCGCTCATCGCCGAATGGCTGGCGACCGGGCAGGGGATCGGCGCCGGGATCCTGCGGGCCATCGGCGGGTTCCGGTATGACGAGGTGTGGGCGGACATCGTGGTGGTCACCGCCGTGTCGATCCTGGCGTACGCGGCCGTGGGCGTCGTCGAGTCCCTGGTCCTGGCCCGCTTCTCGGACAACCGGGACTGACCGCTCCCGGGAGTCAGGGGCGGCGGATGGGGCAGGGGTGTGTGACGTGTCTGTTCGGGCAGCAGATCACGCTGATCGTGGCGAACCTGCCCCCGGTCAGCCACTCGCCCCACTGCACGTCCACCCCACGGGGTAGCGCGTCGGCGGCGCCGTCGAGCCGGGCCGTCAGCCCGACGCGGTCCGGGTGCGGGAACGCGCCCCTGATCTGCGCGTACTGGACGGCCAGCCACTCCACCGCTCGGCCAGGGTCGTCGAAGGTGGCGCGGATCCGGGAGGCCGGTCGGGCCAGCCAGTCGCCGGTGCGCATCGGCGGAAGGAGTGAACCGGCGAACCCGGGCGAACCCGGACGCCGCTCGTCCTCCCTTTCCCGCTCCTCGCCGCTGCCCACCCACGTGTACGCGTGCCAGTGCATGAGATCCCCACAGGTCTGTTGCCCTATACAGGCTCATTCCCCGTTAAAAGGGTGCGGGCCCGGTCGCGGTCCGCTGTGCGGGGGGAGGCGCGACCGGGCCCGCCGGATGGGAGCGCCGTGGCGTTGCGGTGGGAACCGGCGCGGTGGCGCGCCTGGTGGAGGCCCGACGCTCCCTGGCTGGGTGGGTTCTGTGGTCTAGTGGGCGGCGAAGTCCTGGGTCCAGTAGGGGCCCTTCGTGGACTGGCCGACGCCGATATGGGTGAAGGAGCAGTTCATGATGTTGGCGCGGTGTCCGGGGCTGTCGAGCCAGGCCCGTACGACCGCGGCGGCCGTCGGCTGGCCCATGGCGATGTTCTCGCCCCAAGTGCTGACCGGCGCGAAGCCGGCCGTCGATATGCGGTCACCCGGAGTCCGGCCGTCCTTGGAGTCGTGGTCGAAGTAGTCGCGGGCGGCCATGTCGGCGGAGTGCCGCTCGGCCGCCGCGTGGAGCTTGGGATCGTGGGTGAGCGGGCGGCAGCCCTTCTTGGCCCGCGCCTGGTTGGTAAGGCTGACGACCTGGTCCTCGGTGGCCGAGGCGGCGCCGGTCTTCGCCGGTGTCCGGGCGTCGCAGGACAGGGCCACGGGCCGTGACCGGCTCGGCTTGCCCTGGTAGTCCATGGCCAGGACGTAGTAGCGCCCGGGAGCCGCGCAGCCGGCGCGGACGCTGATCCGGCCGTTCAGCACAAGCTTGGCGCCGCTCTTCAGCGTACGGTCGGGACGACCGACCATGTCCCGGACGATCCGGACTCTGAGCGTGGCCTTGGTGTCGCAGCCGATCCTGCTCGCCGAGCCGACGATCACGCCCTTGGACAGGGACGGCTTGGCGGCCACGACCCGGCACGGGGCCTTCGTGGTGGTCGCCGCCTGGGCGGCGGGCGTGGGGATGCTCAACGCGGCCAGACTTCCGAGGCAAACGAGTGCCTGGAGTTGCCTGCGCATCCTGTCCCTCCGCTGCTGCTAGATACGGCGTCGATCCCGCATTCTGGTGTGCCCGCAACGGCCATGTCCCGAAAAACACCTCTATATCTGGAGCACCAGGTGACCTAATCGTAACGATTGCCCCATCGACCTCGGTAAACCTTCTCTGTCACCTGCGCGTCTTGTGCGAAAAAAAATAGGGCCGTGCGGTGAAATGCCGCACGGCCAGGGGTGGAAGTCGGGGGCGGATGCCTGGGAGTCGAGGCGCGAGGCGTCAGCTCCCAGGCAGGACAGGAGACGTCAGGTCCCAGGCGGGACAGGAAGTGTCAGCTTCCCGCCGGAGCGGAAGGCGTCAGCAGGCGGCGGGCTTGAGCCAGGAGCACTCGAGGTCGCCGGTCGCGCTGTCATCCGCCGCGCGGAGCTGCGACACGGCGTCCACCGGCGCGGTCCGCGAGAACTGGGCGAGCCGGATGGCGATCTTGTCCTCGATGTCCTTCGGCGAGCCCGACAGGTACTGGTTGAGCATGATGGAGAACACCAGCGGCTCGCCCTCGGCGCTGTTCACGTAGCCCGACAGCGACGTGACGCCGGTCAGCGACCCGGTCTTGGCGTGCACGTTGTTGGCGGCGGCGGTGTTGCGCATCCGGCTGCGCAGTGTGCCACCGGTGAACCGGTCGGCGTTGCCCGCGATGGGCAGCGCGTCGTACCAGGTCTTGAACCACGGCTTGGCGCGTACGGCGCTCAGCAGCTGGACGATCGAGCCCGGGGCGAAGCCGTCACGGCGCGAGAGGCCGGAGCCGTCCCGCATGTTGAGCACCTGCACGCCGTTGGCCTTGGCGAAGTCGGTGCTCACCTTGAGCCCGGCCGCCCAGGTGCCCTGGCCGGAGACCTTGCGGCCCATCGCCTTGGTCAGGATCTCGGCGTGGATGTTGTTGCTCAGCTTGAGGAAGGGCACCAGCAGCTCGCTCAGCGGCATCGACTGATGCTCGGCCAGCGTGGTCGCGCCGGACGGGGCCGCGCCGGTGACGGTCGGGCCCGCCACGCGGACGCCGTGCTTGGCCAGCGACTTGCGGAACAGCGACGCCACATAGCGGGTGGGGTCGTCCACGGCCACCCACTCCTGGTACGGGTCGGCCACGGTGCCGGTGATGACCACGGTGTTCGTGGAGTGCTGCCGTTCGATGAGCACGTCGGTCGTGGTGCCCACGGTGGCCTTGTTGACGATCTTCAGGTAGTCGGTCTCGGGCGTCGTCGACACCTTGACCTCGTTGCCGGCCGCCGCCACGGAGACGATCACCGAACCGGCGTCGTAGTCCCGGTCCGGGGAGGCGGTCAGCGCGGAGATCTGCGCCGCGTAGTAGGCCGTCTCGTCGTCCCAGGTCCAGTCGTTGCCGAGCCGTACGGAGTCGAACCACGTGTCGTCGGCGACCATCTTGCCCGCGACCAGCTTGACGCCCGAGGCGGCGACCTTGGCGGCCAGCGCGTCGTAGTCCTCGGCCAGCATCGTCGGGTCGCCGGTGCCGCGCAGGATCAGGTCGCCGGTCAGCACGGAGCCGAGCTTGCGCCCGCCGCTCAGCACGGTGGTGGGGAAGCGGTAGTCCAGGCCGAGCGTGTCGACGGCGGCGGCGGAGGTGAACAGCTTGGTGTTGGAGGCCGGGATCATCAGCTTGCCGGCGTCCGTGGCGTACAGCTCGTCGCCGTTGGCCGCGCTCTTGACGACCACGCCGGCCCGCCCGACCGTGAGCCGCGAGTCGGCGAGTATCTGGTTGATGTCCTGGGTCAGGTCCGCGACGCCCGCCGTGGGTTCGAGCGCGACGGCGGGGGAGGAGGGGCTGGACGCCCAGGCGAGGGCCGCGACGAGCGCGCCCGCGACGAGGGATGCTGAAGTACGCCGCATGGGGTCTCCAATGAGGACTGGGGGTCTCGCTTGGGATCATGCGGCAGCGCACGCAGCCTGTAATCCGCAAATATCCGTATTTCTTGGGTCGGTCGTACGGCGGGCACGCCGTTACGACGGCGGGCCCGTACCCAGGAAAGTACTCAGGAGAGCTGGCCGGCGCTCACCATGAAGCCGCAGTCGCCGAAAGAGACCTCGTCGCCCGACTTGATCTTGGCGGGTCCCACCAGCCGCCAGCCGTTCAGCCGCGTGCCGTTGAGCGAGCCCAGGTCGACCAGCATCCATCCGCCGTCGTCCTCGCGCCGCAGCTCGGCGTGCACCCGCGAGACCGTCAGATCGGACAGCACCAGGTCGCAGGCCGACCCGCGACCGACCACGTAGCGGATGCGGTGGTCGTCGGGCAGGGCCAGCCTGGGCAGGCGCGGCCGGCGCCAGGCCGCCTGGAGGCGGGTGGTGAAGTCGGAGACGTTCGACACCGCGTCGGTCACTCGCTGGTGGAACGTCCGGCGGCGGGGCAGATCGGCGACCAGTTCGTCGAGCTCGTGGCGGTTGCGCGCCCGCAGGGCCTGATCCACCCGGCCGACGAAGGTGTCGTGGGAGATCCGGCCTTCGACGGCGCGGTCGCGGAGCTCGTCGATCGCGCGATCGCGTTCCCCGTCGGACGCGCGGAACGGTGGATGCGTCGAGCTCATGCCCCGAGTATCGGCCTGAACGGCGTTCCCTGTCCAGAATATGCGAATCAGTTGCGTTGAGCATACTCAGTATGCATACTCAGTATCCATGTCGATCAGACACGGACTGCTCGCGTTGCTGAGCAGGGGGCCGCGTTACGGCTACCAGCTCCGGGTGGAATTCGAGGCGTCGACAGGGGCGACCTGGCCGCTCAATATCGGCCAGGTCTACACGACGCTCGCCCGGATGGAACGTGACGGCCTCGTCGAGCCCGGGGGGGCCGACGAACAGGGGAGGGCCGTCTACACGGTCACCGAGGCCGGTCGGGCCGAACTGGAGCGATGGTTCAGCACCCCCGTCGACCAGACCGACCGGCCTCGGGACGAACTGGTCATCAAACTCGCCATGGCCGTCGCCGCAGGGGACGTCGACGTGTCAGCGGTGATTCTGGCCCAGCGCACCGCCACCATGCGCGCGCTGCAGGAGCTGACCAAGGCGAAACGGGCGAACACCGAAGGGCTCGCGCAGCGGCTCGTCCTCGATTCATTGATCTTTCAGGCCGAGGCGGAACAGCGCTGGCTGGACCACTGCGAGGCCGTACTCAAGGAGAAGAACACATGACTGTGCTGAGACTGGACGAGGTGACGCGCGTGCACGGTCAGGTGCACGCGCTCAAAGGGGTGAGCCTCGAGGTCTCCAGCGGCGAGCTGGTCGCCGTCATGGGCCCATCGGGCTCTGGCAAGTCGACCCTGCTCAACTTAGCGGGCGGCCTCGACCGGCCGACCTCGGGCAGCGTGACGATCGAGGGCACGGACCTGGCCGGCGTGACGGACCTGGCGGCGCTGCGGCGCGGCAGCGTCGGGTACGTCTTCCAGGACCTGAACCTGATCCCGTCACTCACGGCCGCCGAGAACGTGATGCTGCCGAGGGAGCTCGACGGCGTCCGCTCGCGGCAGGCCCGCGAGGAGGCGCTGGCCGTACTGGCCTCGGTGGGGGTGGACCATGTCGCCGACCGCTTCCCCGGGGAGCTGTCCGGCGGGCAGCGGCAGCGTGTGGCGATCGCCAGGGCGCTGGTCGGTGAGCGGCGCCTGGTGCTGGCCGACGAGCCCACGGGGGCGCTCGACACGGCGAGCGGCGACGAGATCCTGCGGCTGCTGCGCGAGCGCTGCGACGAGGGCGCGGCGGTGCTGCTGGTCACCCACGAGCCCCGCTACGCCGGGTGGGCCGACCGCGTGGTGTTCCTGCGCGACGGGGAGATCGCCGACTCGACGGCCGTACCTCTGGAGAGCGCCCGATGAGCGCGTTCACCGCCGCGCTGCGGATCTCCCGCAGGGACGCGCTGCGGTTCAAGGGCCGGACCGCGCTGATCATGGTGATGATCGGCCTGCCGGTGCTGCTCATCACCGGCGTGCTCACGGGGTACGCCACGCTCCACGTGGACATGCGGGAGGGACTGACCGCCGAGCTGGGCAGCGCGGACGCGCGGATCGCCACCTCGTCGGCGGGGCAGAGCCGGATCGAGCAGGACGTCTCGGGCAAGAGCTGGTCTAGCGACGGAGAGCCGCCCAAGTCTCCGCCGTGGACGACCGCAAGGGTGGCCGCGCTGGTCGACGGCCGGCTCATCCCGTACGACAAAGGCACCGTGGTGTTCGTGGGCAAGGATGGCTATCAGTGGGGGGACGCCAGTGAGGTGGACCTGCGGGACCCGATGACGCGGGGGATGCGGCGCCTGACGGAGGGCAGGCTCCCGGCCGCTTCCGGCGAGGTCGTGGTGACACCCGCGGTCGTGGAGCAGGGAGTCAAGGTCGGCGACACCGTCAATGTGATCCGGGCGAACAAGCGGGTGCGCGTGGTCGGCGTGATCGAGTTTCCGAACTGGCCGGGTGTGCGGGAGTTCGTCGGACTCCAAGGTGCGCTCCTGGCGGACAAGAACAACGGCAACGGCACCGGCTGGCTCGCCGACACCGCCACGCCGTTCGGTTGGTCGCGGGTGGAGGCGCTGAACGCCCAAGGGCTGCTGGTCCAGTCGAGAGCCGTCATCGAGGATCCGCCCGCCGATGCCCCCCAAGGTGCCCTGGACAGAGACCAGCTGATCGCGATCGCGCTCGCCGTCGTCTTCATCGTCATGGAGACGGTCCTGCTGGCCGGACCCGCGTTCGCCGTGGGACTGCGGCGCCGCCGGCGGGAACTGGCCGTGATCGCGGCACAGGGCGGTTCGGGGGCGCACCTGCGGGCCATCGTGCTCGCCGACGGGCTGGTGCTCGGCGGCGCGGCGGCGCTGGCCGGGACGGTCATCGGCGTCGGAGGCGCCTTGGCGACGGTGCCGTTGGCCGAGGGGCTGCTCGGTTCGCTCGGCCCGCGTGAGGTGCCGTGGGCGAGTGTCGCGGGCGTAGCCGCGCTGGGCGTGGTGAGCGGGCTGATCGCCGCTCTGGTGCCCGCCTTTCAGGCCGCGCGGCAGAGCCCTGCCCAGGTGCTGGCGGGCCGTGAAGGCGAGCTCCGCGACCGTGCGGGTCGTCCGGTGCTCGGTCTGCTGCTGGTGGTGGCCGGACTGGTCCTCCTCTGGCTGGCCCTGGTCAGGCTGAGTACGCGCGGCCAGGAGTTGCCGCTCGTCGCGGCCTTGGGGCTGGTCGTGCTGGGGCTGGTCGCGTTGATGCCGTGGCTGGTGCGCCGGACGAGCCGGTTCGCCGCCCGGCTGCCGCTCCCGCTGCGCCTGTCGGTCCGCGACGCCTCGCGCCACCGGTCCCGTACGGCCTCCGCGATGGCCGCCGTCATGGCGGCCACCACGGCGGCGGTCGCGTTCGGCACCGGGCTCGCCAGCTCCGACGCGGCCTACGACGCCGCCTACCATCCCTACGCCCCGACGGGCAGCATCAAGATCGAAGCCGTCAAGCTGGACGACAGCGGCTGGGCCAGGGTGCGGGCGGCGGTCGAGCGCGAGCTGCCGAAGATCCAGCTGCTTCCGGCCCTGAGTCCGGTGGACTCCCAGGGCCGTCGGGCGTGGATCGACCTCGACCGGCGCTGCGATGGGCGGTGCGGGGAGTCCTCTTACGGAGGTGAGCTTCCGGTCGGTGACGCGCGATTGCTCGCCTTCATCCAGGGACGTCGGGACCCGCAGGCCGCCGCGGCCCTGGCCGCGGGCAAGATCGTGGTGTTCGATCCGGCGCTGATCAAGGACGGCCTGGCCACCCTGAAGTCCTACGGGGAGGATGGCAAGATCGGCCGCAAGCAGGTTCCCGCCGTGCTGGCGAGCGCCGCCGATCCGCGAGTCAGTGGCGGGGTCGTTCCACCGGAGGTGCTGCGGACCATCGGAGCGCAGGTGAAGGAGCGGCGGCTGTACGCCATGTACCAGCCGACGGATCAGGCCCGCCTGAGACAGTACCTCTCGGTGGTCGGGAACGAGGCCGACCTCTACGTCGAGAGTCCCAGGGAAGGCTCGTTCACGCAGGTGTTCTGGATCCTGCTGGGCGCCGCCATGGTGCTGGTGCTCGGCGGCACGTTCGCGGCCACCGGGCTCGCCGCGGCCGACATGCGCCACGACCTGAACACCATGTCGGCGGTCGGCGCCCCGCCGCGTGTCCGGCGGCTGGTGGTGGCTGGTCAGGCGGGTTACATCGCCGGGCTGGGCGCGCTGGTCGGCGTCGTGGCCGGGGTCGTGGGTGGAATCGCGCTGTCGTGGCCGATGAGCCGCCACAACGGGGTCCAGGGGGCGAGTTGGTTCACTCCCGGGCCCACGACGATCTCCATCCCCTGGCTGTTCCTCCTCGCGTTCGTGGTGGGACTGCCGCTGCTGGCGGCGCTGGTGGCCTGGGCGTTCGCCGGGACGCGGCTGGAGCTGGCTCGCCGCCTGACGTAAGGCGTACGCGCGTGCTCGTGACCGCGGTCCGCTCGATGCGGGCCCCGGTCACGAGCATGGTTAGTCGATCACGTCGGCGCAGACCACGTGCGCGCCGATCTCGATCATCCGGCGTTCACTGCGCGAGTCCGCCACCCGGGCCATCAGGATGGGCGCCCCGCTCGCCGCGAACTGCGGCAACCGGGCGCGGGCCCCTCGGTGCAGGTCGCGGACCACGTCCTCGGCGGCCGACATGTGCACCTTCACGTGCAGCATGATCCCCGGCGCCCCCGAGGCGGTGCGCGCCTCGGAGATCCAGACGTGGTGCACGAGCGGGTAGTCCATGAGCAGGTTCCCGATGGCCCGCCGCAGGGCGGGCAGGATCGGGTGCGTGCACCGCCGGTAACCGGGGTCGACCTGCTGCATGGGCCCCGACAGGTGCGGTCGCGGCGCCGGTATCCACGGCAGCGCGGGCGCGTCCGGCGAGGGCGGCGCCACCTGGGCGAGCGCGGCTCCCCGTGACACCGTGGCCATCGCGCCCGTCGCGTACGCGGCGGGGACGGCGCCCGACAGCACTGGATGAGGCCCCGATCGCGTGGAAGCGAGGAAGCGCTGGAGGTCGTCGATGGGCACGGCCGCCGCTGCGGGCCCCGCCGCGTCGATCACGATCTCCCGCACACCCGTGACGCGCTGGATGTCGAGGATCGTGTCCGGATCGCAGGCGGAGAGGGAGTGACTGCCGCGGTGCCGGGCGTACGTAGCCGCGCCCGTGTATCCGAGCAGCACTCTGTCGCCGGCCTGGGTCGTACCCAGGACGACTGATCGGTCTGGTCGCACTGCCACCAGAACCCCACCATCAGCGAGCGCCGCCAGCAGGCGATGTGGATTGCCATGCTGGGCGAGCACGTCGGCAAGCGCAGGATTCCCGATGCTCATATGACGAACCATAGGTAGTCGGTCACGGCTTATCAGGCTAATAGCCAAGAAATCCCCCGATCAAGACAAAGATGGGAGCAGTCTGGATGAGTTTGCGGGACACGGGGTATGGCGCCAGCCGTCTCAGATCCTGGGTCACTCGTGAACACATTCACAAGCGCGGATAGACTCGGAGGCGATCCGAGGGTCCCGGAGACGTGTCCCTCAATGCCCGCCCAGCTGCCCCTAAGGATCCACTTCCATGAGCAAGCCCGTCGTACTGGTCGCAGAGGAGCTGTCCGAGGCAGGCCTCGCCGTACTCGCCAACGATTTCGAGGTCCGCCACACCGACGGCGCCGACCGCTCGCAGCTGCTGCCCGCGCTCGCCGACGTGGACGCGCTCATCGTCCGCTCCGCCACGCAGGTCGACGCCGAGGCCATCGCCGCGGCGCCGAAGCTGCGTGTGGTCGCACGGGCCGGCGTCGGGCTCGACAACGTCGACGTCGAGGCGGCCACCAAGGCCGGTGTGATGGTGGTCAACGCCCCGACCTCCAACATCACCAGCGCCGCCGAGCAGACCGTCGCGCTCATCCTGGCCAGCGCCCGCAACACGGCCCAGGCGCACGCCGCGCTGAAGAACGGCGAGTGGAAGCGGTCCAAGTACACCGGTGTCGAGCTCGACGAGAAGGTCGTCGGCATCCTCGGCCTGGGCAAGATCGGTCAGCTCGTGGCCCAGCGCCTGCAGCCGTTCGGCGTCGAGCTGATCGCCTACGACCCCTACCTGCCGCCGGCCCGCGCCGACCAGATGGGCGTCAAGCTGGTCAGCCTCGAAGAGGTCATCAAGCAGGCCGACTTCATCACCGTGCACCTGCCCAAGTCCAAGGAGACGCTCGGGCTGATCGGTGACAAGGAGCTGCACGAGGTCAAGCCGTCGGTGCGGATCGTCAACGTGGCCCGCGGCGGCATCGTCGACGAGGCCGCGCTCTACTCGGCGATCAAGGAGGGCCGTGTCGCCGGGGCGGGCATCGACGTGTTCTCCAAGGAGCCCTGCACCGACAGCCCGCTGTTCGAGCTCGACCAGGTCGTTGTCACGCCGCACCTGGGCGCCTCCACGCACGAGGCCCAGGAGAAGGCCGGCACCCAGGTCGCGCGGAGTGTCAAGCTCGCCCTCGCCGGCGAGTTCGTGCCCGACGCGGTCAACGTCCAGGGCGGCGCGGTCGCCGAGGACGTCAAGCCGGGCCTGCCGCTGGCCGAGAAGCTGGGCCGCGTCTTCACCGCGCTGGCGGGCGAGGTCGCCACGAAGCTCGACGTCGAGGTGCGCGGCGAGATCGCCTCGCAGGACGTCCGGGTGATCGAGCTGGCCGCGCTCAAGGGCATCTTCGCCGACGTGGTCGAGGACTCGGTCACGTACGTGAACGCGCCGCTCCTCGCCAAGGACCGCGGGATCTCCGTCAATCTGGTGACCAGCTCCGACAGCCCCGACTGGCGCAACGTGGTCACCGTGCGCGGCGTGCTCGCCGACGGCCGCCGCGTCTCGGTCTCGGGCACGCTGTCGGGCCCGCGCCAGATCACGAAGATCGTCGAGGTCAACGGCTACGAGATGGAGATCGAGCCGACCGCGCACCTGTCGTTCTTCACCTACACCGACCGGCCCGGCATCGTCGGCGTCGTCGGCCGCCTGCTCGGTGAGCACGGCGTCAACATCGCCTCGATGCAGGTGGCCCGTGACGCCAAGGGTGGCAAGGCGCTGATCGCGCTGACGGTCGACTCCGCCATCCCGGCCGACGTGGTCGAGCAGATCGGCACCGAGATCGGCGCCGAGAGCGGCCGCTCGGTTGACCTGGAGGACTGACCCCTTCTTCAGAGCGTTCCAGGATCAACGGCTGTCGCGTCCGCGGCAGCCGTTTTTCTGTCTCAGGATGCGAGATAGTAGGACGTCCAACGAGACAGCCAAACTACCGCCAGGTATTCTTTCGGATGATGCGCCAGGTTCTCGTACTTATTACCTGCCGCGGCGGGGCCTGTTAGGGCAGGTCGACGACCCGCCGTGGTGTGCGGCGTTGCGTCGACCGGTAAGCCCCATCGTCCGGTCCGCGATCCGGACCCTACGAGCTCAGGCCCGGTCGGATTCGTGACCGGAGTCCGACCGCACAGCACACGACGCCCCGCGAAATGAGATGAGACACACATGTACGAGATGTATGCCTGGAACTCCACCGACGAGACCGCTGATGAGGCGACCGAGGCCCTGCAGACCGCCCTGGACCGCAGGGACAACGGCGGCGCCCCGCAGAACACCGGCCGCTAACCGCCAATTCCGGCCGGAAGCCCGCAGAACTCCGGCCGGTTGCTCTCAGAAGTCCGGCCGGAAGCCCTCACCACTCTGGCCGGTTGCCCTCAGAACTCCAGCCGGTAGAAGGCCGCCATCCTCCTGAATCCGGGCACGACCTTGGCGAGCCCGACCGAGATCCGGTGCGACGCCGACAGGCTGCCGTAGCCGGGCAGGTCGAAGGCGCTCATCGCGGTGACCAGGCGTAGCTTCGGACTGATCGACAGCAGGTCGGCCGGGCCGTCCATGCCCCAGTGCATCGTGGCCTCGGCCTTCCTGACCGGTTTGTTGAGCTTCTGCAGACGCAGCCCGAAGGGGCTGAGCGCGTCGAAGACGAACTGGCCGCTGGGAAACGGTCGACGATCGCCCTGACCAGCGCGCGGCCCTCCGCCGGGTCGAGGTAGTAGAACAGGCCCTCGGCGATGACCAGCACCGGCTTGCCCGCGGGCACCTGGTCCAGCCAGCCGAGGTCGGTGACCGAGGTGCCGATCGTCCGGTGCTCCTCCGGATACAGCCGTCGCCGTAGGTCGATGACGTCTGGATAGTCCACGTCGTACCAGTCGATGCTCGGCGGCGGGTCCAGGCGGTGGGCCCGCGTGTCGAGACCGCAGCCCAGATGCAGCACGGTCGCCTCGGCGTGCCGGGCGAGGAACTCCCTGGCCCAGCCGTCCAGAAAGCGGGCCCGGATCGCGACCGAGCCGGCCATGCGCTGGTCCATGCCGGTGTCGCTGAAGTCGTGGTCGATGCGCTCGACGGTCGCGGCCGCCAGGCGGTCGTCGAGTATGGGACGCGGTGAGCGGGCGTCCAGTGCCCTGCCGTACAGGGTGGCGAGGAGCGTGGCCTTCTCGGCGGTCAGCCGCACCTTTTCAGGAGCCATGCCGTCGAAGCTACACCCGTTTCACGAACTTATGAAGACTGTGAAGCGGCATGGGCGAGGGCCAGCGCGCCGAGCAGCGGGGCGTCGTCGGCGAACCGCGCCGGGCGTACCTCGGGCGGGAAGGGTACGGCCCGCCGCAGCTCGGCTGTCAGGCGTGGCATGATCAGGTCGGCCGCGCCCATCATGCCGCCACCGACCACCAGGCACTCGGGGTCGAAGGTCGCGCACAGGTTCGCCGCGTTCATGGCCAGCAGCCCGAGCGCCTCGTCCACCAGCTCCGCGACCGCCGAGCCGGGGGCCGAGGCGGACAGGGCGAACAGGTCGGCCGCCGTGGTCTCGCGGCCCAGCAGGGCCGTGCCCCGGGCCGCGAGCGCGCCGCCCGAGACCCGCTCCTCCAGGGGAACGTGCCCGTCGGCGAAGGCGGGCTCTCCCGGAACGGCCTGCAAGTAGCCGATCTCGCCGGCCGCGCCGTGCGCCCCGGACACCACCTGGCCGTTCACCACCAGCGCCGCCGCCAGCCCGGTGCCCAGGTTCAGGTAGACGCCCGCCGACACGCCGCGCAACGCTCCCCAGCGCAGCTCGGCCGCCGCGGCCGCCTTCACGTCGTTGTCGATCGCCACCGGGATCGCGCCGTACTCCTCGCGCAGCAGCCTGGGCAGCTCCAGCCCCTCCCAGCCGGGCACGTTGGGGGCCAGCCAGATCCGGCCGTCGCGGATGACGCCGCAGGTCGAGAAGCCCACGGCGGCCGGCGCGCCGTCCAGGTCCCGGGCCGCCGCCAGGGCCCGTTCCAGGGTGCCGGCGCCGGTGTCGAGCCGGATCCGCTCGACGATCTCCGGCCCGTCGGAGCTGGACACGCCGACGGCGACTTTCGTGCCGCCCACATCGATGCCCAGCACGCGGCTCACTGGGCGGCTCCCCGGCGGGCCAGCGAGTCGATCGCCACGGCCAGGGCCAGCACCGCGGCCGTCACCATGAAACGTACGGAGGAGTCGACGCTGAGCAGGTACATGCCGCTGGTGATCGACTGGATCACCAGCACCCCGAGCAGCGCGTCATAGGCCCGCCCCCGCCCGCCGAACAGCGAGGTGCCCCCGATGACCGCCGCGGCGATCGCCATGAGCAGGATGTCGCTGCCGCCCGACTGCTGGTTGACCGCCGACAGCCGGCTGGCCGCCAGGATGCCCCCGGCCGCCGCCAGCGTGGAGGCCAGCATGAACGCCAGGATCCTGATGCGCGTCACGTTGATCCCGGCCCGCCTGGCCGCCTCCGCGTTGCCCCCCACGGCGTACACATGCCTGCCGAACGCGGTATGCCTGAGCACGAGATCGAACACCACCACCAGCGCGCCGAAGATGATGAGCAGCAGCGGCACGCCCCGGTCGGCCGACATGATGACCACGCCCGCCGCGAGCAGGACGGCCAGGCCGCCCGTTCTGACCAGCAGCCACCACAGCGGGGTGACGGGCAGCCCGGCGGCCAGCCTGAGACGCCGGGTGAGCAGCGCCGCGCCGCCCGAGACGAGCACCAGAGCCGCCACCAGCAGCCACGACAGCCAGGACGGCAACCAGGTGTCGCTCAGCTTCGAGATGAACCCGGTGAACGGCAGGTTGATCGTGCCGCCCTGCCGCAGCAGGAAGAGCAGCAGCCCGAGCCAGCCCATCAGCCCGGCCAGCGTGACCACGAACGACGGCATCCGCAGTTTGGTGAACATCAGCCCGTGGATCAGCCCGATCCCCGCCCCCGCCGCGAGGGCGACCAAGATGGCCGCCAGCGGGTTCCAGCCCTGCTTGACGTGCATGATGGTCATGATCGTCGCGCACAGGCCGCTGACCGAGCCGGCCGACAGGTCGATCTCGCCGAGCAGCAGCACCATGATGATGCCTAGCGAGATCGTGCCGGTCGCGGCCATCTGGAGGGCCAGGTTCGTGAGGTTCTCCGGCGCGAGGAAGCGGTCGTTGAGCGCGCTGAAGACGATCGCGATCGCCACCAGCCCGCCGACGACCGGCCACGCGCCGACGTCGCCCTGTCTCAGCCGCTCGACGGCGACCTTCGGCGTGTAAGGCTTGCGCGCCAGCGTGTCGGTCATCGCCCTGCCCCCGTGATCGCGGCCACGATCTCCTCCTGCGTGGTGTCTGCCGTACCGAAGTCGCCGGCGTTGCGTCCCAGACGCAGCACCACCACGCGGTCGCTCACCTCCCGGACGTCGGCCAGGTTGTGCGAGATGACCAGGACCGCGAGCCCGCGATCGCGCAGCCGGCCGATCAGCGCGAGCACCTGGGCGGTCTGCTCCACGCCCAGCGCGGCGGTGGGCTCGTCCAGGATGACCAGGCGTGGCTCGCCGATCAGTGCCCTGGCGATCGCCACGGACTGGCGCTGACCGCCTGACAGCATGGCGACAGGCACCCTGATGTCCCTGATACGTACGTCAAGTTGCTGAAGCAGGTCGCGGGTGGCGCGTTCCATCGCGATGTGACGCAGCAGCGACCAGCGGCGGCGTTCCGTACCGAGGAACAGGTTGGCCACCACGTCCAGGTTCTCGCAGAGCGCGAGGTCCTGGTAGACGGTCGAGACGCCGAGCGCCTGCGCGTCGTGCGGGTTGGCGATCTTGACCGGCGTGCCGTCGAGCGTGATCGTGCCCTCGTCCGGGACGACCACCCCCGAGATGGCCTTGACCAGCGTGGACTTGCCCGCGCCGTTGTCGCCCATGAGGGCGGTGACCTCGCCGGGACGCAGGTGGAGGCTCGCGCCGTCGAGGGCCTGGACCGCGCCGTAGCGCTTGGAGATGCCTGTCGCGGAGAGCACTACTGGATGCCCGCCTTCGCGCAGGCCGCCTTGACCTCGGCGGTGCAGATCTGGTCGGCCGTGTAGAACTTGTCCTTCACGATCGTGTCCTTGACCTTGTCCGCGGTGACGGCGATGGGGTCGAGGAGGAAGGCGGGGATGTCCACGGTGCCGTTGTTGACCTTGCTGGTCGCGGCGGGCTGCTCGCCCTTGGCCACGGCCACGGCCAGCTCGGCGGACTTCTCCGCCTCAGCCCTGATGTCCAGATATATGGTCATGTACTGCTCGCCGGTGAGGATGCGCTGCACGGCGGCCAGCTCGGCGTCCTGCCCGGTGATCGGCGGCAGCTGCTTGTAGCCCGCGCGCTTCATGGCCGCGATGGCGCCGCCCGCCATGCCGTCGTTGGCCGACAGCACGCCCACGATGTTGTCCCGGCCGATGGCGGTGATCGCCTGCTCCATCTGCTGCTGGGCCTTGTCGGGACTCCAGTCGGGCGTGTCGAACTCCCTGCCGACCTTGACCTTGCCGTCCAGGACGCTCTTGGCGCCCTTCTTGTAGTCGGCCGAGCTGGGGTCGGTCGGGGCGCCGTGGATCTCCACGATCTGTCCCTTGGCCGTCGTGCCCTTGGCGTTCATCGCGTCGAGCAGGGCCTGGCCCTGCATCTCGCCGACCCGGACGTTGTTGAACGAGACGTAGTACGCGTAGTCGATGCCGGAGATCAGCCGGTCGTAGGCGATCACCGGGATCTTCTTCTGCTTGGCCTGGTTGACCAGCGGTGCCACCGCGTTGGCGTCGACGGCGTCCAGCACCAGGACGTTCGCGCCCTGGGTGAGGGCCGCCTCGACCTGTTGCTGCTGCTTGGCCGCGTCCTGCTCGGCGTTGCTGTAGAGGATCTTGCAGTCGGCGCAGAGCGACTTCACCTTCGCCTCGAACAGCGGGCGGTCGAACGCTTCATAGCGCGTGGTCTTGGACTCGGGCAGGAAGAGGGCGATCGTCTTGGATGCCACCCCGGCGCTCGCGCTCGCCGTGCTGCCGCCGGTGCCGGCGGAGTTTCCGCAGGCGGCGGCGGTCAGCAAGAGCGCCGCGGCCGGAATCAGTCGCCATGCTCGGTCCATCGCACATCGTCCTCTCGAGTGGGCCCGCCCGGCTGTTCGTTGGTTGGTAAGAAAGCTAGTTTACTACCAGGGTCGTTGGCTAGAGTTTGGCGCGAGGAGGGCTGAAGATGCGAGGTGGGCTGGGAAATCCGCGACTGCTACGGGTGCTGAACGAGCGTCGGCTGCTCGACCAGCTCCACGCGAACGGCCCGGCGTCACGGGCCGATCTGGCCAAGATCACCGGGCTGTCGAAGCCGACGGTCTCGGCGGCGCTCGCCGGGCTGGAGGAAGACGGGCTGGTGCACCTGGTCGGCGAGGTGTCGGGCCGGCCGGGCCCGGTGACCTCGCTCTACGACATGAACGCGGCCTCCACCCACGTGGCGGGCATCGACATCGGCCGCGACTGGATCCGCGTCGCCGTGGCCGACCTGCGCGGCACGTTCGCGGGCCGGACCGACGGGCGCAACACCGCCCGCGACTCCGCCGAGCTCGCGGTCCTCGTGGGCGACCTGTGCCGCGCCGCGGCCAGGGAGGCCGAGCTCGACTGGTCGGTGATCGCCTGCGCGGTGGTCGGCTCGCCCGGCGTCTACGACCCGGCCCGGGGCCGCCTGGACTTCGCGCCCAACCTGCCGGGCCCGCCCGACCTGGCGGGTCGCCTCCGGTCGGCGCTCGACGTGGAGCTGACCATCGAGAACGACATCAACTTGGCGGCGGTCGGCGAGCACACGTACGGGGAGGGGCGCGGCAAGGCCAACTTCGCCCTGGTCTCCATCGGTACGGGCGTCGGGATGGGCATCGTCATCAACGGCGAGCTGTATGTCGGAGCCAGGGGAGCGGCGGGAGAGGTTTCCTATGTCCCCACGGACTCGCCCCCTTACGTCCCACCCTTTACGGACGACGCCCTGGCCCACGGTGCCACGGAGACGGTGACCTCGGCTCCCGGCGTGGTCAGGGCGGCCAGGGCGGCCGGGCTGGACCTCGAGACGGCCAAGGAGGTCTTCGCGGTGGCGGCGGCCGGAGACCCGGCGGCCCGCTCGGTGGTGGAGGCCGAAGGGCGCCGCATCGGCGGTCTTCTGGTGGCGGTGGCGGCGGTCCTGGATCCGGAGGTCATCGTCCTGAGCGGCGGAGTGGGCCGCAACCTGGACCTGCTGGGCGCGGCGATAGAGGATCGGATCGCGGAGCTGGGCCCCCTGCGGCCGATGGTGGTCGCCAGCGCTTTGGGGGACAGTGGAGTATTGCTGGGCGCGGTCGCCCACGCCCGAACCAGGGCCTGGGACCTGATCTTCGACGCCAGACAGGGCTGACCCCTGGTCTTTTGGAAGGTCCTGTCCAAGACGTGAGATGTCGTGCTCGTCAGTCGAGACAAGCGGGTAAGGTACGCACATGGAGTCGCGGAATATTCGCCTGGCCGTCATCCCCGGAGACGGCATCGGCGCCGAGGTCGTCGCCGAGGGGCTGAAGGTCCTGGAGGCAGTCGGGACCAAGATCGAGGCCACCCACTACGACCTGGGTGCCGCCCGCTATCACCGTACCGGTGAGACGCTGCCCGACGCCGTGCTCGAAGAGCTGCGCGGCTATGACGCGATTCTGCTCGGCGCCGTGGGCGATCCCAGCGTGCCGCCCGGCATCCTGGAGCGCGACCTGCTGCTCCGCCTCCGCTTCGTCTTCGACCACTACGTCAACCTGCGCCCGGTCAAGCTGTTCCCCGGCGTCGAGACCCGGCTGGCCGACACCCCCACCGAGAACATCGACATGGTCGTCGTCCGCGAGGGCACCGAGGGCCTCTACGCGGGCACCGGTGGCGTCATGCGCCGTGGCACACCTCACGAGATCGCCACCCAGGAGTCGCTCAACACCGCCTACGGCGTGGAGCGGGTCGTCCGCTACGCGTTCGAGAAGGCCAAGTCCCGCCCGCGCAAGAAGCTGACGCTCGTCCACAAGACCAACGTCCTGACCTACGCCGGCGACCTCTGGCAGCGCACGGTCAACCGCGTGGGCGAGGAATACCCCGAGGTCACCACCGACTACTGCCACATCGACGCGGCCTCGATGTTCTTCGTGAGCCAGCCCGAGCGGTTCGACGTGATCGTCACCGACAACCTCTTCGGCGACATCATCACCGACCTCGGCGCGGCGATCGCGGGCGGCATCGGCCTGGCGGCCAGCGGCAACATCAACCCGGAGCGCACCGCGCCCAGCATGTTCGAGCCGGTGCACGGCAGCGCCCCCGACATCGCCGGGCAGGGCAAGGCCGACCCGACCGCCACGATCCTGTCGGTCGCCATGCTCCTGGAGCACCTCGGCCTGACCGCCGAGGCGGCCAGGGTCGAGCAGGCCGTCGCCGACGACATCGTCGAGCGCCTGGCCGGCTGGGCGGGCCGCTCCACAAACGAGATCGGTGACGACATCACCGCGCGAGTATCGAGCTAGGGCCGCCCAGCTCCCCAAGCGCCTGGCGGTCCACATAAGGACCGCCAGGCGCTTTTTCGCGTCTAAACGGCCAAAGCACCCCATTGGCCACTTACGATCCCAAATGGCGAGACACTAGGAAGTGCAGACCTGCTCAGCAGTGACTGTCACGAACCGCAGAGACCGTCCAGAACCGTAGAGTTTGTCCAGGACCGTAGAGAGAAGGACCTCCGTCATGACCATCGCTCAGAAGCTCAGCTTCGACGTGCAGCTATCCGACCACGCTCGCACTGCGGCCGAGCGGGAGCAGGTACTGGCGAACCCCGGGTTCGGGCAGACCTTCACCGACCACATGATCTCGATCGACTACACCGAGGGCGAGGGCTGGCACGACGCCCGGCTTGAGCCGTACGGGCCGCTGTCGCTCGACCCGGCCACCTCGGTGTTCCACTACGCGCAGGAGTTGTTCGAGGGGCTCAAGGCGTACCGCCAGGCCAACGGCTCGATCGCGACCTTCCGCCCGTATGCCAACGCGGCCCGCTTCAACGCCTCGGCCGAGCGCATGGCGATGCCGTCGCTTCCGGAAGAGGTGTTCGTCGAGTCGCTCGAACTCCTCGTCCAGACCGACAAGGACTGGGTCCCCACGACCGAGGGCCACAGCCTCTACCTACGCCCGTTCATCATCGCGACCCAGGTCGGCCTCGGCGTCAACTACCCGTCCCGCACCTACCGGTACATGGTCATCGCCTCCCCGGCGGCCTCCTACTTCACCGGCGGCGTCAAGCCCGTCTCCGTCTGGCTCTCCACCGAGTACACCCGCGCCGCCCCCGGCGGCACCGGCTTCGCCAAGTGCGGCGGCAACTACGCCGCCGCCTTCGTCGCCCAGCGGCAGGCCGTCGAGCAGGGCTGCGACCAGGTGGTGTGGCTGGACGCGCACGAGCACCGGTACGTGGAGGAGATGGGCGGGATGAACCTGTTCTTCGTCTTCGGCGACAAACTGGTCACCCCCGCGCTGACCGGCACCCTGCTGCCCGGCATCACCCGCGACTCCATCCTGTCCCTCGCCGCCGACCTGGGCCTGGAGGCGTCAGAACGCCTTATCTCGACGGAGGAGTGGCAGGCGGGCTGCGAGTCGGGCGAACTCACGGAGGTGTTCGCCTGCGGGACGGCGGCAGTGGTGACCCCGGTGGGCTCGGTCAAGGGCACGGACCGCGCGTGGACCGTGGGCGACGGCACCCCTGGGGAAGTGACGATGCGCATCCGCGAGGAACTGGTGGGCATCCAGTACGGCTCCCGCCCCGACACCCACAGCTGGGTCCACAAGATCAGCTAACACGCCTTCACCGGGCGTCTTTCGCCCTCCCACCCGTTACCCGTTTGGGTGGTTGGCCGTTTGACGCCCGCCCCTCCACAAAGGGCGCACAATCGGCGCTTCGCGCTCTGGAAGTTCGGCGCTCTTCCTTTGGCGCTTACGCGCACTGCAAGGGCCTCCGCTACGCTCCGGACGTTCTCCCAGGCGGGCTACCGCCCGCCCCCTGGAGGACCTCGCTCCGCTCGGACAGCCTTCCCAGCGCTTCGCCGGGTTGGCCGGTTGAAATGCGCGAGATGCCTGGCCGGAGGCCCATGGCGCGGTGAAGCCGGCCCTACCGTGCCTCGCCGCATCAGAAGACCTCTCTGGGGGTCGTTCCGCTCGCTGGAGGCTTGATCCTCGCGTTTGTGCAGCTAAGAGGCTGTCAGAGAAGGCAGTAGCGACGTGCGGTGCAGCGACTTCGCTGCGTGTCGGGAGCGAGACGCGGGAACAACGGTGATGTCGCAGGCATGGTGGTCACATTGAGGCGGTCTCGGTTGTGATGAAGTCGACATAACCGAGGCGCCCTCAGAGCTCGAGGCATGCGACCTGGTGTCGCATCTTGTCATTGCGGGCGGCGTAGTCCGTCCAGTACGAGGGTGATGAGATCGTCGGCCTCGGCCCGCCAGTTGGGGCGGTCATGGGCGGCGCCGATGCCGTGCAGCGCCATCATCACGGCACCGGCGTCCACGTCGTCGCGAACGGCGCGGTCCCGCACGGCGGCGGCTACCAGGTCGGTGACTGCCTGCTCCAGCGCCCGGCTGCCCTCGGCGAGGGCACCCGAGCGATCGGCCCATAGCGTGGCCAGCGTCCGGGCCAGGCCCTCGTGGGCAGCTATGTGGTCGACCATGCCGCGTAGGAAGGTCGCCAACGCCTCCGCCGCGGGCAGCGTGGTCTGTAGCTGGCGGGCGCGGTCGCACAGCGCGGCGACCTCGCCGTGGTAGACCGCCTCGGCCAGGGCCTCCCGGGTGGGGAAGTGGCGGTACAGCGTTCCGGTGCCCACCCCGGCCAGCCGAGCGAAGTCATCGAAGCGCAGGTCGAAGAAGCCTCCGGCGTCGAAGACCTCCCGGGCCGTGGCGAGCAGGGCCTCGCGCTTGCGCTGGGCGTCGGCCCGCAGCGGCTTGTCGGCGGTCATGCGCTGCCCCCTGTTGACAAAATGGAGATGACCTCCATATTTTGGAAAGTGGAGATGACCTCCAAATCGATCGTACCCCACGAGGTGCAGCGTGAAGATCCTGATGTTCGGCCGAGGCGTGATCGCCACCATCTATGGCTGGGCCCTGCAACAGGCGGGACATGACGTCGAGTTCTACGTCCGGCCGGGCCGCGCGGCGACGTACGGAGACGCAGTGGACCTCGACCTGTTCGATACGCGGCGCCGGGTGTGGGGGCAGCGCGTCGTCGAGAAGTGGCCGGTGCGCTACCGCGAGGCGCTGGAGCCGGACCACGACTTCGACCTGATCGTGCTCAGCGTGTCGCACCACCGCCTCGCGGAGGCGGCAGCCTTCCTGACCCCACGTGTCGGCCAGGCCACGGTGCTGGTCTTCGGCAACATCTGGACCGAGCCGCTGGCCGCGATCGGTGCACTCCCTGTCGACCGGATCGCCTGGGGCTTTCCCCAGGCCGGTGGCGGTTTCGGCGCGGACGGCGTGCTCCGTGGGATGCTGCTGCCGTCGGTCGTCTTCGGCACCCTCGGCCAGCCCCCGACCGACCGGGAGCAGGCCGTGCGCCAGGCGTTTCGCGGGGCCGGGCTCCGGCTCAAGGAGCGGCCCGACTTCCGCGGCTGGCTGTGGGTCCATTTCGTGTCGGATGCCGGCCTGTTCTCGCAGGGGCTGCGGCTGGGTTCCCTGTCCAAGCTGGCCGGGGCAACGGGTGACCTGCGCGAGGGGCTGCTGGCCGGCCGCGAGCTGCTGCCGCTCCTCCAGGCGCGCGGCCTTGACCTGCGACGTCACCGGGGCGGTGTGCTGCTGTTCCGGGCGCCCACCTGGCTGACGGCCCCCGCGCTCGCCTGGCTGACTGCTCATATGGCGCCCCTGCGCGTGAGTTTCGCGGCGCACTCCGACCCCGACGCCGAGGAGCCGCGTGAGGTCTGCCGGGACACCCTGGCCGAAGCACGGCGGTTGGGTATCTCGGTACCGCGACTGGAAGCGGCGGAACCGAACTTCGCCCGTGAGGGGACGGGTCGAGCCTGAATTTACCGATGTTGTCGGTCCCGGTGGTCCATTGGGCCTGGGTGGTCAGCCGCCACGAAGACGTGCGTTCTCCTGGACGATCTGCTTCTTCTGGCGCTTGCGTGCGGCGTTCTCCTCCCGCAACGTCACCGACTCGGGTTGCTGTGCCTCGCGGCGGGCGAACGCTGCAACGACGGTGTTCTTTGAACTGCTGTGGGGATCGGTAGTAGGAGTCGCGGCCGACGCCGGCTTCGCCGCACACGCTGGAGATAGTCAAGGCTCTGTCGCTGGAGGTTGGTTGGCCGGCCAGCAGGCGGGTCAGGGCGTGCTCCAACCGGGTCTGGGTGTCCGCAGGGGTCACTGGTCACCACCTGGGGTATCGAGGTGGGTTCGCATTTATCCGTACCACCTCCGCACACCAAGGAGTACACCGACAGGGCGTCAATGTCGGTGGACGTGCCGAGCCCGGACTCGCGCCAGGCGTGCCCGCCGAGCGGTTCGGACGGTCAACTTACGCGACGCAGGCAGCCAGAGGCGTTGCATTCCGAGACCGTCGATGTGATGCGTATTACTGTCTGGGTGCCGAAGTGGAGTTCGTCGGCCACCACGACGAAGGCATGCAGCCATGGCAGGGGAAGTTCGGGGCGGCCATACGTCTACAGATATCAACTCATCGTCCAGCGCGTATTGGACGTATCGCCCCTGGCCCTCCTAGCGTTCGTCGGGTGACGGAGCGACGCCAATTCATCGCTCAATCGCGTGGCGGCGCGCGACGGCGTGACCGGCGATTTCCCGTGTGCGTTGATGGGACGGGAACCCATGGAGGCCGGATGCATACTGCAACGCTATGAGCAGGCCAAATAGGCTCGGAAGTGCGATTTCGTGTCACTTCCTGATGGCCTGCAGCGGAAGTGACACGAGCGGTGCCATAACTCAGTATTCAAGTCGCACAAAGTCCGCGAGATCACACATTTCATCGGTGAGAGAGCGCCGTCTGCCGATGATTCCCTTCAGGATGTCTCTGGCATAGCTCTGGTTCGTCATCCACTCCGGGGCATCGTGCCGAACACCCTGCAAGATCTCAAAGGCCTCACTCTGCCGATGCATGCGGCGGTGCGCCTCGGCCTCGTCGAGGAGATGCCGGTTCCGGTTGTTCGAGGTTGGCCGCAGGTCCGTGACCGGGATCGTCTGGGAGAGCTGGAGGACCTTGTCCGGGCGGTCCTCGATCATGGCGTTCTCCACCCGCTTCATCGCCACGGTCACCGGCCCGAAGGTGCGAAGGAAGTCATCGCTCGGCGTCAGATCCTGGCCCATGGTCACCGCCGCGGTGCGCGCGAGGCGGATCGTGTCGTCCGCCTCCCCGGGCCGGTTGTCGCGGATGGCAGCGGCAGAGGCCCGCAGCAGCAGCCAGCCCCAGGCGGAAAGCTGGTGCGGTGTCGCGCAGGAGATACGAGGTTCCACGTCATCGGCCCAGCGCGTCGCCATCTTGCGAGCTTCGTCCAGGCGGCCCTGACGCAGGAGAAGCCAGCAATGTGTGCTGATCGTCGCCGCCGCGTCCAGGGAGTCGTTCATGTCGTCCATGGCCCGGGACAGCGCAAACTCGGCCTCGTCGAACTGGCGCGTCTGGGTCATCAGCCAGCCGACGAGGTGCAGCAGCCTGCCTCGCATGTGACGCTGCAACAGGTCCATCTCTATCAGCGCGTCTGCGTCCCTGAGCATCGGGGGCAGCATGGCGGCGATCTGTGTGTAGCGATCCTGTTTCCACAACGGCATCGACGCTTCCAAGGCGTCGCCCAGACCCTCTCGCGTCGGCGCCTCTGTGGGCTGACCGTCGAGTCCGCAGAGTGCCCGCCGTACCGGCGCCCACAGATCGAGTGTTTCTTCGTGCGCCGGCTCAGCGTCCAGCTGGCCCATGAGCGACGTCGTCGGCACCTTGAGGGCCACTGCGACCTTGCGCAGCGTCTCCAGACGCACGTCTTTTCGCGCGTCCTGTTCCAGCTTGCGGATAAGCGAAGCGGATACGCCCGCGAGGTCGGCCAGGCCCTGCTGAGTCAAGCCCCGGCGCTTCCGGACGCTGCGAATACGTTCGCCTATCGTGGCCATGAATCCATGCTAAGGATGGGCTGCCGAGCGGTGGGCTGACAGTGACGAGGAGATGCCGGATGCGGCCCCGCCGGATGGCAGTTGGGTGCTCAACATGCGATCTGTGGCTGCTGGCTCCTCCTTCGCAGCAAGGCCGGTTGCCCCTGCCCAGGTGCGCTCCCGTGTGGTCCCCACCAAATGAGGGATAGACCGTAGGCTTGGCTCGGCGGACAGTGACGAGGAGATGCCGAATGACAGCTCTACCGGATGACAGTTGGCTTCTCAACATCCGTCCTCAGCCCGCGTTGGTCACCGCCGAGGAGTATGAGGCGCTTCCGGAAGAGATCGCCAAAGCCATCGAGATCGTCGACGGTTACGTGGTCTACTGCGCGGCACCAACGCCAGATCATCAGACCGCCGGTCGGCGGCTGGCCAACATGCTCGAACGTCATGCTCGCGAGGCGATGGGCAAGGGCCACGAGTGCGTCACCGTGAACAACGATGTGGATCTGCGTCTCAGAGATCTGCCACTGCTCAACCGACGCCCCGATGTCGCCCTCTATCGGTGCCTGGACCGCGAGCGGGGCGAACGGCTCCGCGCCGAGCACGCGCTGCTCGTCGTGGAGATCGTTTCTCCTGGGTCCGAGACCCAGGACACGACCGACAAGCTCGGGGAGTACGCCAAGGCTGGCATTCCGCACTACTGGATAGTCCGGCTTGACCGCTCTGGTGTGTCGATCATCGAACGCTATCGGCTGGATCGGGCAGCCATGCTTTACAAGCACATCGGCACGTTCATGAAGGACGAATCGGGTGGCGCTCCCAGCGTCAGCAACCCGATCCCCATGGTGATCGACTGGTCAGAACTGCAGTTCTGAGCAAAGCCGCCAACCATGATCCTTACCGTCGAATTCCGGCACGGGTGATCCACAGAACCTGGCCCTCGCGTCGATCGCGTACGTCAGCCGTTTGTAACCTCGACCAGGCCCTCAGGCGCTCTGCCGGGCGTCACATCCGTCGTCTCAGACGCCGGTCCGTGGTCTGCTGGCTTTTCGCCCTGTCCAATGTCGGTTGGCCGCCTGCAGCCTGTCGGTTTCTGCACCGTACGAATGTCGGTTGGGCTTCACACTGGTGCCGATCGTCGCAGGGAGGACCTGCCATGCCCGAGTTGGCCTCACGCCGGGTGATCGGTCATGCCGAGGAGGCCCTTCGCACGGGGGCCCTGGAGCGGATGACCCGCGTCCTCAACGGTGACTGAGTGACAAGGCGAAGGCCCTCCGTACGCTCCGGGCGTTCCACCAGACTGGCCACCGCCTCTGCCCGTCCGCTACCCACTGCTCTCGTCGGCACCTTGATGTGCCCTGGACGCCAACGATGGCTGGACCAACAAATCGGGCCGGCGCGGGGGCGGCAGGCGCGTGTGCAGGTCAAACGCGCAGGAGAGCGATGGCGCGTTCGTCGAGCTGGATGGCGCAGCGCAGGCCGCGGGCCCAGAAGCGGGACAGGTCTCTCCGCATGCGGGTGACGGCCTTGCGAGTGCGGGCGGAGGCCACGCCGTCCATGTGGTCCATCGCGTGAGTCCAGGTGGCGCAGGCCTGCTCGATGCCGCCCTGGGAGAGGTGCAGTTCACCCTCGGCGACCAGGTCGAGGGCGATGATGCGGGCGTAGGTGGCAGTGGGTCGGCAGGCCGCAGCTCGAGCGTACTGTTCGGCGGCGTTGGCGCGGTCGCCGAGAGCCTCGAACACCTTGGCGGTGCGGGAGAACACCGAACCTTGCGGCGGGCCCCAGGCCAGCGCCCAGAACGGCACGTCCGCGTCCTGGCCTGCCGCTATCAGGGCGCGGGCGCGCTCGGTTTCGGCGATTGCCGACCGGCGTTGCCCGGCCTTGGCCAGAGTGTGGGCGTGCAAGCGGGATGCGGGCGCTGCGGGCGGCTTCCCAGACCTGGCCGACGAGTTGGCGTCGGTGCTGCGCGACGCTCACCAGACCGGACGTGCCGAGTAGGGCTGCAAACCGTAGGGTAGGACTTCAAGCCGCCGGGCAGAGGACGGCTTCGACGGTTTTGATCATCGCGGGGGCGATGGCGTTATCGTCGGCGGTGCTCCGCGTGACGGAGATGGCGAACTGCTGCCGGCCGTCGGTCGAGGCGAAGGTCAGTGTGGAGATACCGGGCGCCGAGCCGCCGAGCATCTGGCCTTTCAGCTTGCCTCCGCACATGCCTGTGCCCTGCTGTGCGCTGCCACCGGTGACGACCTCCTGCAGCAACGGCGGCAGCAGCTTGCCCTGGTTGAAGGCCCGCCGGAAGGTGCCGAGGTCATGCGTGGTCGAGACGACGCCGCCGGCGCCGTTGCCCCAGCTGGCGTTGAAGCGGTGCACATCGCGCAGGGTGCCGGTGGAGTCGGGGTAGTAGCCGTGCCCGTGCGGGCCCTTGATGCCCTTCGGGGGCTGGGTTGTCTGGTAGGTCTTGGTCATGCCGAGCGGGCGGAAGAGACGCCGGTCGAGTTCGCGGGCCAGGGTGTGCCCGGTCGCCTTCTCGATGAGCATGCCGATGAGGGTGTAGTTGGTGTTGGAGTAGGTGAACTTCTCGCCCGGCTCACCGGTGCGCGGCCGGCCGCGCACCATCTTCACGATGTCGATGGGCCGGTAGTAGGTGGTGAAGTCGAAGACGTCGAACGCCGGTTCGGTCGAGCCGCTCTGGTGGAACCAGTCGGGGATGCCGGAGGTGTGCTGGACCAGTTGCTGGACGGTGATCTCGTCGGCTCGTTCCACCAGCCCGTCGGCGGCCACCTCGGGCAGTAGGTCGGCGAGTTTGTCGTCCAGGCTGAGACTGCCCTCCTCGACGAGTTGGAGGAGCACGGTTGCCACCATTGTCTTGGATTGCGAGCCGATGCGGAAGCGGGAGTCCGCCGGGATCGTGCTGCCCCTGCCGTTGAGCAGCCGCGACCCCGCGCTGCCGCGGCCGACGGCCTTGCCGTCTACGTAGGCGCCGCCGATCGCGCCCACGACGCCGGGCGTCTTGGCCAGGTTCTCCATGGCCTGCTGGACGTCGCCGATCGCGGTGGCGCCGGCGGTTGCGGGCAAGGCAGTGGCCAGCATCAGGGCTGCCGTGCTTACGGCGGCAAGGGACGTGTACTTCAACGACGACAACTCCTTCGAATGGACGAACAAGGGTCAACAATGTGCGCGGGCGGGTCACGTGATGATCCGTCGTGCCGTCGGCGAGAGACCGTCGGTGATATCGGCCCGAGGGCCGCGCGGCTGAGTGGCGTACAAGCGTGCGGTCATCGGGGCGGCCGTCAGCTGCGTTTCACTCAACCGGCGCCGCCATGTCCTCGCTGGCTGAGCCAATCGTTTCGCAGATCACCACGGATCTCGGAGTGGCTTCGTTCGCTGACTCGCGCGAAGACGCCACTTGGTCATCCGGCGTCACAGAGTCATGGCCCCGGCATGTGCCGGGCACCGTGCACAGGTTCGCGAACCTCCAGCCGCACTTGGCGATCACGCCGCTCACGCTCGCCATGTGCGGCTGGAGTGCTCACTTCGCAGGGCAGAACAGCGATTTGAGGGCGTTGGTGATGCGCGGCGGCACGGTGCCGCGCTCGGCGTCGTCCATGGCCAGAGTCAGCGACACGGCGAACTGCAGGCGGCCGTCGGAGGAGGTGATCGTCGCGGCGGTGAAGCCGGGAGCGCTGCCTCCGCCCCCGGCGGCGAACTCGGGGGCGCCGGAGCACGGGCCACCCGCAGGCGGCGCCGGCTGACCGGGAGGCGGGTCGGTGATCACCTTGCTCAGGGACGCCGGCAACAGCTTGCCCTGACGGAAGGCGCGCTGGAAGGCGCTCATCTCGCGCGCGGTGGAGATCACACCGCCGGCGCCGAGCATGCTGGTGGCGTTCATCGTCTTGTCGACATCGCGCATCGTGCCCGATTCGTCCGGGGCGTAGCCGTGCCCGTGCGGGCCCTTGACGCCTTCGCCCGCCTTCGTGGGCAGGTAGGTGTCGCGCATGCCGAGCGGGGCGAAGAGCCGGCGGTCGAGTTCGGCCGCCAGCGACCTTCCAGACAGTTTCTCGATGATCATGCCGAGCAGGATGTAGTTGGTGTTGGAGTAGTTGAAGGTCCCGGTCTCCACGGGCCGGGACCTCTTGCGGGAGGCCGCCAGCAGGTCGATCGGGCGATAGTCACGCGTGGGGTCGGAGGTGTCCGGGCCGATGTAGTCGGGGATACCCGAGGTCAGCTGGATCAGATCGCGTACCGTGATCTCCTCGGCCCGCTCCACCAGGTCCTTTTTCACCACTTCCGGCAGAACCTCGCTGAGCTTGCCGTCCAGGCTCAGCTTGCCTTCCTTGACCAGTTGCAGGACCGCGACGGCGGTCATGGTCTTGGTCTGCGAGCCGATCCAGTAGCGGGCGCTCGCCGGGATCGCGCCGCCCTTGCCGTCGAGCAGGCGGGACCCGGCCGATCCCTTCCCGACCCGCTTGCCGTCCACGTACACCTCCCCAATGGCGCCCACCACGTGTCCCGTCTTCACCAGGCTTTCCATCGCCTTCTGCACGTCCCCGACCTTGACGGGGACGGCAGCCGTCGAGGCGGTGGCGCGCGGGGCCGCACTCAAGACCAGCGCCGCGCACGCCAGCGAAGCTGCGCCAGTGAGCGTCGCTCGACGCAGAATCATGAAGTCTCCCTCTTCCAGGTCCGAATACTCGGCTGTCGAGCCACAAGTTCTAACGAGGGTGGTGTTTCCTCGGCGTTAATCTCAAGGCGCAACTCCGCCGCGCTGGTACGTGGAGCCTCTCAGCGACCAAACCCCTTTGTCAGCAGGCTCTCAGACGCCGGTCGTGGCCCGCAGTCTGTCGGTTTTTCTCCCTGTCAAATGTCGGTTGGCCACCTGCAGTCTGTCGGTTTTTTGCACCGTCAAATGTCGGTTGGGCCTTACGCTGGTGTCTATCGTCGCAGGGAGGAGCTGCCATGTCCGAGTTGATCTCACGTCGGGTGACCGGCCATGCCGAGGAGTTCCTCGACGCCTCCAGAATCGTGATCGTCAATGGACCAAGGCAGTCAGGCAAGACCACCCTGCTCCACCAACTCAACAAGGGAGGAGGGGGAACGTACCTCACTCTGGATGACGGTCCGTTGAGATCGGCCGCGCAGGCCGATCCGGCTGTCTTCATCGCGGATGGGTCGCGTCCGATGATGATCGACGAGATTCAGCGGGGCGGAGACGACCTGATCCTGGCGATCAAGGCGGAGGTTGATCGGAAGGCTGAGCGGGGGCAGTTCGTGCTGGCGGGTTCCACAAGGTTTCTGTCCACGCCGTCGTTGAGCGAATCGCTTGCCGGCCGCGCGGGGATCCTTGAGGTCTGGCCCTTCGCCCAGGAGGAGCTTGCTGGAACGGGCGAGTCCTTTCTTGTGACGGCCTTCAACGATCCTGGAGCGTTGCGCTCTTCGTCACTCAGCGACTACAGCCGCAGGGACTACTTCGAACTGATCTGCCAAGGTTTCTATCCGGAGGCGGTCGCGATGAGATCGGAGTTCACCCGAGACAGGTGGTACCGGACCTACGTTCAGGCGGTCATCGACACGGACATCAGGGAGATGGCGAGGGTCGATGAGCCGAGCAGTCTCCGGCAACTGCTCAACCTCGCCGCGGCGAATACGGGGCAAGAGCCCAATTTGGTCAAGATCGGCAACGATCTCCAGCTCCATCGGAGTACGGTCACCCGTTACCTCGGCTTGCTGGAGACCGTCTTCCTGATTCGTCAGGTGCCGGCGTGGTCGCGGAATCTTGTGGCCCGGTCGGTTCGTCGTCCCAAGCTCCACGTCACCGATACCGGCCTCGCCGCTCATCTGATCGGTGTCGACGCGGACGGCCTGGCTGCCAGGGTCTCGCCCGCGCGAGGCCCCCTTGTTGAATCGTTCATCGTCAACGAGATCGCGAAGCAGGCCACGTGGGCGCCGTTTCGCGTCGGACTCCATCACTGGAGGGTCAGCCAGGGCGCTGAGGTGGACCTTGTACTCGAACGAAACAATGGACGGGTTGTCGGTGTGGAGGCCAAGGCCACCGACTCTGTGAATCAGGATGATTTCAAGGGTCTTGTCGCTCTACGCGAGAGTCTCGGCGAAGATTTCGTACACGGGTTCGTCTTCTACACAGGAGTGAGGTCGCTCTCCTTCGGAGACCGGCTGACGGCATTGCCTCTCAGCGCCCTCTGGGACAGGTAGCGCTTTCGGACTGCGATCACCCGCCGTGCCCCGCGCCGAGCACTCAACGTCTCGCGCGGGTTTGGTCGATCGTCACGGCAGTACGTACCCAGCAGCGGCTAGAACGAAATCGTATGGTGGCGGGCCCGGAACTCCGCCAAGAGCTCGTCGGTCACCTCCGCGCCACCCGCCACGGCCGCGTGCACCTCGCGGAAGTAGCCCTCGTACCCGGCCGGCGTGTAAAGGCACAATGCCTGGACCGGCTCGGTGCCGGCGTTGCGGAAGCCGTGCGGGGTGCCGCGCGGCGCGGCGAGCAGGTGTCCGGGGCCGACCGTCACCTCCCCATCGCCGTGGTGCAGGGTCAGGTCGCCCCGCAGGACGTAGAAATACTCGTCGTGCTCTTGATGTACGTGCGGGCGGGCCCCCATCACGCCTCCGGACAGGGTGAACTCCTCGAACGCGAATCGGCCGCCCGTGTGCTCACCCGTCAGCCGGAAGAAGTGCGCCACTCCGGCCACGTCGATCAGTTCGCCGTCTTCGGGGCGGCGCAGAATGGGGCGCGGCTCCGGCATCTGCTTATCGATCATTTCAGCATTATCGGCTGACGGCACCAGAGCGGCCGTCAAGGAGGCTCGCTGCAGAGACAGGAGCCGCCGATGAGTTTCGGGCGGGGGAGTGGTCTCACCCTCGAAACAACGACTGAAACGACGATGGGAAGGGGCGGCTTCGGTGGACTTGTACAGCGTTGTGTGCGTACGTGACCTGGCGACATCGCAGAAGTGGTTCGAGGTGTTCTTCGGGCGGCCGGCGGACGAGATCATCGGCGAGGAGCTCCTCTGGCAGGTCGGTGAGAACGCGTGGGTCGTCATCGACGACCGGCACATGCGGGCCGCACGGGTGGGCGGCACCATGATCACGTTTGGTGTGACCGACCTCGACGACATCCTGGCCCGGCTTGCCGCGCACGGCGTCACGCACGAGCCCGTGGAGACCTACGGCAACGGCGTGCGCCACGTGGACGTCCTCGATCCGGACGGCAACAGCCTCTCGCTCGCGCAGGCACCCGACCAGACCCTCAGTACGCCGCGAGCGTGAGCGCGTTGGCGGCCTCGTTCAGCGGCTTCATGATCGGCCGCATCGCCAGATCCTTCCACGGCAGGCGGTTGACCAGCCGCATCATCGTGGTCTGCATCCTGATCTGCATCGGGCTGCCCGCGACCATCTGCGCGGCGTTGCTCGCGCCGAGCGTCACGTTCACATCCACGTACTCGCGCATGGCTTCCCGATAACCGGCATAAGCCGCACGATGCTCGCCCGCCGCCGCGCTCAGTTCGCCGGCCAGCACGTACGCGCCCACCAGCGCGAGGCTGGTGCCCTGCCCGGACAGCGGGGACGGGCTGTAGGCGGCGTCGCCGACCAGGGCGACCCGGTCGGTGGACCAGTCGTCCATGCGAACCTGGCTGACCGGCGTGAAGTAGAAGTCCGGCGAGTGCGGCATCGCTCGTAGCAGCGCGTCGCTCTCCCATCCGACGCCGGCGAACGCCTCGGTCAGTACGCGCTGCTGGGCGGCCCTGTCGGAGCGGCCGGGCAGGACGGCGGGGCTCGGGAAGACGAACTGCGCCTTCGCGGTGTCGGGCCGGGTGGCGTAGACGTTCACCACCTTGCCGGGCGTCGGATAGAGCAGTTCCCAGTGGTCGAGTCCGAGGTGGTTGGGGACGGTGAAGACGGCCGCGTGCATCCCGAGGGGGTGTACGTAGCGCTCCTCAGGACCGAAGGCCAGGCGGCGCACGGTCGAGTGCAGGCCGTCGGCGCCGATGACCAGGTCGAAGCGGCGGGGGGCGGCATGGCGGAAGGTGACGTCGACGCCGTCGGGGCCTTCGTGGAGCGAGGTGATGGTGTCGCCGAAGAGGTATTCGCAGCTGTCACGTGTCGCGTCGTAGAGGAGCCGGGCGAGGTCGCCACGCATCACCTCGTCGTCGCCCGGAGCGCGCATGCCGATGAGGTCCGGGCCCAGGTTGGCCAGTGGCTTGCCACTCTTGGCAACCCATGAGCCGCCGCGGATGGCGGTACTTGCCCGTCGTACGGCCTCCAGCATGCCCATCCGCTCGACGACCTGCATGGCCACGCCGCGCAGGTCGACCTTGTAGCCGCCCTCGCGCACCTCGGGCGCCAGTTCGATCACGGTGGGGGTGAATCCGTAGCGGCGCAGCCAGTAGGCCAGAGCGGGGCCGGCCACGCTGGCGCCGGAGATCAGGACGTTGCGGTTGGCGAGTCGCCGTGAGTTCGTCATGTCAAAAACCGTAACAGCGTTGCCAGATGCTTGGCAATAGATTTCCAAGATGCTTGCCAGAAGGTCGCTTGCTCACCTGCCCAGCTCTGCCAGAAGCGTTGGCAAGCGTTTGCCAGACATGTGTCAGGTGGCTACCATGAACTGCGGCAGAGGGCCGGTCGGTCCGGCGCTCCGACCTGGCAAGGAGACGACAGGCAGATGTTGACGCAGCCAGCCTTCGGCCGACGGCTCAAACAGCTGAGGACCGAACGCGGCCTGACCCAGGCCGAGCTCGCGGGCGAGGGCATGTCCACCGGATACCTCTCCCGCCTGGAGTCCGGGGCCCGGCCCCCCACCGAGGAGGCCGTGACCCACCTGGCCCGCCAGCTCGGCGTCGCTCCCCAAGACCTGGCCGAACCGCCGGACTGGTCGCTGGCGCGCAGCCTGGCCACCACCGTCGGCCTGGACGCGGACGAGGCGGGCGAGCTGCTGGCCCGAGCCCTGCGTACGGCGGGCGGCGAGGACCCCCTGCTGCGCTGGCAAGCGCTCTGGCAAGTCGCCGAATGGCGACGCCTCAACAATGAGCCCACCGAGGAGCGCACCTGCCTGGACGAGCTGGTGGCACTCGCCGACGAGCTCGACCTGCCCGAGCTGCGCGCCCGAGCCGGGGCGCGGCTGGCGCGCGCACAACGCGGGGCGGGCCAGGTGCCGGCCGCGGTCGAGGCCGCGATCGGCGCCTACCGCCTGGCGGCCGACGAGGGCCTGCCACCACACATCGTGGCCGACACCCTTCTGGCATTGGTGTCCTCGCTGGCCGAGGCGGGCCGGATGGCCGAGGCCCGGCAGCACGCCGACGAACTGCTCACCCTGGTCGCGGGTTTGCCCGCCAGCAGGCTCCTGGCGGAGGCGGCGTGGACCGTGGCCGGCGTCCGGCTCCGACAGGGTGAACCCCAGGTCGCGCTGAAGCTGGTCAACGACGCAGTGGAGCAACTCCAAGGCCGCCTCGACCCGGCCATGTGGGTACGGCTGCGAATCGTCGCCGCCCGCCTGCACCTCAACTTCACCCCGCCAGAGACCGAACCCGCGCGGCGCCGTATCGAGGAGGTCGAGGCGTGCCTGCCGTTCGCCGGCACGCCCACGGTCGAGCAGGAACTACTCGCGCTACGCGCCCGGCTGGCCTTCCACATCGGGCAGACCGACGAGGCCCGCGCCCTGCTCGACCACCTCGCCGACGCGCACGACCACCTGGCCTACCAGGAGCAGATCCGCTTGGACGTACTGCGCAACCAGCTCCTGCTGCTGGACGGCAAGCAGGACGAAGGCATGCGCGGCCTTCGAGCGCTGGCCGAGCAGGCGCAGGAGCGCGCCAACTTCGACCTGGCCGCGGAGATCTGGCGCCACGCCGCCGAGTCACTGGCTCGAACCGGCGGCGAGAACCAGTAACGGGAACCCGCCACGTGGGCCGTTACGCAGATTCGATGACAGAGGGCTGACTGCGGTCAGCCCTCTGCCGGCCAACTCTCACGATCGGCGACGAAGCTTCCCCGCTGAGGCAAGGTCATCACCCATCCCTCGTCCCGCAACAGAGCCACGGCCTGGCGGGCCGTGTCGCGCGCGACGCCGTGATCTCGCACCATCTCCGACTCGGATGGAATCCGATCCCGTGGCCCCAGCGCACCAGCCTTGATCTGCTTTCGGATGATCGCCGCCACCTGCTGATAGATCGGCGTCGGATCGAACCTGTCCACTTCCACAAGGGCGACGTTAGGTACGTTGCCTACGGAGACCATATGGGCAACGTCCTAGACGAGGTAGACAAGATAGTCTCAAGGTGAGCCCATGACTTGGGCCTTCCACAGCATCCATGTCGAACCCTCAAAGCCCGATCACGAGAAGCTCGCCTGGTCGGAGCCGCTCTTCAGAACGCCATCCCGCCCGCAAGAGCTCGACGTGTGAACTGCTGGCCCATCTGGGTGCGCGAACAGCAGGTACGGCTAGCCGCCCCTGCTCAAGGCTCCAGCAGGCGGCGCGGGCCCGGGCCCTGCTGGGCGAGCGTGTCGCCCGGATTGACCAGTACGCACTGCTCGAACGACAGGCACCCGCACCCGATGCACTCCGTGAACCGGTCCCGCATCCGTTCCATCCGCTCGATCCGGGCGTTGATCTCCTCGCTCCAGCACTCCGACGCCCTGACCCAGAACTCTCGCGTCGGCGGGACGCCCTCCGGCAGGAACGCCAGCACGCTCCCGATCACCGAAAGCGGTATGCCGACGCTCTGGGACGCGCGGATGAACGCCACCCGCCGCAGCGTGGTGCGGTGATAGCGACGCTGGTTGCCGGTGGTCCGGCGGCTGTCGATGAGCCCCTGCCGTTCGTAGAAGCGCAGCGCGGACGCGGGTACGCCGCTGCGCTCGGACAGCTCACCGATGGTCAGTTCCTTGGCGATCGCTTCGGGCATGCCCCGAGCCTAGCTTGACCTAAACATTGGTTTAAGTACGAGCCTGTCTTCGAACGCCACTACAGAGGAGCTCTCATGACCGATATGGCCGATGTTGCCGATACGACTGCGGCCTGGATCAACCGTCACGCCCACCCGCTCGATTCACGGGACCCGCTCCCCGATCTACGGCCATTGCGGGACATCGTGCGCGATGCCACGGTCGTCGCCCTCGGCGCCTCGACCCGGCAGGCCCATGAACTGTCGGTCTCCGCGCACCGGATGGTGCGGTTCCTGGTCGAGGAGCTGGGGTTCCGCTCGCTCGCGTTGGAGGGGGACGACCCGGCCCGCGTCGGGCTCGACGATTACGTCCGTACGGGGAAAGGCGACCCGCACGCGTCGCTGACCGGTGCGCGGGCCTTCTGGCGAACCGGGGAGATCCTCGACCTGGTCCACTGGATGCGGGCCTACAACGAGGACCATCCTGACGATCCGGTACGGTTCGCCGGGGTGCGGCCTCAGGCCGAGCCGGCCGTCGGGATGAAGGCCATCGAGCGGCGGATGGCCGAGGACACGATCTGGTGGCACGAGCGCACCGGAGACAAGATCGTCTACTGGGGCGGTCTCGCGCACACCAGCATGAGCACCGGCAACGTGGGCGGGCGGCTGCGCGAGCGCTTCGGGACCGGCTACCTGTCGATCGGGCTGACCTTCGGACACGGCACGTTGCCGTTCGAGGTGCCCGCGCCGCCGCCGGACTTCGCCGAGACGGCCCTGAGCGCCGCCGATCTCGACGACTTCCTGCTGGACCTACGCGTCGAGGGCCCGGCCGTCGTAAGGGCCTGGCTCGACGCGCCGGCCAGGACGCGGCTCATCGGGCCCCGCTACGATCGGGCGGACGACGCCGCCTACCACCTGTCCGGAGGCTCGTTCGGCGGCTGGTTCGACGCAGTCGTCCACCATGAGCGGGTGACGGCAGTCCGCGAGCTGTAGGCGGCTGGTCTGCGGGCGGCCGGGCGGCAGGCGGCTGAAGCGTAGTCTGACGAGGGTCTAGTGGCGGCGCACCATGGTGAGCCCGTCGGCGATCGGCAGGACGACCACGGTGACCCGGGGATCTTCCCGCACGAGGTCGTTGAACTCACGCATCTGCGCGGTCCGCTCATCCGTTACGGCCGGGTCGGCCACCCGGCCGCTCCACAGCGTGTTGTCCACCATGAGCAGGCCGCCCGGCCGCAGCCGGTCGATCAGCAGCTCGTAGTACGCCGGGTAATTGGGCTTGTCGGCGTCGAGAAAGGCCAGGTCGATGGGCTGCTGGAAGGCGGCGAGCGTCTCCCGCGCCGGGCCCAGGGTCAGGGTGACGCGGCCGGTCACGCCGGCCTTCTCCCAGTAGCGGCGGGCGATGGACGTCCACTCGTCGCTGACGTCGAAGCAGTGCAGCGTGCCGCCGGACAGGCCCCTGGCGATGCACAGCGACGAGTAGCCGGTGAACGTCCCCACCTCGACCGCCACCTCCGGCCGGGTGAGCTGGGTGATCATCGTGAGGAACGTGCCCTGATTGGGCGTGATCTGCATGCCCGCGCTGTCGCCCGTCGCCGCGATCGTCTCGGCGGCGAGCTCCTCCAGCAGGTGGTCGGGCGGGGTGGAACGGTCGAGGATGTACTGGGCCACGGCGGGGTCGAGAAATTCTGCTTTCATGATTTCTATTCTTAATGGGCATGGGAGCAGCTCCGGCCACTAGCCGGGCACAATGTGGAAAGTCATAATCCCCTATATCTAAAGACATAAAACGTCCGATATGTCAAACGGGTACTCTTACGGGGTGGGTGAAACGGCGACCTCGGCGAGGGGCCTAGGGGCGACCGGGAAGGCTGCTCCGCGCGGGCGTATCGCCAAACGAGAAGCGATCATGACCGCTGCAATGAGGGTGTTCGTGCGCGACGGTTACTCGGGTGCGAGCATCGAAACCATCGCCGCTGAAGCGGCGGTATCCAAACAGACCATCTACAACCATCTGGGCGACAAGCAGCGCTTGTTCGAGTCCCTGATCGACGAGAACTTCGATCGGGTCAATGCCCAGCAATTCGCCATGATCGAGACTTTTCCCGATCGACCGGCGAACCTCATGGCGGAGCTGACGGCGTTCGCCGGTGCTCTCATGCGTGAATGTCTCATGGACGAGCGGGCGCGCGCCTTGCGCACACTCGTCCAGGCGGAGGGATCCCGGCGTCCCGACATCGCCAGGCAGTGGCGGCAGCGTGGTCAGGGCCAGCTCGCGGGGTCCCTGGCCGCCAGGTTCGCCAGGCTGGCGCTGGCCGGGAAGCTCTCCCTGGCCGACCCCGATCAGGCGGCGCGCGACTTCCTGGCGTTGATCACGTATGACGCCCAGGTCGGCTGGACCATCGGTGACGCGTCCATGCGAGACGACGAGCTCGACGCCTCCATCGCCGCCGGGGTCCGGACGTTCATGCGCGCGTACGGCAACGGCAGCACCAACGGCAACGGCCACCACAACGGAAACGGCAACGGCAACGGACACAGCAACGGCAACGGCTCGGCTGGAGGCTGACAGACGCCCGCTCTTGCTCTTCGGGTAAGGTCTCGGCGATCAATGAGCTAAGGGCGGGCAAAATGAACAAAAGGGTGACGGCTGTCGTGGCCGTGGGCGTGGCGCTCGTCGTGCTGCTGACTGTCGTGGCGTTCTCCGAGCCCGGCACGTCGGCGGCACAGGGAGTGCGACTCACCCGGCAACCCGACGGTTCCATGGTGCTCGCGGACAGGGGCGGCGACGCCCCTGTGCTCGACCTCTACGAGGACTTCGACTGTCCGGTCTGCAAGGAGCTGCACACCAGGGTCAACGCGACGATCGAGCGGCTGGCCGAGGAGGGCAAGGTCAAGGTCGTCTTCCATCCGGTGACGGTCTTCGAGGACGAGCCCATGCGCGCCAACTCCGTCCGCGCCGCCGCCGCTGCCCGCTGCGTGCCCGAGGAGAGCTGGCTGGCGTTCAGGGAGGAGCTGTACGCCATGCAGCCCTCGCCGCACGGACTGGCCTCGGGCTTCGACGTCCAGGAGCTGGCCAAGGCGGCCAGGAAGGTCGGCGCGGACGTCGACCAGTGCGTGATCTCGCAGTCGTACGCCGACGCGCACTTGCAGGAGAGCGCGAAGGCGGGGATCGACGGGACACCGACGCTGCTCCTCGACGGCGAGGTGCTGGGCAACGAGGCGTTCGACCCGGTCACCCTGGAGCGGGCCATCACCGGCGGGTCAGGCGTCACGGTCTGACGTGTCCCAAAGGTTGAGATCGATGTGCCGACCAGTGGATAGATGTGGCAGACTCGCAAGCACCATGTTCTACGGTCTGCTCATTATCAGCAGGCGCGCTGGCTGACAAAGGGACACCGCCAGCGCGCAGACCTCTCACGTCCGTGAGGGGTCTTTTTGTTTTCCAGGGAGACGACACCATGGCCGACGATCGCTTTCACGTCTATGACACGACGCTGCGTGATGGCGCCCAGCAGGAGGGTCTCACCCTCACCGTCGCCGACAAACTCGCCGTCGCGCGGCAGCTGGACGGCCTGGGTGTCGGCTTCATCGAAGGGGGCTGGCCCGGCGCCAACCCCAAGGACACAGAGTTCTTCAGGCGCGCTCAAACAGAGCTCGACCTGAAGCACGCGCAGCTCGCCGCGTTCGGTGCGACCCGCCGAGCAGGTGTGAAGGCAGCCGACGACCCGTTGGTGGCCGCCTTGCGCGAATCCGGCGCGCCGGTCGTGACCCTTGTCGCCAAGAGCCACGACCGGCACGTGGAGCTGGCCCTCCGCACGACTCTCCAGGAGAACCTCGCGATGATCCGCGACACGGTCTCCCACCTTCGTGCGGGGGGACAGCGAGTCTTCCTCGACGCCGAGCACTTCTTCGACGGCTACAAGTCCAACCCAGCCTACGCGCTCGAGGTCCTGCGCACGGCGGCCGAGGCGGGCGCCGACGTCATCGCCCTGTGTGACACCAACGGCGGCATGCTCCCCGACGAGCTGGCCGACATCGTCCACGCCGCCGTCCAGACCAGTGCCCGTGTCGGCATCCACTGCCACGACGACACCGGCTGCGCGGTCGCCAACACCCTCGCCGCCGTCAAGGCCGGCGCCACGCACGTGCAGGGCTGCGCCAACGGTTACGGCGAGCGGTCCGGCAACGCCAACCTGTTCACCGTGGTCGCGAACCTCCAGCTCAAGCGGGGCTTCGACCTGGTGCCGCAGGAATCGCTCGCCGACATGACGCGCATCGCCCACGCGATCACCGAGGTCACCAACGTCACGCCCAACTCCCACGCGCCCTACGTCGGCATGTCGGCGTTCGCGCACAAGGCCGGGCTGCACGCCAGCGCCATCAAGGTCGACCCGAACCTCTACCAGCACATCGACCCCGCCCAGGTCGGCAACGACATGCGCATGCTGGTCTCCGACATGGCCGGCCGCGCCTCGGTCGAGCTCAAGGGCCGCGAGCTGGGCTACGAACTCACCCCCGAGGCCACCAAGACGCTGGTCGGACAGGTCAAGGACCTGGAGTCCAGGGGCTTCACGTTCGAGGCCGCCGACGCCTCCTTCGAGCTGCTGCTGCGCGACACCGTCCACGGACAGCGCAAGCGTCACTTCGAGGTCGAGTCGTGGCGGGTGATCGTCGAGCGCACCAAGGGCGGCGAGCTGGTCAGCGAGGCCACGGTCAAGGTGCACGCCAAGGGCGAGCGCATCGTCGCCACCGGCGAGGGCAACGGCCCGGTCAACGCGCTCGACCGGGCGGTACGCCTGGCGCTGGAGAAGCTCTACCCCGAGCTGGCCCGGCTGGAGCTCATCGACTACAAGGTCCGCATACTCGAAGGCACCCACGGCACGGACGCCATCACGCGCGTGCTCATCACCTCCAGCGACGACACGGCCGAGTGGTCCACTGTCGGCGTCGCCGAGAACATCATCGACGCCTCCTGGCAGGCGCTGGAGCAGGCGGTGACTTACGGCCTGCTCCGCGCCGGCCACGAAGCCGGCTCGTAAGCGTCTACTCCTGGACCTTGCCTCCCGTGAGCCGGGACAAGACCAGGGCGACGATGATGATGACGCCGTTGAGGGCCTGGATCCACTGGGCGGGCACGCCGGCCAGGGTGAGGACGTTCTGGATCATGTAGAGGAGGAGGATGCCGGTGAACGCCCCGAACATCGTGCCTTTGCCGCCGTTGAGGCCGACGCCGCCGATCACGGCCGCGGCGAACACGGTGAAGATGGCGCCATCGCCCTGAGCGGCGGCCACAGAGGCGAGATGGCCCGACATCAGCAGGCCGCCGAGCGCGGCAAGCAGGCTGGCGCCCACCAAGGCGGTCCACAGCACCCGGTCGGTACGGATGCCGGCCGCCTTGGCCGCGTCCACGTTGCCGCCGATGGCGTACAGGGCACGGCCGTACTTGGTGAAGCCGAGCAGCACGATGCCGGCGGCGAACAGCAGCAGGCACAGCCAGATCGAGGCGGGCACGCCCAGCCACATGGCCGAACCGAGGTAGAGCATCGACGACGGCAGGTTGAAGAAGGTCTGGCCGCCGGAGATGCCTGTGAGCAGGCCGCGCAGCACGATCAGCATGCCGAGGGTGACGATGAAGCCGTGGAGCCCGAACCGTACGATCAACAGGGCATTGATCATGCCGATCAGCACTCCGACGGCCAGGGTGATCGGAATCGACCAGGCGCCAGGCACCAGGCCGAGCCCGGCGCCCGAGCCGGCGGCGACGGTCAGCCAGGCGGCCACGCCCGGCGCAAGGCCGAACGTCGACTCCAGCGACAGGTCCATCTTGCCGGCGACCAGCACGATGGTCTGGGCCAGCACCAGGAGAGAGATCTCCGACATGGTCTGCAGGATGTTGATCAGATTGTCGCCCTGCAGGAAGATCGGGTTGACGATCTGACCGACGACGGCGATCACGATGATCGCCGGGATCAGCGCGAAGTCGCGCAGCCGGGCGAACCGCACCTGTGGCCGTGCCCGCTCCTGAGCGGCGCTCCCGGTGACGGGCGTGAGGGTTTTCTCAGGCATCGAGCCGGACTCCTTCCATGGCCGCCACCACGTCGTGGTCGTGCCACCCGGCGGCCATCTCCGCGACGATGCGACCCTGGAACATCACCAGCAGCCGGTCGCAGAGCCGCAGGTCGTCGAGTTCGTCGGAGGCGATCAGCACGCCGGTCCCCTCGGCGGCCGTCTCCTCGACCTTGCCCAGCAGGAACTCCTTGGACTTCACGTCCACCCCGGCGGTGGGGGTGATCAGTACGAGCAACCGGGGATCGGAGGCCAGCGCCCTGGCCATGACGACCTTCTGCTGGTTGCCGCCGGACAGGCCCATCACGGGCAGGCCGGGACCGGGCGTCTTGATCGCCAGGTTGGCGATCAGGGTGCCGGCCAGCCGGTCGCGCCGCCTGCCGCTGATCAGGCCGGCCTCGCCGAGCCGTTCGGGGACCGTCATGGTGGCGTTGTTGGCGATCGACATCATCGGGACGAATCCCTGATGGTGCCGGTCGCGGGGGACGAAGCCGACGCCCGCGGCGAGCGCGTCAGGCACGCTGCCGGGACGGGGGACACGCCCGGCGACCTCGATCGTGCCCGCATCGGCCGCGCGCAACCCGGCGATGGTCTCGGCCAGCTCGGTCCGGCCGCTGCCGGCCGCGCCCGCCAGGCCGACGATCTCGCCGGCCTGGATCTGGAAGCCGACCTCTCTGTACGCGTCGCCGTACGACAGGCCGCGCACGCCGAGCACCACACCAGCGCCGGCGGGCACGGCCGTCCGGGAGGATGTGCCGGCCAGGCCGGCTGCCTCTCCCGCCAGCGCCGCCACCAGCTCGGCGTGCGGCAGGCCGGCCACCGTGGTGGTCAGGATGTGCCGGGCGTCGCGGAAGACCGTGACCGTGTCGCAGATCTCGTAGATCTCCTGCAGGTGGTGGCTGATGAACAGGAAGGTCACCCCCTGCTCCTGCAGGGTACGGATACGGGCGAACAGGCGGGCGATGGCGGCGGCGTCGAGCTGGGCGGTCGGCTCGTCGAGGATGATGAACCGGGCACCGAAGGACAGCGCACGGGCGATCTCCACGAACTGCCGCTGTTCGACGTCCAGTTCGCCGGCGGGCAGCCGTACGTCCACGTCCACCGACCACGTCTCCAGCAGGGCGGCGGCCTTGCGGCGCAGGTCCGGCCAGTTGACGAAGGCGCCGTGGCGGTTGAGGTAGAGGTTCTCGGCCACGGTGAGCTGGGGGATGATCGTGGACTTCTGGTAGACGCAGGCCACCCGCTGCCGCCAGGCGTCACGGTCGGCGAGACGCGGGGCGGGTTCGCCGTCGAAGCGCACCTCGCCCTCGTCGGGTGCCTGGAGCCCGGTGAGTATCGAAACCAGGGTGGACTTGCCCGCCCCGTTGCGGCCGACCAGAGCGTGGGTCTGGCCGGGCATGATCCGGATTCCGGCGCGGTCCAGCGCGACGGTCTCGCCGTATCTCTTGGTGACGTCCACCGCCTCGGCCAGAGGCGTGGACGCCTGGTCAGCCGCCAAGATTGTTGCCCCAGAGCGAGGATTCGCCCGGCTTGACGCTCGTGACGCCCCCGTAGGTGCCGCCGTCGGCGGTGACCAGCGGCGCGGAGAGCTGGTCCTCCAGCAGGCCCGGGCGCACCTGGATGATGGTGCTGTCGTGATCGGTCGCGCCGGGCTTGAACGTCTTGCCGTCGATGGCGGCCTTGGCGTACTGCAGCGCGTACTTGGCGTACTGGTCGGCCGGCTGGGAGACGGTGGCGTCGATGTTGCCTGCGGCGATCTCCTTCAGCTCCTGGGGGATGCCGTCATTGGAGACGACGAAGACGTGCTTGGGGTTGTCCGGGGGGACCAGCAGGCCACGCTGCTGGAGCACTTGGAGGGTGCCGGACAGGGCGAAACTCGATTGCATGTAGACGCCCTTGATGTCCGGATTGGCGGTGAGCCGCGTCTGGAGCTTCTGCGAGGCGATCGCGCCGTCCCAGTTGGCGGCCTCGCCGAACACCGTGATGCCGGGGTAACTCGCCTTCATGCAGTCGTTGAACGCCTCGGTGCGGTCACGGCCGTTGATGGAGGCCAGGTCACCCTGGAGCATCACGACCTTGCCCTTGCCGCCCAGCTTCTCGCCGAGGAACTTGCACGCCTTCTCGCCGTACGCCCGGTTGTCGGCACGCACCACCATGAAGGCCTGACCCTGCTCGGGACGGGTGTCGACCATGACGACGGGGATCTTCTTGGCGTTGAGCTGCTGGAGGGTGGGGGCCACGGCAGCGGTGTCCTGCGGCGCCAGCACGATGCCCTTGACGCCCTGGCTGATGAGACTCTGCACGTTGGCGGTGAGCTTGGAGATGTCGTTCTGCGAGTTGGAGGTCTTCAGCTCCAGGCCGTTCTCGGCGCCGAACTTGGGGACGTACTTGATGAAGGAGTTCCAGAAGTCGGTGTCGGAGCGGGGGTAGTCCACCCCGACGACCGGCTTGCCGCCTCCTGAGGCGGTCGTGCCGCTGCCCGCGCCACCCCCGCAGGCCGCGGCCAGTCCGGCCGACAGGGCGATGGCCGCCCCCAGGGCGAGTCCTCGTTTCATGGCTGTTCCTTTCCTGCGCTGTTTCCGGGTCGCTGTTCTGGGTCACAGCCGTAGGTCGGCGGTCCACTGGGGACCGTGCGGGTAGGCGTACTCGGCACGGGATTCCGGACGCATCTCGGCGCCCCCGCCCGGTCGCTCAGGGGCGACATATCGGCCTTCCCGGATCACGACCGGGTCGGTGAAGTGCTCGTGCAGATGGTCGATGTACTCGATGACGCGGTCCTCGGCGGTGCCGCTGACGGCCACGTAGTCGAACATCGACAGGTGCTGGACCATCTCGCACAGCCCGACGCCGCCCGCGTGCGGGCACACCGGGACCCCGAACTTGGCGGCCAGCAGCAGGATGGCGATGTTCTCGTTGACCCCGGCGACCCTGGTCGCGTCGAGCTGCAGGATGTCGATCGCGTCCGCCTGCAGGAACTGCTTGAACATCACCCGGTTGTGCGTGTGTTCGCCGGTGGCGACCTTGATGGGCGCCACCCGCTTGCGGATGGCGGCGTGGCCGAGCACGTCGTCGGGCGAGGTGGGCTCCTCGATCCAGTACAGGTTGTACCGGGCCAGCGGGGCCAGCCACTCGATCGCCTGGCCGACGTTCCACGCCTGGTTGGCGTCCACGGCGATGCGCACATCGGGTCCGACCGCCTCTCGGGCCAGCCGTACGCGCCGGACGTCCTCGGCTTGGTCGGCGCCGACCTTCAGCTTGATCTGGCGAAACCCGTCAGCGACCGCTTCCTTGGCCAGCCGGACCAGCTTGTCGTCGGTGTAGCCGAGCCAGCCGGGGGTGGTGGTGTAGGCGGGGTAGCCCTCGGCGAGCAGCCTGGCGTGGCGCTCGGCGCGGCCCGGCTCGGCGCGGCGCAGGATGGCCAGCGCCTCCTCCCGGGTGAGGGCGTCCTCCAGGTAGCGGAAGTCGACGACGTCGACGATCTCCTCCGGCGACAGCTCCGACAGCAGCCGCCACAACGGCTTGCCCGCCCGGCGCGCACGAAGGTCCCACAGCGCGTTGAGCACGGCTCCCGCCGCCATGTGGGTGACGCCCTTCTCCGGGCCGAGCCAGCGCAGCTGGCTGTCGCCGGTGAGCAGGCGGGACATCCCGCCGAGGTCGCCCAGCACCTCGGCCACCGGCCGTCCGGTGACCAGCGGTGCCAGCGACTCCACCGCGGCGACGGCGATCTCGTTGCCGCGCCCGACGGTGAAGGCGAGCCCATGCCCTTCCTGTCCGCCGCCGGTCCGCACGATCACGTAGGCGGCCGAGTAGTCGGGCTCGGGGTTCATGGCGTCGGACCCATCGAGGTGCCGTGAGGTCGGGAACCGGATGTCGTGGGCCTCGACCGCAGTGATCAGCTCGGGCACGATGAGGTACCTCCATGGGATGTTTCCCGGCAAGTCAAAATTTTGACATGGGATGTCTTTGTAATCCCGCCCCGTGCTTTCTGTCTAGAGGTAGCCGAAAAGGATACCAAGAGTGGTAGACAACCCATGTCTGTTCATCATCGGGGCTGGTTCTCACTTAGACATGGGATGTCTGTTATGTTTCCCGTGTGGCTCGCGTGCCGATCGAGCCGCTCCACCCCGGGAGGCCGTACCCATGTCCCTGACCGACGAGGCGATCTCCCGCATCCGGGCGCTCATCCAGTCAGGCGAGCTGTCCCCGGGGGCGCGGCTGCCACCGGAGCACCAGCTCGCCGCCCAGCTCGGCGTCTCCCGTAACCCGTTGCGCGAGGCGGTCAAGGCGCTGGTCGTGGCCCGGGTGCTCGACATACGGCGGGGCGACGGCACCTTCGTGACCAGCCTGGAGCCACGGCTGCTGCTGGAAGGGCTGGGGCTGGCTGTCGAGCTGCTGCGCGACGACACCCTGCTGGAGATCGTCCAGGTGCGGCGGATGCTGGAGCCCGCGGCGACCGGTCTGGCCGCGTCCCTGATCTCCACCGAGCAACTCGAGGAGATCGGCGAGCATCTGAACGCCATGCGCGCCGCCAGTGACGACGTGGAGAAACTGAATCACCACGACGCCGCCTTCCACCGCGCGGTGGTGCGGGCGACCGGCAACGAGACGCTGTCCACCCTGCTCGACGGCATCTCCGGCCGTACGGTGCGGATGCGGGTGTGGCGCGGCACCGTCGAGGCGGGCAGCTCGCACAAGACCGTCGCCGAGCACGAGGCGATCTACAACGCCCTGGCCGCCGGCGACGCGACTCTCGCCCAGGCCGCGGCGCTGATGCACATCAGCACGACCGAGAGCTGGCTCCGTTCGGTGCTCGGAGACGTCGAGGGCTCCCGTGATCAGGAGGAGTACGCGGAGCCCTCGATCGAATCGGTTCCGGGGCGCTAGCGCTCCAGCCGGACCGGCTAGAGCAGCTTGGCGGGGAAGGTCAGGCCCTGGACCTTGACCTTCCCGCCCGAGCAGGACACCTTCGGCGCGTCGGTGTCGGGCACGATGACCGTCAGCAGCGACTTGGCGGCGGGGGAGACGACGACGTTCGTCGGCACCTTGGACAGGTACGTCGGCGACACCCACCCCAGCTTCCCGCCCCGCTGCACCTGCTGCCCGCCCACCGGCTCGCACCCCGCCAGCTGGACCATCGTGACCCGGTACTTCCCGTCGCCCAGCACGACCCGGCCGCCGCCGTTGGAGATCACCTTGAGCGACGGGGCGAAGCGCCACAGGTTCTTGACCTTCTTGCCGCCGGAGGCGGTGTCTAGCACCGCCATCACGTCCTGGCCGTGGTTCACCAGCACCGATCGGGTACGGGAGGTGCCGTAGGCCGTGTCGGTCAGCCGGAAGGCCTGCCGGTCCTTGCCGTACGAGGACTTGGTGAGCTTGCTGGCCGTGCGCGGACGGAAGCGCCCGCCCACCACGGACGGCACGTTGTGCGCCTCGGGGGAGAGCGTCCAGTAGCGGTAGGAGCTCTTCTCGTAGGAGTTGAAGCCGCCGTCGACCAGGATGTCGCGGCCCTGGGCGTAGTAGGTCACGCTCAGGTGGTCCTCGTGGCCGTGGAACTTCAGGCCGGGGCCGAACCTGATCGAGTAGAAGGCGGATTCGGGCTTGCCCCAGTCGGTCCGGCCGTACACGTAACCGGCCTTGTAGACCTTGACCTTCTCCTTGGGCGTGCCGGTCTCGATCTTGGGCTCGACCTCGGCGCTGCCGTCGCCGATCGGCACCATGAAGCCGTTGGGCTGGGTGGAGTGGGCCACGAACGTCTTGAGCGCGTCGGCCCGCTTGGTGATCTCGCCGGGCACCTTGCGGCCGCAGTCCTTCATGTTGGTCATCGCGACCATGAGCCTGCTGTGCACGTACACGGCGTAGCGCGGCGCCTGCTCCATGAGCGCGCCCTGGGAGTCGACGTCGAGCTTGACCGTGCTGGTCAGCCGCTTGACGGCCAGGCTCAGCCAGTCCTTGCGGCCGTAGCGGCAGGCGATGCCCATGAGCGCGATGTCCTGGTCGATCCCGTGGTTGTGGCCCTTCTTGTACAGCCGCGAGTCGGTCAGGAGCTTGCCGTGCTCGGCCAGCGTCTGCTTGAGCCAGGCGTCCTTGACGTGCATGCTCAGGCAGACCAGCGCCTGGGAGCGGAGCGAGACGGGGTGGTCCTTCCAGGCGTACGACGGGGTGCCGCGGGCCCCCCGCCTGTTGCTCGCGGCCCAGTCCTTGGTGATCTCCACGGCCCGGTCGAGGTAACGCTCCTCGCCGCTGTTCTCGTACGCCACGACGAGCGTGCCCATCCAGCGCAGCGACTGGAAGACGAACTCCCACGAACGGTTGTGGTACGGGCTCATGCTCCAGTTGATCTTCTTGCCGATCTTCACCGGAGGCTGCTCGACCAGGGGCAGCTCACCCCGCATGACCTCGTCAGCCGTGGGCGTACCGGGCAGCCAGTCGCCCTGGCACTGCGAGGTGCGCTTCACCGAGGTGTCGGCGTGCGCGGTGCTCACCAGCCCGGTGGAAACGAGCATGAGAGCGAGGGGGATCGCAAGGCGGCGCACGCCGGTTCCTTCCGGGCAAAAGATGGGGGCGGAACATGCTGACCGAATCACGATCAACTGGTCAAGTTGGGTGCCGGATCGTTAGCGGCTCGATGCGGCTCGGTTTCCGGGCCGGACATTTCACGACATGCTGAGGGCATGAGATACGACGACATCGTGATCCCGGACACCCCCGTCTGCCAGGGCGCTTTGGAGGTGGCGACCAGGTATCACTCGCCCTCGTTGCTCAACCACTCCGTCCGCGCCTACCTGTGGGCGGCGGCGTACGCGGGGCTGCACGAGATCGCGTTCGACCCTGAGCTCCTGTACGTGTCATCGATGCTGCACGACATCGGGTTGACCGCGGAGTTCGACAGCCACACGGTGCCGTTCGAGGAGGCGGGCGGGCATGTGGCCTGGGCGTTCGCGGCGGGGGCCGGGTGGCCGGTCGAGCGCCGGGTCCGGGCCGCCGAGGTGATCATCCGTCACATGTGGGACGAGGTGCCGCTGGCCGAGGATCCCGAGGGACACCTGCTGGAGCTGTCGACCGGCATGGACATCTCGGGCCGGCGTACCGATGAGATCCCGGCGGAGGTGCGGCAGGAGGTGCTCGCCCGCCATCCGCGGCTGGAGATCGCCAAGGAGTTCGCGGCCTGCGTGACCGAGCAGGGCACGCGGAAGCCGTCCAGCCTCGCGGGCCAGTTCGTCCGGGCGGGCATCACCGACCGCATCGCCCGCAACCCCCTGGATGACTGAGTAGCGGGTCTCAGTGGGCGACGCGGTGTGCGGTCGGGGCGGGTTCCAGGGTCACCCGGGCCACCGCCGGTACGCGATCCGCCTCCAGCGCGCTACGCATATGCGGGATCGCCACGCCCGACAGGTGGTCCCTGAGCTCGCTCATCGGCGCCTGCTCGTCGGCCACGAGGCGCAGCCGTATCAGCGGCCGGGCATCGGAGCACCCAAGGACGGCCCCGGCGCTCAGCACGGCGGGGCTGGTCTCGACGTCCGCCGCGACAGCGGACGCCATGCCCTTCGCGGTGACGTCGGTGACGCCTCCGGGGCCGGTCTCCAGCCGCAGCGAGTCGCGGCTGTCGCGGCGCCCTTGGACGAACAGCCAGCGCAGGCCGAGCAGCGCCACGATCACGGCCACCAGCGCGACGGCCCACCAGATCCACGGGCTCCAGGCCGCGAGGAACGATCGCACGGAGAAGTTCATGATCGGCGTCACCGCGCGGGCCCGTCCGAATGCCCCCAGGCCGCGGGCCAGCGCGTAGGCGCCGAGGAGGAGCAGCACGATTCCGGTCAGGGCCAAACCCCAGCGGTTGCCGCGGCTCGTTCTGCGGTTCACTTGCGCTCCCTCACGTTGACCTTCACGTGGTACGGCTCGATGGGGCTCAGCGCCACGAGCCTGGACAGCACCGCGGTGTGTACGGCCTCGCCGAACCGCTCCCGATCCCACCCGGCGGTGGTCGCGGTGACGGCGGCCGTGTGGCCGCGGACCGAGGCGCGGGCCGCGTGCACGCCCGGAACCTCTTCCGCGGCATGCGCCAGTGCCCTGGCGAAGCTCCTGCGCCGCAGGCCGATGATCAGGTCCGCGTCCCCGGTACGTACCGGCACCAACCGCGGCCTGCCGGGCACCAGCGCGGTCACCAGCAGCGCCAGCCCGATCAGCGCGACGATCGCGGCGCCGAGCAGGAAGAGCCCGTTGTTCCACGGAGTGGACGCCGCCCAGCTCAGCATCCGGTCCAGGCGAACCCACCGCAGCGGCCGCCCGGCGAGCGCCGAGATCGTCTGCGCGGCCACCACCACACCCAGGATCGTGAGCAGCGCGGCCACCACGACGGCGGGCACGGTCCGCCGCGGCCTGAACGCCCGCATCGCCGCCCGATCCGCCGCCCGCCCGGCGCCACCGCCCCCCGAGGGCCTGATCGCACCGCCCAGGGGCGCCTCGATCGCCTGGCCGCCCAGGGTCGTCGTCACCGGTTCATCCGCCCCGTGGGCTCCGGTACTCATGGCGAAACCTCCGGCGGGGCCGTGAGTTCGGCCATCGTGATGTCCACGTGGGACACCTGGAGTCCCGTCAGCGTGGCGATCCTGCTCGCCACGTGGCTCCTGATCACGGCCGCCACCGCGCGCAGCGGCATCGGGTAGGCCACGGACACGGTCAGCCCGATCTCCACGGTGTCACCCCGCACCGTGGCGTTCGCCGGGCGTGTCCCGCGTAGCCCGCCGCGCTCGATCACCTCGCGCACCCCAGCCACCTCGCGGGCGGCATGGCGGGCGATCTTGGCCGCCACGCGGTCCGTGACCTCGGTACGGCCACGCCGCTCGGGCGGCACTGCCGGAGCAGGGCGCTGCCCCGGCACCAGCACGGCGGATGCCTGGGACGCGGGCGTGTCCGTGGTCATCTCCGCCTCACGGTGAAGTTGGGCAGGTTCACCTCGCCGCCCTCCATGATGCGGCCCACCAGGAGACCGATCGCGCCCAGGACGAGCACGAGGAGGAAGGCGCCGAGCCCGCCGATGGCGCCGACGATGCCCAGCACCATGCCCACGGCCATGCCGATCACGGGCAACCATGAGATGTTCGTCATGAGCTCTCCTTCACCGCGCCTTCGGGCGTCTTGTCTGAGGGCGTCGCGTCTGCGGGCGCCACGTCGTCGATCCGGATGTTCACCGGACGGTCGCCGGCCAGGCCGGCCACCGCCCGCCGTACCTCTTCTGCCGTCTCGGGAAGCGGGCGGCCGAGGCGCGCCACGATGGCGATGGTCACCTCGCGCTCGTCCACGGAGACGCCCGTGAGGCGCTCGCCGGGCAGGTAGGTCGCCACCGTCCCGAAGAGGCCGCCGGACAGCCCGGCCACCCCGGCGCAGTCGCGAACCCGCTCGGCGACCAACCGGGCCTCGCTCGCCGGGGCCTCGGCGGTCCGGGCCTCGGTCGTCCGGGCGTCCGTCCCCCCGGCTCCGGCGAGCTGAGCGCTGGTCACCTGGGCGCCACTTGTAGCGGCGCCGCTCGCCTGGGCAGCACTTGCCGGGACGCCGCTCGTCGGAGCGCCGCCCGTCTGGGCGCCGGTCATTGGACCCTGGATCCCTGCTCCGCCTTGCCGCCGGACCGCTCCGCCTCGGCGGCGCTCGTACCGCTGCTCTCCCCGGCGGGCGTGTCCCGCAGGTGTACGTCGTTGACCCTGATGTTCACCTCGGTGACCTCGAGTCCGCACATGCGCTCGATCGCGTTGATGACGATCCTGCGCACGGCTCCGGCCAACTCCGGGATCGCGACGCCGTACTCGGCGACCAGGTCGAGGTCCACGGCGGCCTGCCGCTGGCCCACCTCCACCGACACGCCCTGGGCGACGCTCTTGTCACCGCCGACCATGCCGCGCATGGTGCCGAGCGCTCTGGCGGTGCCGCCGCCCATGTCGTACACACCGGACACCTCGCGCGCCGCGAGGCCGGCGATCTTCGCGACGACCACGTCCTCGATGGTGGTGGTGCCCTTGTCGGTCACCAGCGACCCGGACGGGCCGCCTTCCATCGTCCTGGCCCGCGGTACCGTGCCCTGCTGATTGACTACCGTGTCAGCCACGATCCGTCACCTCCTGACACTCGATGTGTCACAAAGCCCTAGTAACCTCCGGGCAACCGAAAATGCGTGACAAAACGGACTTTAGGTACGTTTGTGACCGATTCATGGGGCGGGCGGAGGGCGTGGCGGCGGCGATAGCCTTGTCAGGTGCGTATAGCGAGGTTCTCCACAGGCGAAGGCGTGTCGTTCGGCGTGGTCGAGGGTGGCCCCGGTGAGGAGTTCGTGTCCGCGATCTCCGGGCACCCGTTCGGGGACGTTCAGTTCACCGGCGAACGCTACCCGCTGTCCCAAGTGCGGCTGCTGGCCCCGATGCTGCCCAGCAAGGTGGTGGCCATTGGCAGAAACTACGCCGAGCACGCCCGTGAGCTGGGCAACGAGGTCCCGGACGAGCCGCTCATCTTCATCAAGCCGTCCACCTCCGTGATCGGCCACGGCGAGCCCATCGCCTACCCGACGTCGCTGTCCCACCGCGTCGACTACGAGGGCGAGCTGGCCCTGGTGATCGGCAGGCTCTGCCGCGAGGTGCCGGTCGAGCGCGCCAAGGACGTCATCTTCGGCTACACGTGCGCCAACGACGTCACCGCCCGCGACCTGCAGAAGAAGGACGTCCAGTTCACCAGGGCCAAGGGCTTCGACACCTTCTGCCCGCTCGGGCCGTGGATCCAGACGGACCTCGACCCCTCCGACCTGGCGCTCACGACGACGGTCAACGGTGAAGTGCGCCAGAGCGGCCGTACCAACCAGCTCATCCACGACATTCCCGCGCTGGTCGCCTACGTCAGCGCGGTCATGACGCTGATCCCCGGCGACGTGATCCTGACCGGCACCCCGGCGGGCGTCGGCCCGGTCGAGGTCGGTGACGAGGTCAGCGTCGGCATCGAAGGCATCGGCACTCTGACGAACAAGGTGGTCTCCCGTGACTGATCTACGGGTGCGTTTCGCCCCGTCGCCTACCGGCATGTTCCACGTCGGCGGCGCCCGCACGGCGCTGTTCAACTGGGCGCTGGCCGAGCAGTCCGGCGGCCGCTTCGTGCTGCGCGTCGAGGACACCGACGCGACGCGCAACCGGCCCGAGTGGACCGAGGGCATCATCTCGGCGCTCGACTGGATCGGCATCAACGGCACCAACCCGGTGTTCGAGGGCCCCTATTTCCAGTCGGCCTATGAGCCGCAGCACCGCGAGGCCGTGGCCAAGCTGCTCGCCGACGGCAAGGCGTACTTCTGCGACTGCACCCGCGAGACGCTCGTCGCCCGCACCGGCTCCGAGCACAAGGGTTATGACGGTTTCTGCCGTGACCGGGGCCTGACCGAGGGCGCCGTCCGCTTCCGCACCTCCGACGAGGGCGTCACGGTCGTCGAGGACGTCATCAGGGGCCGGGTGGAGTTCCCCAATGACGCCCAGGAGGACTTCGTCATCGCCCGCACCGACGGCTCGCCGCTCTACGTGCTGGCCAACGCGGTCGACGACATCACCCAGGGCATCACCCACGTGGTGCGCGGCGAGGAGCACCTGGGCAACGCGGCCAAGCAGCAGCTCCTGTGGCCCGCGCTCGGTGCCAACCCGCCGGTCTGGGCGCACCTGCCGGTGATCGTCAACGAGCAGCGCAAGAAGCTGTCCAAGCGCCGCGACAAGGTGGCGCTGGAGGACTACCGCGCCGAGGGCTACCTGGCCGAGGCCATGGTCAACTACCTCATGCTGCTCGGCTGGGGCCCCGGCGACGACCGCGAGATCATGCCGTGGGTGGAGATGATGCCGCTGTTCAAGCTGGAGAGCGTCAACTCCGCCAGCGCCTTCTTCGACGAGAAGAAGCTGCGGGCCTTCAACGGCGAGTACATCCGGGCCCTGCCCGTCGAGACGTTCGAGGAGCGCTGCTCGTCCTATCTCGAGGCCGACTGGGACCGGGAGATGTTCAGCAAGGTCGCGGCGCTGGCGCAGACCCGCATCACTGTGCTGTCCGAGATCAGGCAGAACGTCGACTTCCTCTTCCTGGATGAGCCCGTGTTCGACGAGGCCTCCTGGGACAAGGCGATGAAGAACTCCCCGGTGGAGATCCTCGGCGGCTACCTGGAGCGGCTCCAGGGCGTCAACTGGGACCCCGAGTCGCTCAAGGAGGCGCTGGAGCAGGTCGGCGCCGCCCACGGCCTCAAGCTGGGCAAGGCCCAGGCACCCGTACGCGTCGCCGTCACGGGCCGGACGGTGGGCCTGCCGCTGTTCGAGTCGATCGAGGTGCTCGGCCGCGAACGCACCGAGGAGCGGATCCGCGCCGCCCTGGCCCGCCTCCAGGGCTGACCACCGGGGTTTCAGAGCCGACCGCCGGGGTTCCAGGGTTGACCGCCGGGGCCCCCGGCCTGGCTGTCGCTCCGGCGCCGACCGCGATGCCGAGGCTGATGGCCGCTCCGGCGGCCATCGACAGCCACACGCCCGTGACACCGACCCACGCGCTCAGCGCGTAGGCCAGGGGCAGCTGTACGGCGAAGCCGGCCAGCGTGGCCGTCAGCAGGCGCCTGCCCCCGCCGTTCGCCTGGAGCACTCCACCGACGGCGATCAGCCCGCCGAAGGGCACCAGGTAGAGCGGCATCCACCGCAGGAAGCTCACAGCGGGGTCGGCCGCGGCGGTGAACAGCCCGGCGACGGGCACGGCCACCGCATTGAGCACGACCGCCACCACCGCTCCCGCGCCCAGGCCGGTCCAGAGCGGCGAGCCGGTGGCCTCCAAGCGGGCCGTGCTGATCATCGCCGCCTGGCGGAGCGCGTAGAAGACCATCACCCCGGCGAGCATGACCTTCTGCCCGATGCCGTAGCCCGCCAGCTCCGCGGTGCCGAACCCGGCCACGATCCCCACCAGCGCCATGCCCACGAGGGCACGAGCCAGGAAATCACCGGACATGGGAAGTCCGGTCCGCACGACCTCTCCGATGAGCGGGCCATCGCCTTGTCCCGTGAGCGGGCCATCGCCTTCCCTCACGTGCGGGGCATCGCCTTGTCCGGTGAGCGGGCCATCGCCTTCCCTCACGTGCGGGGCATCGCCTTGTCCGGTGAGCGGGCCATCGCCTTCCCTCGCGAGCAGGCCGTCGCCTGAGTCGCGCGGCGTCAGTCGTACCAAGGTGCGGAGAGAGATCGCCAGTGTGACGGTCCGTGCGATCACGGTGGCCAGCGCGGCCCCCTGGACGCCCAGATCGAGGCCGTAGATGAACAGCGGGTCCAAGGTGACCACCAGCGCGCCGCACACGAGCGCGTTGCGCATGGGGATCCGCGTATTGCCCAGACCCTTGACGATGCCGTCCGCGATCGTCTGGGCGAAGTACACCGGCAGGCCACCGAGCGAGATCAGCAGAAAACCGGCCGTGAGGTCATAGTCTCCGGCGAAGAACGCGGCCAGTGGCTCGCGGAGCAGCACCCCGGGTACGGCGATCACGATCGAGAACGCGGTCCAGAGCAGCCAGCCGGTCCTGACCACGGGGGAGAGCGGCGCACGGCCGTCGCGGCGGCCGATCAGCACGGTGACGCCCGTCGGGACGGCCAGGAACAGGCCGTAGGCCAGGTATTCGACGGTGGTGGACACGGTGACCGCCGCGATGGCCGGCTCGCCCAGGCCGGAGACCCAGAGCAGGTCGATCATCCCGACCGCGACCACAGCGGTGAGCAGCTCGACGTAGACGGGGAGGGCGCGTCTGATCATTTGCACATGCCTCGCTTCGTTGTATATCGAATAGAGATATATCGAATAGAGGTATAACGTTAAGATGCATCCATGGCAAGTGGCGGTGACCTGAGTCTCACCATCCTGGGGTTTCTGCACGAGCGGCCGATGCACGGCTACGAGCTCAAAGCGCGTCTCGCCGGGCTGAGCGGGCACCTGCGGCCGGTGAGCGACGGCGCACTCTACCCGGCCATCGCCAGGCTGGAGGGCAAGGGGCTGGTCGAGCGGCACGAGGAGGCAGGGGCCGCGGCGGCCCGCCGTCAGGTGCTGACGATCACCTCGGCGGGGCGCGAGGAGCTGCTGCGGCGGTTGCGTGAGCCGGCCGACCTGGATATCAGCGACCAGGGGAGGTTCTTCGCGCTGCTGACGTTCCTGTCGGCGCTACCCGACCCCGCCGACCAGGCCGCCGTACTGCGTCGCCGGCTGGCCTTCCTGGAGGCGCCGGCGAGCTTCTTCTACGAGGGTGGGCGGCCGGTGAGGGCGCGCGACGAGCCCGACCCCTACCGGCGCGGCATGCTGGTCGTCGCCCGCGCCGCGAGCCACGCCGAGCAGGACTGGCTCAGGCAGCGGCTCGACGAACTGTCGGCCACACCGCCGCGCCCCTGAGCTCCGTGTCCCTGATCGGCCACACCGCCGCGCCCCTGAGGGGCGTCCCTGAGCCCCGCGTCCCTGAGCGGCACCCCCAAGTCGCGTCCCTGGGTCGTGGCGTCCCTGAGCGGCGTCCCTGAGCCGCGCGAGATGGAGAGTGCCGACCAGGGGCGCCGGACAGGGGTGGTGGGCGTCAGAGGAGGCCGCGGCGCTCCAGGAGCGGCTGGATGCTGGGCTCCCGGCCGCGGAAGTTGCGGAAGGCGGTCAGTGGGTCGATGCTGCCGCCCCTGGACAGCAGCTCGCGGCGGAAGTGGTCGCCGTTCGCCCGCTCCAGGCCGCCGTTCTCCTTGAACCACAGGACGCTCTCGGCGTCCAGCACCTCGCTCCAGATATAGGAGTAGTAGCCGGCGCTGTAGCCCCCCGCGAAAATGTGCGCGAAGTAGTTGGTCCGGTAGCGCGGCCGGACCGTCGGCAGGGCGATCCCGGCCGCCTCCAGCGCCGCGGACTCGAACGCCTCGGCGTCGGCCACCGCCTCGCCCGCGGCCAGCTTGTGCCAGGCCCAGTCGAGGAGTGTCGCGGCCAGATATTCGACCGTCATGAAGCCCTGGTTGAACTTCTCCGCGGCCTTCATCTTCTCCACCAGCTCGGCGGGCATCGGCTCGCCCGTCTCGTGGTGCTTGGCGTAGTTGGCCAGGATCTCCGGCCAGGTCGCCCACATCTCGTTGACCTGGGACGGGTACTCGACGAAGTCACGCGGCACGCTGGTGCCCGACACGCGGGGGAAGCGCACCTCGGAGAACAACCCGTGCAGCGCGTGCCCGAACTCGTGGAAGGCCGTGCTCACCTCGTCGTAGGTCAGCAGCGTCGGCCCGGAGCCCGGCTTGGTGATGTTGAGGTTGTTCATCACGACCGGCAGCTCGCCGAACAGGCCCGACTGGTCGACCAGGTTGTTCATCCACGCGCCGCCCCGCTTGTTGGGCCGGGCGTACGGGTCGAGCAGGAACAGGCCGAGCCGGCCGCCGTCCTCGTTGAACACCTCGTAGACGCGTACGTCCTCGTGGTAGCCCTTCAGGTCGGGCCGCTCGGTGAACGTGACGCCGTAGAGCCGCGTGGCCGCGTAGAACACGCCGTCGCGGTAGACGCGCCACAGCTCGAAGTAGGGCCGCATGGCCCCGGCGTCGAAGTCGTAGCGGGCCTGGCGCACCTTCTCCGAGTAGTAGGACCAGTCCCACGGCTCGACCGCGAACCCGGCCTGCTCGGCGAGCGCCTCCGCCTCTTTCTTCGCATTGCGTACGGCCGGCCCGACGAGTTGCCCCAGCATGGCCTCGACCGCCTCCACGGTCTTGGCCGTCTGGTCGGCGACGGTGTGGGCGGCGTGGTTGGGGAAGCCCAGCAGCGCGGCGCGCTCGGCCCGCAGCGTGGCCATCTTGATCGCCAGCTCGAAGTTGTGTGGCGCCCGCTCCACGCTCAGCGTGTAGAGCCTGCGGCGCACGTCGCGGTCGGTGAGCTGGGCCAGTGCCGGCTGGTTGGTGTAGTTGAGCAGCGGCAGGACGTAGCGCCCGTCCTTGGCCAGCGACTGGATCGTGGACTCGTCGAAGCCGTCGAGATCCTTGGCGTCGTCGACGACCAGGGCGGACTCGCTCAGCGCCTTCAGCAGGTTCTGGGCGAACTCGGTGGACAGCCGGGACAGCTCCTCGTTGAGCCGCCGCAGCTCGCCCTGCTCGGCCTCCGTCAGGTCGGCACCGGCCCTGACGAAGTCCTCGCGGTATTTCTCCAGCAGCCACGACTCCTCGGGGTCGTCCGTGGTCACCCGCTTGACGCGGGCCCAGAGCGCGCGGTTGAGCCGGATCGCGTCGCTGTGCTTGGCCAGCGCGGGCGAGATCTGCTTCTCCAGCTCCAGGACGCCCTCCGTGGAGTTGGAGGAGACGATGCTGAAGAAGGCCGCGGACACGCGCTCCAGGATGCGCCCGGAACGCTCCAGCGCGGCGATCGTGTTGTCGAAGGTGGGCGGCTCGCCGCTGTCCGCGATCGCCTCGACCTCGGCCAGCCCTTCCGCCATCCCGCGCTCGAACGCGGGGAGGTAGTGCTCCTCGCGGATCTCTTCGAAGGGCGGCAGCTGGTAGGGCAGGCTGCTGGGGGCGAAGAAGGGGTTCTCTGCCAACGCTTGGGCTCCTCCACGTGGTGCTTTGTCCCCCTCAGCTTGGCACGCCCGGCCCCCTTCCGTGCCCCGGAGGAAGGCGGTTCGGCAATCGTTTTGGTCTTGGCGCCCAAGCTGGGCTATTCTTTCGGACGTCGCCTTAACGCACCCCACGGGGTTCGGGCCGGTGGGGTATGGTGTAATTGGCAGCACGACTGATTCTGGTTCAGTTAGTCTAGGTTCGAGTCCTGGTACCCCAGCGCTTAACGGATGTCTCATAGAGGCGTCCGTTTTTTGCTTATGGATGAATTTCGGATGCGACCAGGGTCGTTCCTCGCCTTCCTGGCTCCCCTCCTGATGCCCCTCGTGCTCTTCTTCCCCGTGTGCCTGCTGCTCGGCGCCATCGCGACGGGCAGCACGGCCGCCGGAGTGCTGATCGGCGCACTCGGCGTCGGCGCGCTCACCGGTGTGCTGGCGATCAAGCACCGCCGGATGGTGGCGGGCACCGTCGTGCGCTTCTCCCCGCAGGGCGTGGAGCTGGCCGACGCCCAGGGCTTCCGCCTCCGGCTGGCATGGGCCCGGATGGAGCGGATCGACGTCGTGGAGAGCCGGATGGCCGGCTCCCGTCCGATCGGCCGCCTCGGCGGCGTCCGGGTCCGGGCCGACGCCCTGCGGTCCGTCGGGCTGATCGGCTGGGGCGAGCGTGATGTGCCGCCGCGGATACCCCTGTGGATGCGGGCTCAGCTCTCCGCGGTGCCCGTCGATCCGGAGACCGGCCTCCAGTGGCTCGGCATCCCGCTCGGCGCCGTCGATCCACTCTGGGAACGCGGCCCGATGGGCGACTGGGTCCGCCGCCATAGGCCCGATCTGCTGGCCTGATAGTGGTTTGGTGGTGCTCCGAGGGTGCGGTAGAGTTACCTGCGTTGCCGGGGGAACCTGGCAAAATCGCTTGTGGACAGGGTCCCGTCGTCTAGTGGCCCAGGACGCCGCCCTCTCAAGGCGGTAGCGCCGGTTCGAATCCGGTCGGGACTACCACTGCCACAAGCTCACGAAGGTCCCGTCGTCTAGTGGCCCAGGACGCCGCCCTCTCAAGGCGGTAGCGCCGGTTCGAATCCGGTCGGGACTACATTTCACCACCGCTCTCGGTCGCATTTCGCGCCGGGGGCTTTTTCTTTTGCCCCGCCCAAGACGTTTGTCCGTCCAAGCCGGTTGGTCCGTCCAAGCCGTTTGGTCCGTCCAAGCCGGTCGCTCGCCCAAGACGTCGCTGGAACGGCGATGGCGCCGCTCCAGCAGCTGGAGCGGCGCCATCCCGTACGGAAAGTGCCTAGGAGTTGGAGCGGGCCTTGAACAGCGCCCGCCGCGCCGCCTTGGCGACCTGCTTGTCCGGGTGGACCTGAGAGATCAGGTCCAGCAGCTCCTCCACGTGCGCGTGCGGGATCTTCCAGATCACCTCGAGCAGATTGTTGAGCAGCTCGGGCCCGATGTCCCGCAGGCTCCCGATGAACTCCGACCGGCCGAGCCCGGCCGAGATCGTCCACATGTCGAGGATCAGCCAGTGGGTGTCGTCCTGCGTCGGCTCCGGCGCGCCCTCCACCTGGAGCTGGCTCAGGTGCGTGGCCGCGTAGGGGCGCAGCGAGGACTGCTTCAGCGCCTCCTGCCAGGCCGGGATCGCCGCCTCGCCGAGCGTGCCGACCACGCTGGCCGCCTGCACCCGGATGAGCGCGTCGGACTCGTCCTGGGCGGCGGCCTCCAGCAGCTCCTCGGCCGCCTTGCCGGGCTCGCGCAGCCGCATCCAGTCGGCGAACTCGGAGTCGGCCTCCTCCTCCGGCAGCTCGGCGCTGAGCGCGAGCAGCTCGTGCGCGCTCATCGACTCGATGGCCGGCCGCGCGTCGACCTCGATGTCGGAGTCGTCCACCAGGTGGACGACTCCCTCGGTGCCGAGCGGCGTGAGGCTGACCGTCTGGCCGGTGACCTCGACCATGCCATAACCGGTCAGCCAGGCGAGCGCCCCGGCGAGCGGGTCGCCCGCCGCCTCCCAGGCGTCGGCGCCCAGCTCGTCGAGCTCCGCGGCCGCCTCGGACAGCTCCTGGCCGAGCTCCGCGAGGTCGCGGGAGCCGCCGCCGAGGAGCAGTCTGACCAGCACGCCCCGCGTGAGGCCCGCCAGGGCCATGGTGAGGTCCTCGTCGGCCAGCTCGGGGTCGCCGTAGTCGACCGAGTGCAGGCCGAGCATCCAGGCGTCGAGCACGTCCTCGTCGTCGTCGAACGGCCACTCGGACGTGTCGTCCTGGACGCCCACGGTGTTGGCGTCACCCGGCTCCAGGAACTCCAGGTCGACGGCGAGGTTCCAGACGTTCCACAACTGCGGGACGGCCTCGGCGAGCGAGCCCTCGGTCTCCGGCCTGGGCAGTCCGACGGCGGTCAGCGCCTCGGCCACCTCGTCGTCGGAGAGCAGGGTCTGTTCCCCCACCCGGCGCCCGGAGCCCACCCACACGGCCAGGTCGCGCGCCTGGGCGATCAGCGGCACCTCGCGGGCGGCCGTGGCCAGTTCGGAGTCGGGGCGCAGCCTGATCGTGTCGAGGTCGGCCAGCGCGTCGGCGAACGGCTCGAAGTCGCCCAGGTCGCCGATCTCCTCCTCCTCCTCGTCGTCGTCGCCTTCGGCGTCGTCGTCGAGGAGGTCCTCCATCAGCTCGACGAAGTCGTCCTCGACGTCGTCGAGCTCGGCCTGCAGGTCGGAGAGGGAGTCAGAACCCTCGGTGAGCCGTCCGGTCTGCGAGAGGAACGTCAGGTACGCGTCGACGGCCGGGAGCATCCCGTCGGCGGCGGCGTCGGGGTCCTCCACGACCTTGGGCATGCGGTCGAGCAGCAGGTTGCGCAGGTCGGCACGCTTCCACGTGCCGAGATCCTGGGAGAAGGCGAGGCGGTGCCACAGCGCCGCTGGTCCCACGAGCTCGGGGTCGCTCTCGGGCGCGTTGTCGCGCGCCCAGATGATGAACTCTTCGAGCAGGGGTCGCAGCTCAGTGGCGGCTACCTCGATGCGATCTGTCACGCACTCAGGCTAGTGCGCCCGCGAGGCACTCGGCTCCCCAAATAGGCGCTTTTGCTGATCATGACGTGCGGCGCATCGCTTCCGTGATGCGTTCGGCCGCCGCCATGACCGGCACTGCGTGCAGCCGGCCGGGGGCTCTCGTCAGCCGTTCGATGGGCCCGGAAACCGAGACCGCCGCGATGACCTTGCCGCCGCTGCCCCTTATCGGCGCGGAGACGCTGGCCACCCCCTGCTCGCGCTCGCCGACACTGTGCGCCCATCCTCTGCGCCGCACCGACGCCAGCGTGGCGGCGGTGAACTTGGCGCCGCGCAACCCCCGGTGCAGGCGGTCGGGCTCCTCCCACGCCAGCAATATCTGGGCGGCGGAACCCGCCGTCATCGGCAACGCCGAGCCCACGGGCACGGTGTCGCGCAAGCCGCTGGACCGTTCGGCCGCCGCCACGCACACCCGCTCGTCACCCTGGCGCCGGTAGAGCTGCGCGCTCTCGCCGGTGAGGTCGCGCAACTGCATCAGTACGGGCGCGGCCACCGCGAGCAACCGGTCCTCACCCGCCGCCGTGGACAACTCGGAAAGCCGTGGGCCGAGCACGAACCTGCCCTGTGTGTCACGGGTCACGATGCGGTGGTGCTCGAGTGCGACGGCGAGCCGGTGGGCCGTGGGCCGGGCCAGGCCGGTGGCCTGGACCAGCTGTGCCAGCGAAGCGGGACCCGCTTCGAGGGCATTGAGTACCAGAACGGCCTTGTCCAGTACGCCGACTCCGCTAGAGTTGTCCATACACCGATACTGACGTCTCGACATATGAGAAGGCAAGTCGGAGGACACTCCCGCGAGGGAGCGCGATGGGGAGCATCGCATCAACCAGGAGGAGATCATGGCCCGCACATTGGCGGAGAAGGTCTGGGAGCAGCATGTCGTGCGCCGCGCCGACGGCGAACCCGACCTCCTCTACATCGACCTGCACCTCATCCACGAGGTGACCAGCCCGCAGGCGTTCGACGGTCTCCGTCTCGCCGGGCGGACCGTGCGCAGGCCTGAGCTCACCATCGCCACCGAAGACCACAACGTGCCGACCGTGCTCGGCCCGATCGCCGACCCGGTGTCCAAGACGCAGGTCGAGACGCTGCGCAAGAACGCCGCCGAGTTCGGCATCCGGCTGCATCCTATGGGTGACGCGGGTCAGGGCGTGGTGCACATCATCGGCCCGCAGTTCGGCCTGACCCAGCCGGGCATGACGATCGTCTGCGGTGACTCCCACACCTCCACGCACGGCGCGTTCGGCGGCATCGCGTTCGGAATCGGCACCTCCGAGGTCGAGCACGTGCTGGCCACCCAGACGCTGCCGGCCTACCGGCCGAAGACGATGGCCATCGAGGTCTCGGGCGAGCTGCCCGTCGGCGTCACGGCCAAGGACTTGATCCTGGCCATCATCGCCAAGATCGGCACCGGCGGCGGCCAGGGCTACATCGTCGAATACCGTGGTGAGGCCGTACGCAAGCTCTCCATGGAGGGCCGCATGACGGTCTGCAACATGTCGATCGAGGCCGGTGCCCGCGCGGGCCTGATCGCGCCCGACGAGACCACCTTCGACTACCTCAAGGGCCGTCAGCACGCGCCGACCGGCGAGGCGTGGGACCAGGCCGTCGAATACTGGAAGTCGCTGCGCACCGACGACGACGCCGTGTTCGACAAGGTGGTCGAGATCGACGCCTCGACGCTCACCCCGTACGTCACCTGGGGCACTAACCCGGGCCAGGGCCTGCCGCTGGACGCGTCCGTGCCCAGCCCCGCGGACTTCGCCGACCCGATCGCGCGCTCGGCGGCCGAGCGGGCGCTGGAGTACATGGGCCTCACGGCCGGCACACCGCTGCGCGAGATCCAGGTCGACACGGTCTTCGTCGGTTCGTGCACCAACGGCCGTATCGAGGACCTGCGCGCCGCCGCCGAGATCCTGCGCGGCCGCCAGGTCACCACCCGCACGCTGATCGTGCCCGGCTCGATGCTGGTCAAGCTCCAGGCCGAGCAGGAGGGCCTGCACGAGGTGTTCAAGGCCGCCGGCGCCGAATGGCGCGAGGCGGGCTGCTCAATGTGCCTCGGCATGAACCCCGACACGCTCCAGCCGGGCGAGCGCAGCGCCTCCACCTCCAACCGCAACTTCGAGGGCCGTCAGGGCAAGGGTGGCCGCACCCATCTGGTGTCGCCGCAGGTCGCCGCCGCGACCGCCGTCACCGGCCGCCTGACCGCCCCCGCCGACCTCGCTTAGGAGAGCCTTCTGATGGACGCCTTCACCACCCACACCGGTACGGCGGTGCCGCTGCGCCGCAGCAACGTCGACACCGACCAGATCATCCCGGCCGTCTGGCTCAAGCAGGTCAGCCGGACCGGGTTCGAGAAGGGCCTGTTCGCCGCCTGGCGCGAGGACCCGACGTTCGTGCTCAACGACCCGTCCTACGAGGGCGCCTCGGTCCTCGTCTCGGGTCCCGACTTCGGCACCGGCTCCTCGCGTGAGCACGCCGTGTGGGCCTTGCAGCAGTACGGCTTCCGCGCCGTGATCGCCGCCCGCTTCGGCGACATCTTCCGCAACAACTCCACCAAGATGGGCCTGCTCCCGGTCGTCCTGCCGGGCGACAAGGTCGAGGCGCTCCAGGCGGCCGTCGAGGCCGACCCGGGGCTGGAGGTGACCGTCGACCTCGTGGAGCGCCAGGTCCGCTGGGCCGGGGAGAGCGTCGGTTTCGAGATCGACGACTACACCCGCTGGCGCCTCATGGAGGGCCTCGACGACATCGGACTGACCCTGCGTCATGCCGACGATGTGGCGACGTACGAGAATGGTCGGCAGCCATGGCTGCCGACGACCGTCTAGAAGACGACGAACTGGCGCGGCGGCTGCGCGAAGCGCACCGCCGCGTCCGCATGCTGCCCGCCGCCGAGAAGGAACGGCTGGGCCGCCGATATGTCGCGATCTGCGATCTGGCCAAGCGTGATCCGGAAAGGGCGGCGGCCCGCCTCGAAGCGTTTCTCGCCACACTCGACAGCGATTTCGACACGCCACGCGCACCCGAAAACACGCTCGGTGATTGAGTTCCCCCGCGATCCCGCCTACTTTCGAGCGCGTAAGGGGTTTCTACCGAGAACTCATGAGCTGGAACCCCGAGCCGTAACTGGGGGAGCAGACCTTTATGAACAAGCGGGAACTCGTCGACGCCATCGCAGACCGGGTGGGCGACAGGAGGACGGCCACGGAGGCCGTGAACGCGATCATCGACGCCATCCAGAAGGCGGTCGCCAGCGGAGACAAGGTCTCGATCACCGGCTTCGGCGCGTTCGAGATGGTCCACAAGGGGGCCAGGAGCGCCCGTAACCCGTCTACGGGTGCCGAAATCGCGGTCCCGGAGAGCTGGGGGCCCAAGTTCCGTCCGGGTTCGGACTTCAAGGAACTCGTGAACGTCGGCGGCAAGAAGCTCTCGAAGAAGAAGTAATCACCAGAGGTAGCCGGACGCCCGGTCCCCTGTCAGGGGGCCGGGCGTTTCCTTATCTCTGGGGTCTCTGGCATCCCGGGGATTCCTGGATTCCCGGGGAATCAGGGGAGCGGAAAGGTCGACAGCGTTATGTAGGTGATCTCGTCACCCGTCATCGCCAGGCGGACCCGCTGCCCCGAGCGCAGGAGCCGCAGCGGCCCCGCGTCGAAGGCGGGCGTGCCGAACTCCAGCACGGTCCCGTCGTCGAGGAAGACCGAGCCGGAACGCGTCACCGGATCGAAACTGCGTACCGTCGCCTGCATGCGGCCCAGCGTAAACGGTGGGTCCGCGCCCAGCGAGACCCCGGCGGCTTACGAAGGCGGCCAAAGCCCGCCGCGTCACGAAGGCGGCCACAGTTCGGCGACGACCGCCGCGGTGTGCCGTCCCAGTCCCAGGGCGATGGCGGCCCGCAGGTCGTCGGGAGTGTCCACGTCGCGCCTGACCGAGTCGATGTCCTCCGTACACAGCTCCTTGGCGCCGCCCGCCAGGTGCTTGGCCCGCGACTCCCCGCCGAAGCGCGGCGTGAACGGGCGGCCCGGCCGTACCCCGTAGAAGGTGGTGCCGACGTCGAGCGCGTCGGGCACGAAGGACTGGTCGAACTCCGCCGCGCGGGCCAGCGCGGTGGCCAGCTCCGCCGGGCGCAGGGCGGGCAGGTCCGCCTGCAGGGCACCGATCCCGTCACCGGGAGCGACGCGTACGGCGTGCGCCGCGCCCGTGCGCAGGGCGGTGTTCAGGCCGCGGTCCGGGTCGTGCACCACCTCGGCCCCCAGGGCGGTCAGCGGCCCGGCGGCGGCCGGGTCGGCGGTCACCACGATTACCCGGGCCACCAGCGGGCAGGAGAGCGCCGCCGCGACGGTGTCGCAGGCGACGGCGACGGCCAGCCGGGTGCGGTGCGGACCCGTGGCGGCCGCCAGCCGAGTCTTGGCCGCGACCAGCGTCTTCACCGGAATGACCAGTGACCAGCGGATGCTCATAGGGTTAAGCATCGCGCCTCGACATCCCATGCGGCCAACCGGGAGACTTGGGGCGCAGACCGTAGGAGGAGATCATGAGCCGCCCCACGCGCCCATCGCGTTTCTGGGAGACCCTGGCCGTAGTGATCGTGAAACCACTGTCATGGCTCCTGATCAAGAAGGACTGGCGCAAGGGCGAGTGCATTCCTCGTACAGGCGGCATCATCATCGCGACGAACCACCTCTCCTGGACCGACCCCGTGCTGCTGGCGCACTTCCTCTACAACAACGGGCGGTGGCCGGTCATCCTGGCCAAGGCCACGCTGTTCAAGGTGCCGTTCCTGGGCAACGCCGTCCGCTCCCTGCGGGCCATCCCCGTCGAGCGAGGCAGCAACGAGGCGGCCAAGTCGCTGCACGAGTCGGCGGCACGGCTGAAGGACGGCGCCGCGATCCTCTTCTACCCCGAGGGCACCTGCACCCGGGATCCCGACCTGTGGCCGATGGTCGGCAAGACGGGCGCGGCCAGGCTGGCGCTGGAGAGCGGCGCGCCGGTGATCCCGGTGGCCCACTGGGGCGCGCACGAGCTGCTGCCCTATGGGGAGAAACGGCCGAGGCTGTTCCCGCGCAAGACGTTCCGCGTGATGGTGGGGCCGCCGGTCGACCTGTCGGCGTACGCGGGGCAGGAGCCGGAGGCCGACGTGCTGCGCGCGGCCACCCACGACATCGTGATGGCGATCACCGAGCAGCTCGCCGCGCTGCGCGGGCAGCAGGCACCCGCGGCCCCCTACGACCCGGCCGGGCGGTGACGGTATGACGAAGGTCGCGGTGTTCGGCACCGGATCGTGGGGCACCACGTTCGCGATGATCCTGGCCGAGGCGGGCAACCACACCGTGCTGTGGGGCCGCCGGCCGGAGCTGGTCGCGGGGATCGAGCGCAGCCACGCCAACCTCGACTACCTGCCCGGCGTGGCGCTGCCCCCGTCGTTGCGCGCGACGACGGACCCGGCCGAAGCGCTCGACGGCGCCGACTTCGTGGTGCTCGCCGTGCCGTCGCAGTCTCTGCGGCCCAACCTGGCCGCCTGGCGTGAGCACATCCCGCGTGACGCGGTCCTGGTCAGCCTGATGAAGGGCATCGAGCTCGGCACGACCAAGCGGATGAGCGAGGTCATCCGCGAGGTGGCGGGGGTGCACGAGGACCGGGTCGCCGTCGTCTCGGGCCCCAACCTGGCCAAGGAGATCGCCCAGCGCCAGCCCGCCGCCACGGTCGCGGCCTGCGTGGACGAGGGGGTCGCCGCGCGCCTGCAGGCGGTCTGCCATCTGCCGCCGTGGTTCCGCCCCTACACCAACACCGACGTGGTCGGCGTCGAGCTCGGCGGAGCGGTCAAGAACGTGATCGCGCTGGCCGTCGGCGTGGCCTCGGGCATGGGGATGGGCGACAACGTCGGCGCCATGCTGATGACCAGGGGGCTGGCCGAGATCTCCCGGCTGGGCGCGGCGCTCGGGGCCGACCCGCACACGTTCGCCGGTCTGGCCGGGATGGGCGACCTGGTGGCGACCTGCACCTCGCCGCTGTCGCGCAACCGTACGTTCGGCGAGAACCTGGGCCGCGGCATGACGCTCGCCGAGGTCATCGCCGCCACCAGGCAGACCGCCGAGGGCGTCAAGTCCTGCGAGTCCGTGCTGGAGCTGGCCAGGAAGCACGACGTGGAGATGCCGATCACCGAGGTCGTGGTCGGCGTGGTGCACGACGGCATGTCGCCGAGCGAGGCCGGAATGCTGCTCATGTCCCGCTCGCCCAAGCCCGAGCGTTACGGCGTATGACGACGTCATCCGCTTGCCTGATTTGTGGTCCGGCGTGCGTATGACGACGTCATCCGCGCGCTTGACTCGCTGTGCGGCGTACGCGCCGGTAGATTCGGACCTCATGAGCAAGCCACGCGTCGCCGTCGTTTTCGGAGGTCGCAATTCCGAGCACGCCGTGTCCCTGATGGGAGCCGGCAGTGTCCTGGAGGCGATCGACAGGAGCAAGTACGAGGTGATCCCCATCGGGATCGCCCAGGACGGCAGGTGGGTGCTGGCCGCGTCGGACCAGCGGTTCGCCATCGAGGCGGGCGAACTGCCCGCCGTCGACACCACGGGCGCGGCCCTGGCGTTGCCGTCCGGCAGCGCCTCGCTGGTGGCCTACGACCCGGGCAGCATCCCCGTCGAGCTGGGCGGCGTCGACGTGGTCTTCCCCGTCATGCACGGCCCGTTCGCCGAGGACGGCACGATCCAGGGCCTGCTGGAGATGGCCGGTGTGCGTTACGTCGGCTCCGGCGTGCTGGCCAGCGCGGTGGGCATGGACAAGGCCCACATGAAGACGGTCATGGCCGCCGCCGGACTGCCGATCGGACGCCATGTGGTGGTGCGCGAGCGTGACTGGCGGCTCTACCGGGAGCGGGTGCTGAAGGAGGCCGAGGAGCTCGGCTGGCCGGTGTTCGTCAAGCCCGCCAGGGCCGGGTCGTCGCAGGGCATCTCCAAGGCGCACGACCGGGCCTCGCTGGAGCGGGCCGTCGAGGTCGCCCGCGAGCACGATCCCAAGGTGCTCATCGAGGCCGCCATCGAGGGGCGCGAGATCGAGTGCGCGGTGCTCGAGTCACTCGGCGACGAGCCGGCGATCGCCTCGACGCCGGGTGAGGTCAAGGTCCAGGGCGGTCAGGAGTTCTTCGACTTCGAGGCCAAGTACTACCCCGACCAGATGTCGCTCACCGTGCCCGCCGACCTCCCGGAGGCGGTGGCCGAGGAGCTGCGGGAGATGGCCGTGCGCGCGTTCGAGGCGCTCGACTGCGAGGGGCTGTCGCGGGTCGACTTCTTCTACACGCCCGAGGGGAAGCTGGTCTTCAACGAGATCAACACCATGCCCGGGTTCACCTCGTTGTCGGTGGCGCCGCAGCTGTGGGCCGCCTCGGGGCTGTCGTACCCGGCGCTGGTCGACCGGCTCATCCAGCTCGCCCTGCACCGTTCACCCGGGCTGCGCTGACCACCGCGTTCACTTGGGGCTGCGCTGTCGGCCTTCTGGGCTGCGCTGACTGACTACTGGGTCGGTTTCTTGGAAGCCGACGCCTGGCTGATCGGTCCCGAGAGGTCCGCGAGGACCGAGGGGGCGACGTGGGTGCCCGCGATCGTGACCTCGACGTAGGCGGGGTCCTCGATCGCGGTGTACAGGGTCGGCTTGTCGGGGTCGGCGAACCAGCCCACGCCGTCGATCTCCTGCAACGTGTCGGTCGGGGACATCCGCGCCGGGCGCGGCACACCGCAGCGGAGCGCGATCTCCGCCTCCCCCCAGACCGTGACGTACGGGGACGCGGGCGTGGACTCGCCGCGTGGGGCGCCGTCAAGCGTCTTGGGCAGCCGCCCGGCCAGGCTCTCGCAGGCCGCCGCCGCCTCCCCCTGAGGCTTGGGCGGCTCCACGCGAACGGCACCGCCGCACCCCGCGAGGATCAACAGGGCGAGCAGGACAGTGGTGCGGCGCATGAACTAGATTTACCTCAAATATGGACGATCGGGCACGTCAGAGTACGTGTGATGCCCTCCACGGCCTGAATCTGGGCGACCACCAGCTTGCCCAGTTCGTCGACGTTGTTGGCCTCCGCGCGCACGATCACGTCGTAGGGGCCGGTGACGTCCTCCGCCTGAGTGACTCCGGGAATGCCGGAAATCTCGCGGGCCACGCTCGCGGCCTTGCCGACCTCGGTCTGAATAAGGATGTAGGCCTGCACCATTACGTCCTCCCGGGCGATTCGATCACGCCGAAGGGCCACCGTACCCTGTGTGCGTCAGGAGGTGCGTCATCACAGTCGGAGATCTCGGCGAATTCGGAGCGGTGTCTCGTATTTCCGGGCGTTTGCCGCAAGGTGCGACGGTTCTACTCGGGCCGGGCGACGACGCCGCAATGGTAAGGGCGCCCGACGGGCGCGTCGTGGTGTCTACGGACCTGCTACTCGAGGGTAGGCACTTTCGCCGCGATTGGTCCAGCGGCTATGACGTGGGGCGCAAAGCCGCGGCTCAGAATCTTGCCGACGTGGCCGCGATGGGGGCCGTGCCGACCTCCATCGTGGTCGGCCTGGGGATGCCCGCGGACCTGCCGGTGGAGTGGCTCGACGCGCTCGCCGACGGGTTCCGCGACGAGTGCGCGATCGTGGGGGCGAGCGTCGTGGGCGGCGACATCGCGCGCGGCGACCTGGTCGTCATCGGGGTGACGGCGCTGGGCGATCTGGGCGGCCGAGCGCCGGTGACCCGGTCGGGCGCGCGCCCCGGGCAGGTGGTGGCGGTGGCCGGCCGCCTTGGGTACGCCGCCGCAGGGTTGGCACTGCTGGAATCCGGCTGGCCGCCGAGCGCTCCGGAGTCGGGCCGGGAGGCGCTCTGGGAGGCGGTGGCCGCGCATCGGCGGCCGTGTCCGCCGTACTCCTCGGGGCCCGAGGCAGCGGAGCTGGGGGCGAGCGCGATGCTCGACGTGAGCGACGGGCTGCTTCAGGACCTAGGGCACATCGCGGCGGCCAGTGGCGTACGCGTCGAGCTGGACCCGGCCGCGTTCGTCGTGGGGGAGCCGGTGGCGGCGGTGGCCGAGCGGCTTGGGGCCGATCCGCTGGACTGGGTGCTGTCGGGCGGCGAGGATCACGCGCTCGCGGCGGTGTTCCCCGCCGGAGTGGCGCTGCCGCCTCCGTGGCGGATCGTGGGGGACGTAGTGGCAGGTCAGGGAGTTCACGTCCGAGGGCGTGAAATTGGTCACGCCGGATGGGATCACTTTGCGTGACAAGCCGCCGCGATTTGTGTAAGGTTTGGCGGATTTGGGGTGTGACTACCGGGATTACTGGGACAAAGCCGTAGTAAAGGTGTTATGAAGATTGGCGGCCACTGTAACCTGCAGAAAGGGCAGCCATATGGGCCGCCACGGCACGGGTGGATCCGACGACGAGGATGAATGGGGGAACGAGGGCTCCGACGATTCGCAGGAGGACCCCAGGTTCACCACCGACCCCGCCGCGAGGTGGGCCGCCGTCCCGGATCCGACCGCCAAGAGCGCCTTCTGGGGCCCGGACGAGCCAGGAGCCGAGCCACCCGGCTGGCCCTCGCCGCCCGACCAGGTGGAGGTGACGGGCCAGTGGGCGCCGATGCCGAAACGGGAAGGCGGACCGGCCCCGACCGGCCCTGCTCCCGGCGTACGGCCTGACCCGTTCGAGACGACGGGCGCGTTCGCGCCGCCGCCGCGGTCGAAGGCCGCCGGCCGGCCCCCGGAGTCGTCCTCCGAGCCCCCGAGCATGTTCAGCCGCCCAGAAGGACCCACGGGCGGTTTCACCCGCCCGGAAGGGCCCGCAGGCGGCTTCAATGGCCCCGAAGGGCCCCCGCGCGGCTTCACCCATCCGGAAGGGTCCCCAGGCGGCTTCACTCGCCCCGAAGGGCCCTCGGGCGGCTTCCCTCACCCGGAAGGACCCGCCGACGGCTTGACCCGGCCCGAAGGGGCTTCGGTCATCGCCTTCATGCGTCCCGAAGGATCAGGCACGCGGCCCCAGGGGCGCCCTGAGGGCTCTGGGGCGTTCCCAGAAGGGCCTTCCGAGACCACGGGGGCGTTCATCATGCCCCCCGAAGGTGGGTTCAACCAGTCGCAGCAGCCGCCGGCGGGCGGTGCCGGACAGTCCGACCGCCCTGAGGGGCCGTTCGAGACGACGGGCGCCTTCACCCGCCCGGAATGGGACACCCCCGGCCGGCCATCGGGACCCGACGGCGAGCCCGGCTCGAACGAGACACGTGACTTCAACGAGCCCTTCGGCGCCACCCAGGTCTTCGGTTCCACCGAGGTGTTCGGGCCGCCGTCGAACGAGCCGCCCCAGCCGGGCGACGTCAAGGTGTACGGCGCGCCGACCATGGTCGACGCGCCCACGCCCGCCTGGGCGGACAGCGCCGACAACGGCTTCCTCGGCTCGGGCTGGTCGTCGGACGAGCCGATCGACGAGCCGGAGCCGCGCCGCCGCCGTGGCCGCAAGAAGCCACCCACCGACCCCGACGTGCTCGCCGCGCCTCCCGGTGGCGGGCGGGGCAAGGTGGCGCTGCTCTCCGTCGCCGCCGTGGCGGTCGTACTCGGCGGCACCGTCGCCGGCGTCAAGATGATGAGCTCCTCGAACGACCCGGCCAAGTGCGCCGGCGCCACCTGCGCCGCCGTACAGGTGACCAACCAGCCGGGTGCGAAGCCCAGCGAGTCCCCGGCGGATGAGGAGCCCACCGAGGAGCCCTCCGAGGAGCCGACCAAGGAGGAGACCAAGGCCGCCGACACCCCGAAGCCGTCGGCCACGGCCGACGTGCACACGCCGCGCCGTAGCGCCTCCCCGACACCGACGCCGACCAAGACGAAGACGAAGACACCGGTCAAACCCACGAAGGAGCCGGTCGACCCGACCCCGACGGAGAGCCTCACGGAGGAGCCGACCGAAGAGGCCACGACGGTCAACAACCCCGACATCCCGCCCGGCACTGTCACGACGGCCCCCGTACCCACCGACCCGCCCCAGGCCGCGGGCGGTCAGTCGGTGAGCCTGAACTTCGACGTGACCAACCAAGGGCTGGTCGGCTACACCGCGCACCTGGACGTCGTCAACTCCTCCCTGGCGGCGCTGCCGTCGCTCACGGTCTCCCTGCCGATCCGCGGCCGGGTGCTGGACGTGAAGGGCGCCGGGTGGACGCAGGACGGGGATCAGCTGATCATCGACCTGACCGAGTCGCTCGCCGAGGGCGGCACCGCCCAGCTGACGATCTCGGCCACGGGCCGGGGCGCCGCGCCGGCGAACTGCGGCCTGGTGGGCGGGGACTGCGCCGTCAGCTAACCAGCCATGCCAATGGGGGAGGGACCGTCAGTTAATCGGCCCTCCCACCGGGGACGGCCGTCAGCTAACCGGCCCTCCGACTGTGAACGGGCCGTTGGCTAATCGCCCATCCCGGCGGGGGAGGGGCCGTTGGCTAATCGGCCCTACGACCGAGGACGGGCCGTTGGCTAGCCGGCCATCCCGGCGGGGGATGGTTGGATGGGGATATGACGGTTACGACCCCTCCATGCGTGCTGACCGTCGCCGGGTCCGATTCCGGCGGCGGGGCGGGTATTCAGGCCGACCTCAAGACCATGCTCGCCTTGGGCGTCCACGGCATGAGCGTCATCGCCGCGGTCACCGCGCAGAACTCGCTCGGCGTCCAGGGCTACTGGGAGCTGCCGCCCGAGGCCGTACGGGCGCAGCTCGACTCGGTGCTCGGCGACATCGGGGCGCGGTCGGTCAAGACCGGCATGCTGGCCTCACCCGGACTGGTCGAGGTCGTGGCGGCGGCGCTCGGCGCGTACTCGGCGCCGGTGGTGGTCGATCCGGTCGGCGTGTCGAAGCACGGCGACCCGCTGCTGGCGCCCGAGGCCGTGGAGACGGTCAAGACGCGGCTGCTGCCGGTCGCCACCGTCGTCACGCCCAACCTGTGGGAGGTCGAGCAGCTCACCTCGGTCAAGGTCGAGGACGAGGACGGCCTGCGCCGCGCGGCCGACGCCATCCTGGAGCTGGGTCCCGCCTGGGCCCTGATCAAGGGCGGCCACCTGCCCGGCGAGCCCGTGGACCTGCTCACGGACGGGACGAGCGAATATCGCTTCTCCGCGCCGCGCCTGGACAACCGGCACACGCACGGCACAGGCTGCACGCTCGCCTCGGCCATCGCCTCCCACCTCGCGCTGGGGGACGACGTGCCGACGGCGGTGGGCAAGGCGAAGGAGTACGTGACGGGCGCCATCGCCAAGGGCTTCCCGCTCGGGGACGGCATCGGCCCGGTCGACCACGCCTGGCGCTGGCGCTGACCCGAGCCACCCCGGGGGCGCTGAGTCACCCCCCGCTGTCGGGGCATTCCGGACGCTGAGGCCACCCCGGACGCCGGGGCCACACCTCTGACGCCTGGCTACCCTTGCCGTCGGGAGACCGCTGGACGCCCGGCCGTCCTCGCTGGCGGGAGACCCCCGGACGCCCGGCTGTCCTCGCTGGCGGGAGACCCCCGGACGCTCAGCCGCCCCCAGACGCCGAGCCGTCCCCCGGCTGTGGCTGGGGTCTTTGGGTGGGATGCCCCCTGCGGGGGTGCGGAAGTAGACGGTCCGTTGTGGTCGGGGTCCCTGCGGTGGAGCCGGGAGAACCCCTGGACGTCGAGTCACCCTCTGATATTGGGGGACCCCCGACGTCGAGTCACCCCGGACACGGCGAAAGCCCGCCGCTCGGTGTCGAGCAGGCGGGCTTTGGCGAAAGTCGGAACCGGCTAGCGGGTGACCTTGCCGGCCTTGATGCACGAGGTGCACACGTTGAGCTTCTTCGGCGTGCCGCCGATGACCGCGCGGACCGTCTGGATGTTGGGGTTCCAGCGACGGCGGGTGCGGCGGTGCGAGTGGGACACGTTGTTGCCGAAGGTCGGCCCCTTGCGGCAGACATCGCAGACGGAAGCCACGGTATCGCTCCTTAAAACAGTCGATGTAGCCCTGTCCGCGTGATGCTTTCCGGGCGAAGGGCATGCCGGGACAACCGGCCAGCCACACGAGGATATCCGATCCGCGCCACTGGGCGCGAACCACGAGCACTAGACGGGCTCAAATGCGGAGATATCCTCCTGCATTAACGGTAGCGCATGCGGGGAGGTCGAAACGCGCAGATGGAGGTTCTCGACCCGCCCGCGGTACGCCGCTGGGCCCGCCTGGCCGCCGACGCTCTGGGCGGCGCCAGGGCGGAGATCGACGCACTCAACGTGTTCCCGGTCGCGGACGGCGACACCGGCACCAACCTGCACCTGACCGTGCTCTCCGCGGCCGAGGCCGTCGAGGCGCTGCCCGACGACGTGGACGCCGCGGTGATGTGGCAGACGCTCTCCTACGGCGCGCTGATCGGCGCCAGGGGCAACTCGGGGGTCATCGTCAGCCAGGCGCTGCGCGGGCTCGCGGAGGTGCTGAAGGACGGCGCCGACTTACGCGCCGGGCTGCTGCGGGCCGCCACCTTGGCCAGGGAGGCCGTGGCCAGGCCGGTCGAGGGCACTGTGCTGAGCGTGCTGGAGGCGGCGGCAAAGGCCGTACAGGAGATGCCCGTCCAGGAGGCGCGCGTCCACGAGGTGCCCGGCCAGGAAGCGGCCGTTCGGGAAGTGGTGGGTGATCTCGCGGCGGTCGCGCGGCGGGCGGCCGGGGCGGCGCGGGCGGCGTTGCGGCGTACGCCCGAGCAGCTGGACGTGCTGGCGCGCAGCGGGGTCGTGGACGCCGGCGGCGCCGGGCTGGCGATCATCCTGGAGTCGCTCGAACGGGTGATCACCGGCTCCCACAGCGACCGCTACGACGTGCCCGCGCCGACCTCGCGGATCTCGCCGATGACCGAGGTGGGGGCCGGCTATGAGGTGATGTACCTGCTCGACGCCGACGACGCCGCGGTGGCCAAGCTGCGCGAGGAGCTCGACGCGATGGGCGACTCGCTCGTCGTGGTCGGTGGCGAGGGCCTGTGGAACGTCCACGTCCATGTCGGCGAGGCGGGTCCCGCGGTCGAGGCGGCGCTGCGCGCGGGGCGGCCGTACCGGATCAGGATCACCTACCTGGCCGAGCGTACGCACCGATCCGGAACGGCTGGGGGCGCGGGCCGGGGGGTGGTGGCGGTCGCGGCGGGCGACGGGATCGCGGCGCTGTTCGAGGAGTGCGGCGCGGTGGTGGTACGCCGCGCCCCCGGTACGCGGCCCACGCTGCCCGCGATGCTGGCCGCCATCCGGGAGGCGGGCGGCGAGGTGGCGGTACTGCCGAACGACGAGGGCGCCGGGGCGGTGGCGACCGCGGCGGCCGAGATCGCCCGTGAGGACGGCGTCGTGGTCAGTGTGGTGCCCACCAGGGCCACCGTGCAGGGTCTGGCGGCGCTGGCCGTGCACGATCCGCTGCGCCGCTTCGACGACGACGTGGTGGCCATGACCGACGCGGCCGGGCACACGCGCCACGGGCACCTGGTGGTGGCCGACCGCGAGGCGGTGACGAGCGCGGGCGTGTGCCGTCCCGGCGACGTTCTCGGGCTGATCGACGGCGACGTGTCGGTGATCGGCGGCACGCTGGAGGAGGTGGCCACGCTCGTCGTGGACCGGATGGTGGGGGGCGGCGGCGAACTGGTCACCCTGGTCGCGGGGGCCGACGCGCCGGTACGCCTGGCCGCCCACGTCGAAGCCCACCTCAGGGTCATCAGGCCCGACGTGGACCTGGTCGTCTACGACGGTGAGCAGGGCGGTTATCCACTGCTCATCGGTGTCGAATGATTCCTGTCGGCCGCAGGCGGTAGAACATAGTCCCGTGAGCCGTTTCGACGAGCCCCTGACGAAAGCGCTCGACCCCAAGACCGCCAAGCTGCTGCACAGCGTGCTCGGCCTGGAGACGGTCGGCGACCTGCTGCGCCACTACCCGCGCCGCTACGCCGAGCGCGGAGAGCTGACCTCGCTCGACGCGCTGGAGGTCGACGAGCACGTCACCGTGGTGGGCGAGGTCACGAGGCTGATGCGCAAGCCCATGCGCAACCGCGGCGGCACCTGGCTGGAGGTCGAGGTCGTCGACGGCGGGCGCAACAAGATCTACCTGTCGTTCTTCGGCAAGGGCTCCCATGTGGCCGAGTCGCGGCTCAAGCCGGGGCGGCGGGGGATGTTCGCCGGGAAGGTGGGCATGTTCGGGTCCAGGGCCACGCCGCGGTGGCAGCTGTCGCACCCGGAGTTCGAGCTGTTCGAGGAGGGTGAGGCGAGCGCCGAGGACTTCGCGGCGGCGCCCGTCCCGATCTATCCGGCGGGCAAGGACCTGACGCCGTGGGCGATCAGGCGGGCGATCGGCGTGGTGCTCGACACGCTGGGGCCCCTCGATGATCCGCTGCCCGCCGAGCTGCGGGACCGGCGCGGGCTGGAAGGGCTGGGCGAGGCGCTGGAGTCCATCCACCGGCCGAAGGACTTCGCCGACATGCGGCGGGCGCGTGAGCGGCTGAAGTTCGACGAGGCGTTCGTCCTGCAGGCCGTGCTGCTGCAGCGCAGGCAGGCGGCGACCGCGTGGCCCGCCAGACCCCGGCCCCGGCGCGGCGACGGTCTGCTGGCCGACTTCGACGGGCGGCTGCCGTTCTCGCTCACCGAGGGGCAGGCGCTCGTCGGCGAGGAGATCGCGGCCGACCTGGCGCTGGAGCACCCCATGCACCGGCTGCTGCAGGGCGAGGTGGGCGCGGGCAAGACCGTGGTGGCGCTGCGCGCGATGCTGCAGGTGGTCGACGCGGGCGGTCAGGCGGTGCTGCTGGCGCCCACCGAGGTGCTGGCCCAGCAGCATCACCGCTCGATCAGCGGCATGCTGGGCGACCTCGCGCAGGGCGGCATGTTCGGCGGCACGGCCGTCACGCTGCTCACCGGCTCCATGGGCGCCGCCGCGCGCAGGTCCGCGCTGCTCGACGCCGCCTCCGGCACCGCGGGCATCGTCGTGGGCACGCACGCCCTGCTCCAGGAGCACGTCCAGTTCGCGGATCTGGGGCTGGTCGTGGTCGACGAGCAGCACCGGTTCGGCGTGGAGCAGCGTGACGCGCTGCGCGAGAAGGCCGGGGGCGGCGGCCGTCCGCACGTGCTGGTCATGACCGCCACCCCGATCCCGCGTACGGTCGCCATGACGGTCTTCGGTGACCTGGAGGTCTCGACGCTGTCGCAGCTACCGTCGGGCCGCGCGCCGATCACCACCCACGTCGTGCCCGCCGCTGAGAAGCCGCACTTCCTGGAGCGCACCTGGGAGCGAGTCCGCGAGGAGGTCGCCCTCGGCAGGCAGGCCTACATCGTCTGCCCGCGCATCGGCGACCTGGAGGGCGACGAGGGGGATCTGCAGGCGCCGCCGTCCGACGAGGAGCGGCGTCCGCCGCTGGCCGTCCTCGACGTGGCCGAGCTGCTCTCCGGCGGCCCCTTCCGCGACCTCCGGCTGGGCGTCCTGCACGGCAAGCTCCCGCCGGAGGAGAAGGACGCGATCATGCGCGCGTTCACCCGTGGCGAGCTCGACGTCCTCGTCGCCACCACGGTCATCGAGGTCGGCGTGGACGTGCCCAACTCGTCAGTCATGATCATCATGGACGCCGACCGTTTCGGCGTCTCCCAGCTCCACCAGCTCCGCGGCCGGGTCGGCCGGGGCGGCCTGCCCGGCCTCTGCCTCCTGATCTCGGACTTCCCCGAGGGCACCCCCGCCCGAGCCCGCCTGTCGGCCGTGGCGGCGACCCTCGACGGCTTCGAGCTGTCCCGCGTGGACCTCGAACAACGCCGCGAAGGCGACGTCCTGGGCGCGGCCCAGTCGGGCAAACGCTCGTCCTTGAAGCTGCTCCAGCTCCTCCGCGACGAGGACGTCATAGAGGCGGCCAGAGACGAAGCCGCGGCCCTGCTGACCGCCGACCCGGAGCTGAAGTCCAACGAGGCCCTGCGCGCGGAGATAGACCGCCTGCTGGCGGACGAACGGGCCGAGTACTTGGAGAAGACCTGATCCCGGTACTTGGAGAAGAGCTGATCCCTGGGCATCCCTGTGGGTCCCATGCAGCCCCGGGCATGAGATGCCACGGAATCGAGTAAGGATCGCACGTAACGGCGCCCGGCCATGTGCGGGTTCAGCGGCCGTTTTCCTGGAGGCCCTCAGCCATGTGCGGCGGGTGGCGGCCAGCCCGGCCGTGCCGTAAAAAAAGAAAAAGCCCTTGATCTTGATACAGTTCCCAGCCGCGGGGACGGCCTCCCCCCGAATGCCGTCCCCGGCTGGGCCCACCCTCGGGTCAGGTGCCGAGGGAACCGGCGTGCGGAAGGGCTCACGATCACGCCGGTCGGCCTCCAACTGGGTCACCTTGAAGGCCGCAGGACCCATCATGCGAGACCCTCCCCGCGATGGGAATCACCCTTGCGTACTCGAGGCCGACACTTGTCCACTCTTGACCTGCGCCGACATGCGGAACAATGGCCCTCATGACTCGGATCATCGCGGGGAGCGCGGGTGGCAGGCGGCTGGCCGTGCCGCCGGGGCGCGGGACGAGACCGACCAGTGACAGGGCGCGAGAAGGGATCTTCTTGACCCTCGACTCGCTGCACGGGCTGGCGGGCGCCCGGGTGATCGATCTGTACGCGGGTTCGGGGGCCGTCGGGCTGGAGGCGCTGTCCCGGGGGGCGGCCCACGCGGTGCTCGTCGAGTCCGACCCGAGGGCCGTCCGCACGATCAAGGCGAACGTCGAGGCGCTGGCGCTCGACGGGGCGCGGGTGGTGGCCGACAAGGTCGAGCGGTTCCTGGCCAAGCCTGAGGAGGAGGGTTACGACATAGTTTTCGCGGATCCGCCCTATGCCGTCACCGACGACGAGGTCACACGCGTGCTGGAGTCGCTGCGTGACAACGGCTGGCTGACGGATGGGGCTTTGGTGGCGTTCGAGCGGGAAAGCAGGGGAAAAGCCCTGGTGTGGCCCGAAGGCTACGCAGAGGAGAGGGTTCGTCGCTACGGCGAAGCATCCGTTTGGTACGGTCGCGCCGCCGGGAACCCGTAGACCTGGGGAGGCGTTTTGCGCCGCGTTGTCTGCCCGGGGTCATTCGACCCCATCACCAACGGCCACCTCGACATCATCGGCCGGGCTGCCCGGCTGTACGACGAGGTGACCGTGGCAGTGCTCATCAACCTCGAGAAGAGCGGCCTGTTCACGGTCGACGAGCGGATCGAGGTCCTGCACACCGTGACCAAGGAGTACGCGAACGTCAAGGTGCAGAAATTCCATGGCCTGCTCGTAGACTTCTGCAAGCAGAACGACATCCCCGCGATCGTCAAGGGGATCAGGGTGGTCAGCGACTTCGACTACGAGCTGCAGATGGCACAGCTCAACTACCGGTTGTCGGGGGTCGAGACGCTGTTCATGCCGACCAACCCCGAATACTCCTTCCTGTCCTCCAGCAGGGTCAAGGAGATCGCCCGATACGGTGGTGACGTGTCCGGACTGGTGCCTGACCTGGTGCACGAGCTCCTCATCGAGCGGCTCAGGAGCTGACACCGACCTGCTATCCTTTGATTTCGGCCTTGTACGACGGCGACATTTCGCCATGCCTAGCGAGAGCAGATGACTCAGCACCTCGACCCCCGCTCCCCTTGGGTGATCTCCACTCACGACCTGGGTAGGCGACCGGGCTCGATGAAGCGGATGACCCTGTCCCTCCCGGCACCGGTGGATCTCGGCGTCGACATGATCGGTGTCCCCAAGGACGCCGAAGTCGAGCTGGATCTCCGGCTCGAAGCAGTGATGGAAGGCGTGCTCGTCTCGGGCACGGCGCAGTCCCCGCTCGCCGGGGAGTGCGCGCGGTGCCTCGACCCGGTCACCTCGGAGATCGAGGTCGACCTGCAGGAGCTGTTCTTCTACTCCGACGAGGACGCCTCGGAGGAGGATTCACTGCTCGACGGCGAGCTGCTCGACCTCGAGCCGACGTTCCGCGACGCGGCGGTGCTCGCACTGCCGCTGAGCCCCGTCTGCGGTGAAGACTGCGCGGGTCTCTGCACGGAATGCGGGGTCAAGCTGGCCGAGGCCGGCGACGATCACCGGCACGAGAAGATCGACGCTCGCTGGGCGTCGTTGCAAGGTCTGGTTACCGAGAACGATAACGATCAGGAGAAGTGACGTGGCCGTCCCGAAGCGAAAGATGTCGCGGAGCAACACCCGCGCCCGTCGCTCCCAGTGGAAGACGACTGCTGTCGCCCTGGTGAGCTGCCCGCAGTGCCGTTCGCCGAAGCAGCCGCACATCGCGTGCCCCACCTGCGGCACCTACAACCGCCGCCAGGTGATCGAGCCGTCCGCCTGATCGCACCGCCTGGTGAGCGGACCATGACCGCTCGAAGGGTTGACGCACTGCCGACCGGGTGCCATTGTGCCCCGGTCGGCGTTACCGTCTGACGCGTGCGGTGGCGGTTCGCCCGCGGCCGTGGTGGACGCCGGGGTTTGGTCCCCCCGACGCCCACCACGTTTTCGGGCATCTTCCGCAGCCGTCGCGCCATGTGAAGATGTCCGAGGAGGAAGCACGTGGGCGCAGGTCCTAAGCCGGTGGCCGTCGAGGTCGCCCGAGAAGAGCTGGAGCGGGTGCTGCTGGTCGGCCTCGGCTCCGACATCCTGGAGCGGGCGCTGACCCACCGCTCCTACGCGTACGAGAACGGTGGCCTGCCCACCAACGAGCGCCTGGAGTTCCTCGGCGACTCGGTGCTCGGCCTCGTCGTGACCGACACCCTCTACCGCAACCATCCCGACCTGCCCGAAGGGCAGCTGGCCAAGCTGCGGGCCGCGGTGGTCAACATGCGTGCCCTGGCCGATGTGGCCCGCACGCTCGGCCTGGGCCGGTTCCTGCGGCTCGGCAGGGGCGAAGAGGGCACCGGCGGCCGCGACAAGTCCTCGATCCTGGCCGACACGCTGGAGGCGCTGATCGGCGCCGTCTACGTCGACAAGGGCCTCGACGAGGCGTTCCGGGTCGTGCACCTGCTGTTCGACCCGCTGATCGTCCGCTCGGCCTCGCTGGGCGCCGGGCTCGACTGGAAGACCTCGCTGCAGGAGCTCACCGCCTCAGAGGCGCTCGGCGTGCCCGAATACCACGTCGAGGAGAGCGGCCCCGACCACGCCAAGTCGTTCACCGCCGAAGTGCGGGTGGGCGGGGAGTCCTACGGCGCGGGCACCGGTCGCAGCAAGAAGGAAGCCGAGCAGCAGGCGGCCGAGGCGGCGTGGACCCGCATCAGGGCCCGCCGCGAGCAGCGCGAGAGCCAGCCGGCGGGCTAGGTGCCAGAGCTGCCGGAGGTCGAGGTCGTCCGCCGCGGCCTCGCCGAATGGGTCACCGGCCGGGAGATCGCCTCAGCCGAGGTGCTCCATCCCCGCGCCACCAGGCGGCACGTGCCGGGCGTCGAGGAGTTCTGCGCGCGCCTGAGAGGCCGTACGGTGCTCTCCGCGGAGCGCCGCGGCAAATACCTGTGGCTGCCGCTCTCGGGCGACGACGAGGCGCTCCTGGCGCACCTGGGCATGAGCGGCCAGCTGCTCATCGTGCCGCCCGACTCGCCGCTGGAGAAGCATCTACGCGTACGCCTCAGCTTCGCCGACGGCGGCTCCGACCTCCGCTTCGTGGACCAGCGAACCTTCGGCCACGTCATGCTCACGCCCCTGGTCGAGGGCATCCCCGCGCCGATCGCGCACATAGCCCCCGACCCGTTCGAGAAGGCGTTCGACGAGGCCGCCTTCGCCACGAACCTGCGCAAGAAGAAGACCGAGATCAAGCGGGCCCTGCTCGACCAGTCCTTGATCAGCGGAGTCGGCAACATCTACGCCGACGAGGCGCTCTGGCTGGCGAAACTCCACTGGGCCCGGCCCACCCAGACCCTCACCCGCCCCAAGATCGCCGAGCTCCTGGCCGCGGTCCGCCAGGTCATGGGCGCCGCCCTGCTGCAGGGCGGGACGTCCTTCGACAGCCTGTACGTCAACGTCAACGGGGAGAGCGGCTACTTCGAGCGCTCCCTGGAGGTCTACGGCCGGCGCGACCAGCCCTGCTCCCGCTGCGGCACCCCGATCAGGCGCGACCCGTTCATGAACCGCTCGTCCTACAGCTGCCCGACCTGCCAGCGCAAGCCTCGCTGAGCGAGTCCTCCGGACTGTGTGGTGGCCTGGGTTCGGCTTGCGTAAAGGAAAAAGGGGGATCCCATGGTGCGGTTGACGGTCTGGGTGCGGGGGCGAGTGCAGGGAGTGGGCTTCCGATGGTGGACGCGCGCTCGGGCTCTGGAGCTCGGACTCACGGGCTGGGCGAGGAATGCGACCGACGGCCGGGTGGAGATAGTGGCGGAAGGCACACAAGAGTCCTGCGTCAAGCTGCTGGAGCTGCTCAGAGGTTGCGACACGCCGGGCAGAGTCGATGGAGTGGTGGAACGATGGAGCGAAGCCCGAGGTAGTTTGGGTGGGTTTGTGGAGAGGTAAGGGGTTTCGTTAAACAGCCCAAATAGGGTATAGTTGTATGTCGGGAGTGCCTGAGGGTGAGTCTATGCGGGTCGTTCGACTTGACCGCCCACACTGCCGGTGCGACTCTTGTTAGGTACCACGCGCACCCCTCCCGCGGAATAAGAAGTGCGCGAACCAGTCTGGTCACTCAGCGTGGAGGACCCTTTACCATGGCGAAGGCTCTACTCGGCCACGTCGGCGGTCCTGACCCTCGAATGGTCTCGGAGATGCGCCGTCTGCAACAGCGGATCCGGGATTTGGAGGCAGAACTCATCCGACTCCAGGCCACGAATGACGCTCTTGCGGCGCAAACCCGCGACGAGGCGCTCAGCCGTATGCAAGAGCGCGAGCCGGCACTCACCTAAGAGTGTCCGGAGCGCACGACACCCCAGGGACGTCTCGAAGAGGCGTCCCTTGTTATTTGCTTATTCCCTAGAGTTTGGCGCCTCCTTTACCAGACCGGCGTGGCCTCGACTGCACCCGCCCTCATGGGGCAGTGAAGACCAGTAGGCTTTTCCGAAGTCATCTCGCGGAAGCTCGGTTTCTCGGAGAAGGGGGCGTGGTCTTGCACCTGAAGACCCTCACCCTGCGCGGCTTCAAGTCGTTCGCCTCCGCGACCGCCCTGCGCTTCGAGCCCGGCATCACCTGCGTGGTGGGCCCCAACGGCTCCGGCAAGTCCAACGTCGTCGACGCCCTGGCCTGGGTCATGGGCGAGCACAGCGCCAAGTCGCTGCGCGGCGGCAAGATGGAGGACGTCATCTTCGCCGGCACCTCCTCCAGGCCGCCGCTCGGCCGGGCCGAGGTGACGCTGACCATCGACAACTCCGACGGCGCGCTGTCGATCGACTACACCGAGGTCACGATCAGCCGCCTGATGTTCAGGTCGGGCCAGAGCGAATACGCGATCAACGGCGACACCTGCCGCCTGCTCGACATCCAGGAGCTGCTGTCCGACTCGGGCATCGGCCGTGAGATGCACGTCATCGTCGGCCAGGGCCAGCTGGACGCCGTGCTCCACGCGGGTCCCGAAGATCGGCGCGCGTTCATCGAAGAGGCCGCTGGCGTACTCAAGCACCGCAAGCGCAAGGAGAAGGCGCTCCGCAAGCTCGACGCCATGCAGGCCAACCTCACCCGCGTCCAGGACCTCGCCACCGAGCTGCGCCGCCAGCTCAAGCCGCTCGGCCGCCAGGCGGAGATCGCCCGCAAGGCCGCCGTCATCCAGGCGGACCTGCGCGACGCGCGGCTGCGCCTGCTGGCCGACGACGTGTGCGTGCTACGCGAGACGCTGGAGCGCGAGGCGGCCGACGAGGCGGCGATCCTGGCCCGGCGCACCAGGGTGGAGTCCGAGCTGGCCGAGGGTCAGCAGCGGGAGGCCGCCCTGGAGAGCGCCGAGGCCGAGGCCCAGCCCCGGCTGAGCGCCGCCCAGGAGACCTACTTCCGGCTCTCCTCCCTGCGCGAACGCATCACCGGCCTCGAACAACTGGCCGCCGAACGACACCGGCACGCACTCGACGCGGCCGCCATCGAGCGGCGCGGGCGTGACCCGGAGGAGCTCGAACGCGAGGCCGCCGAGGTACGCGAGCACGAGCTGATCCTCCGCGCGGAGCTGGAGCACGCCCAGGAGCTGCTGGAAGAGGCGGTCCAGCGGCGCGCGGAGTCCGAGGCCGAGCTGAGCGCCGAGGAGCAGCGGCTCGCGATGGCCTCACGGGCCGCCGCCGACCGGCGCGAGGGCCTGGCCAAACTGCGCGGCCAGGTCGATTCCGTACGCAGCAGGGCCCGTGCCGCCGAAGACGAGATCGGCCGCCTCACCCGCGCCGTGACCGAGGCCGCCGGACGTGAGCGCCAAGCCCGTGAGGACCTGGAGGCGCGGCGACTGGAGGAGCCCGCCGTCGACCCGGCGCTGGCCGCGGAGCTGGTCACCGCGCAGTCACTGGTCGACGAGGCCAAGGCGGCGGCCGACGAGGCTCGCGCGACGGTCGAGCAGGCCAAGTCCGCGCTCGACGCGCCGCGAGCGGCTCTCCAGGCCGCCCGATCGGGCATCGGCACGGCCCGCGCCACCGACCAGGAGGCCCAGCGGTCCGTGGCCGCTCTCCGGGCCCGCTGCGAGGCGCTGGAGCTCGGCCTGGCCAAGGGCGACGGCGGTGCGGCCCTCCTTGAGACCGACTTGGCCGGGGTGCTCGGCCCGCTGGCGGCGTCGATGCAGGTCACGCCGGGCGCCGAGCCGGCGGTCGCGGCCGTGCTCGGGCCGATCGCCGACGCGATCGCCGTCAAGACGGTGGAGACCGCGATCGGCGCCCTCGAACTGCTCCGCGTCAAGGAGGCGGGCCAGGCGACCCTCCTGGTGGCGGGTTCCGCCGGACCAGGCGGTGATCGGCATGGCGTGGCGTTGGCCGACGATCACGCTGCGGGTTCCGATGGGCGGGCCGCCGACCAGGTACGCGCGGCCGCGCCTGAGGGGAGCCGGTGGGTCGCCGCGCTGGTGACGGTGCCCGGACACCTCAGGCCCGCCCTCGACCATGTGCTGGCCGGCGTCGTCGTCGTGGACGACCTCGAGGCCGCCCGCGCGATCGTGGCCGCCCATCCCGAGCTGCGGGCCGTGACCAGAGGCGGCGACCTCGTCGGCGCCCATCTGGCCAGCGGCGGCTCCGAGGGCGGCACCTCGGTGCTGCAGGTGCGGGCGGCGCTCGACGACGCCATCGCGGACCTGGAGGAGGCCGAGGGCAGGGCCGAGGAGACCGCCGCCGCCCTGGAGGAGGCCGCCGCCGCCGAGCAGGCCGCGCAGCAGGCCCTGGAGTCGGCCCAGAGCCAGGTCAACGAGGCGCAGACCGCCGCGGGCACCGCCCAGGCCGGGGTCAACGCCGCCCAGGGCGCGCTCGACCAGGTCAGAGCCAGGCAGCGGGAGGCCGACCAGCGCAACGCCGCGGCGGCCAAGCGGCTGGCCCAGCTCGAAGCCGCCGCCGACGCCGCGCGCGCCGAGGCCCAGCGCCTCGCCAAGAGCGTCACGACGGCTGAGGAGTCCCGCGCCGAGGGGCTGGAGGAGCTGGCCGAGCTGGAGATCCGGCTGGCCGAGGCCGAATACGCGCAGGAGCTGGAGACCGAGCCGACCACCGACGTCCGCGACGAGCTGGCCGCCACCTGCCAGGTCGCCAGGCAGCGCGAGATGGAGACCCGGCTGCAGGTCCGCACCGCGGAGGAGCGGGTCAAGGGCATCGAGGGCCGGGCCGACGGCCTGATCAGGGCGGCCCAGCGCGAACGCCACGAACGCGCCGAGGCCGCCGCCCAGCGGGCCAGGCGTAGGCGGCAGGCCGCGGTGGCCGAGGCCGTGAGCAACGGCGCCAAGCAGGTGCTCAAGGTCCTGGCGACGTCCATCCAGCTCGCCGCCCGCGAACGCGACGAGGCCGACCTGGCCCGGGTCGCGATCGACGCCGAGCTCAAGCAGGTCCGCCTGCACGTACGCGAGCTGGGCCAGGAGCTCGACAAGCTGGTCAACCGGGTCCACGGCAGCGCGGTCGCCCGCACCGAGCAGCGGCTCCGCCTCGAACAGCTCCAGCAGCGCGCCCTGGAGGAGTTCGGCGTCGAGCCCGAGTCGCTGATCTCCGAGTACGGCCCGGAGGCCCCGGTCCCCGGCGACCCGCCCGTCCCCTACGTACGCGAGGAGCAGGAGAAGCGGGCCAAGATCGCCGAGAAGCAGATGAACCAGCTCGGCAAGGTCAACCCGCTGGCCCTGGAGGAGTTCGCGGCGCTGGAGGAGCGGCACGCCTTCCTCAACTCGCAGCTCGAAGACCTCAAGAAGACCCGGCGCGACCTGCTGCTGGTGGTCAAGGAGGTCGACGACCGGGTGGAGCAGATGTTCTCCTCCGCCTACGAGGACGTGGCGCGGGAGTTCGAGCAGATCTTCACCCGGGTGTTCCCCGGTGGCGACGGCCGCCTGGTGCTGACCGAGCCCGGTGACATGCTGACCACCGGCATCGAGGTCGAGGCCCGGCCGCCCGGCAAGAAGGTCAAGCGGCTGTCGCTGCTGTCGGGTGGGGAGCGGTCGCTGACCGCGGTGGCGTTCCTGATCTCCATCTTCAAGGCGCGGCCCTCCCCGTTCTACGTGATGGACGAGGTGGAGGCGGCCCTCGACGACACCAACACGCAGCGGCTGCTGCGGCTCTTCGAGGAGCTGCGGCAGAGCTCCCAGCTGATCGTCATCACCCACAACAAGCGGACGATGGAGATCGCCGACGCCCTCTACGGCGTGTCGATGCGCGGCGACGGCGTCACCCAGGTGGTCAGCCAGCGACTCCGGGAGCGCGAGTCCGCCTGACGTCGGCCCGGCCATGCGGTCCCGGTCGTTCCGTCCCGGCCATCTGGTCCAGGCCGGCTTGTCCCGGCCATCCGGCCCCGATGGTCTGACCCCGATGGTCCGGTCCCGGTCGTCCGGTCCTGACGGTCGGGCCTGATCGTCTGGGCCCCCGATCGGGCCGGTCCGCGCGGCGCGGGTCATCAGCATGCCGGTCCATCTGGAAAACTGACCTGTTGTGGATGGTTACCTCGGCGTCATCGTGATCGTGGTCGTCGTCGCCCTGCTGGCGGCCGGCGGCCTTTTCCTGCTCTTCAGGCCCGGTGGCAAGGGCGCGCCGCCGGTCGAACCGCCCGAGACGCCCCAGGCGCCCACGCTCCCCGAGCAGCGTCCGGCGCCCAGCGCGGAGGAGGGTGAGGGGGGAGGGGCGACCACCACGCTCCCGCCGCCCGCGCAACCCGCCGTCGTCACGCCCGAGATCGAGGTGCCGCCGCCGTCCGCCGGCCGGATGGTGCGGCTGCGCTCCCGGCTGGCCCGCTCGCAGAGCACGCTCGGGCGCGGCCTGCTGGAGCTGCTGTCCCGCGACCGCCTCGACGACGAGGTCTGGGACGAGATCGAGGAGAGCCTGATCACCGCCGACGTCGGCGTGGCGCCGACGCGCGCCATGGTCGAGGAGCTGCGCACGAAGGTCAAGGTGCTCGGCAGCCGCACTCCCGAGGAGGTGCGCAAGCTGCTCCGGGAGCAGCTGCTCGCCCAGATCAACCCCGATCTGGACCGTACGCTGCATGTCCAGAAGCACGGCGAGCGGCCCGCCGTCGTGCTCGTCGTCGGCGTCAACGGCACCGGCAAGACCACCACCACGGGCAAGCTGGCTCGCGCGCTGATCGGCGACGGCAAGAAGGTCGTGCTCGGCGCGGCGGACACGTTCCGGGCCGCCGCCACCGACCAGCTCCAGACCTGGGGCGATCGGGTCGGCGCCGACGTCGTACGCGGGCCGGAGGGCGGCGATCCCGCCTCTGTCGCCTTCGACGCCACGGCCAAGGGCATCGAGGAGAAGGCCGACGTCGTCATCATCGACACCGCCGGCCGCCTGCACACCAAGACCGGCCTCATGGACGAGCTGGGCAAGGTCAAGCGGGTCATCGAGAAGAAGGCCACGGTCGACGAGGTGCTCCTCGTCCTCGACGCCACCACCGGCCAGAACGGGATGCGGCAGGCTCAGGTGTTCGCCGAGGTCGTCAACATCACCGGCATCGCGCTGACCAAGCTCGACGGCACGGCCAAGGGCGGCATCGTCATCTCGGTCCAGCGGGAGCTGGGGGTTCCGGTCAAGCTGGCGGGGCTTGGCGAGGGTCCCGACGACTTGGCGCCCTTTGATCCTGAGGTGTTCGTGGACGCCATTCTCGGCGACGACAATTCCAAGTAAATCGGGACATGATGATGTGCGGCGGGCGTGCCGACCGGCCGTCAGGGCTGCGTGCCGCCAGTGGTTCAGGCGTGAGCGCCCTCAGCGGTGTGTGCCGATGGGGATGACGAGTGGCGTGCCTGCCACCGGGTCGGCGATGATCTTGGCGTCCAGTTCGAACACCTCCCGCAGCAGCTCCTCCGTCAGCACCTCGTGCGGGTCGCCCGCGGCCACCACGCGGCCCTCCCGCATGGCCACCAGCCGGTCGGTGTAGCGGGCCGCCAGGTTGAGGTCGTGCAGGACCATGACGATGGTCCGGCCCGCCGCCCCGTGCAGGTGCCGTACCAGCTCCAGGACCTCCACCTGGTGCGCCAGGTCCAGGAACGTGGTCGGCTCGTCGAGCAGCAGCAGGTCGGTGCCCTGGGCCAGCGCCATGGAGATCCAGGCCCGCTGACGCTGCCCGCCTGAGAGCTCGTCCAGGGGGCGTTCGGCGAGGTCCGCCAGGCCGGTCATGGCCAGCGCCTCGTCCACGGCCGACTCGTCGTCCGACGACCACTGCCGGTACCAGGTCTGATGCGGGTGCCTGCCCCTGGCGACCAGGTCGGCGACCGTCAGCCCTTCCGGCGCGGTGGGCGCCTGGGGCAGTACGCCGAGGACCTTGGCCACCTCGCGAGTGGGGGTCCGGTCGATGCGCTTGCCGTCGAGCAGCACCTCGCCGCCCTGCGGCCGGAGCAGCCGGCCGAGCGCGCGCAGCAGGGTGGATTTGCCGCAGCCGTTGGGGCCGATGATCGTGGTGACCGTCCCCGCCTCGATGCCGAGGTCGAGCCCATCGACGATGGTGCGATCGCCGTACCCGAGCTTGACGTCGACGGCCTGGAGCCTCATTTGCGCGCCTTCCAGATCAAGTGGATCAGGTACGGGGCGCCGAGGACCGCGGTCACGACGCCGACGGGCAGTTCGATCGGGGAGAAGACGGTACGCGCGATCAGGTCGGCGGCGGCGGTCAGCACGGCGCCGACCACCGCCGACGACAACAGCGGTGGCTGGCCGTAGCGGGTCAGCCGGAGCGCGACCTGCGGCGCGGCCAGCGCGACGAACGCGATCGGGCCCGCCGAGGCCGTGGCGACGGCGGCGAGGAGCACCGCGGCGAGGATCATCAGCGCGCGGGCAGGGTTCATGCGCAGGCCGAGCGCGGTGACCGTGTCGTCGCCGAAGCGCAGCGCGTCGAGCGAACGGGTGCCGAGCAGCGTCAGCGGCACGAGTACGACCAGCGCGAGCGCCACGGGCAGCACGTGCTCCCAGCCCCGGCCGTTGAGCGAGCCGCTGATCCAGACCATGGCCCGGCCGGTGTCGTTCACGTCGCCGACGGTCAGCAGCCAGTACTTGATGTTGGTGAACACCGCGGCCACGCCGATGCCGACCAGGACCAGCCGGTAGCCGTCGAGCCCGCGCCGCCAGGCCAGCGCGTACACGATCACGGCTCCCGCCAGGCCGCCGACCAGCGCCAGGAGGGGGATGCCGAGGGTCGAGAGCAGGCCGCTGACCCCGCCGTACGCGCTGCCGCTGGCCACCACCCCGGCCACGACCGTGACGGAGGCGCCGGTGGTGACGCCGAGGATCTCGGGGCTGGCCAGCGGGTTGCGCGCTATGGACTGGATGATCGCGCCGGACAGCGCCAGCGCCGCGCCCACCAGGGCGCCGGTCAGCGCGCGCGGCAGGCGGAGCTCCATGATCACGAAGTGTTCGGCGCTGTTGACGTCGAACGTGCCGCCCAGCACCTGGGACAGGCTCATCGGGATGTCGCCGATGCGCATGTTCAGGGCCATGAGCAGGCCGAGGAGCGCCAGGCCGCCGAGCGTGACGGCGACGGCGCGCGGCCGCACCCGCCAGGACAGGCCCGCCACCCGCAGCGGGATCGTCGTCATCACAGTCGCACCGGCTTTCTGCGGCGGACCAGGACGACGAAGAAGGGGGCGCCGAGCAGCGCGAGCACCACGCCGACCTCCAACTCGCCCGGCGGGGCGACCACGCGGCCGATCACGTCGGCGAGCAGCAGCAGCGCGGCGCCGACCAGCCCGGAGTACGGCAGCAGCCACCGATGATCGGTGCCGGACAGCGGGCGGACCAGGTGCGGCACGATCAGCCCGACGAACGCCAGCGACCCGCAGGCGGCCACCGAGGCGCCGGTGAGCAGGGTGACGGCGGCGACGCCGACGGTGCGGGTGAGAGCGATGTTCTGGCCGAGGCCGCGGGCGACATCCTCGCCTAGGGCCAGCGCGTTCAACCCTGGCGCGTTGACCATCGCCAGCACCAGGCCGACCAGGATGAACGGCAGCACCTGCCAGACCACCTCGGAGCCCCGGGCGGCGATGGAGCCTGCCTGCCAGAACCTGAACACGTCCATCGCCTGCTCGTCCAGGAGCACGATGGCCGAGGTCAGCGCGTACAGGAAGGCGCTCACGGCGGTGCCCGCCAGGGCGAGCGTGACCGGCGTCGGGCCGCCGCGCCCGCCGACCATGCCGAGCGCGAACACGCCGACGCTGGCGATCAGCGCGCCGGCCAGGCCGAACCAGATGTAGGCGAGCAGGCTGGAGGCGCCCAGCAGGATGATCGAGGCGACCATCGCGAACGCCGCCCCCTGCGTCACGCCGAGGAGCCCGGGGTCGGCGAGTGGGTTGCGGGTGTGGCCCTGCATGAGCGCGCCCGCGACGCCCAGTGCTAACCCGGCCAGTACGCCGAGCACGGTCCTGGGGACGCGTAGGGAGCGGATGACGATGTCGTTCTCGGTGCCGGTCGGGGCGGTGAGCGCGTGCCAGGCGTCGGCCGGCGGTACGGACTTGGCGCCGATCGTGATGCTCAGCACCACGCCGATCACGACGGCCCCGAGCAGGACCAGTAGAACGGTGAGCCGCCGATGCTGCACGCCGTGCGGGCGCGGCGCCACAGCAGTAGTGGTCACGCGGCTCCTCCTGTGTTCATTGCCGCACTCCGTGCGGCGGGCTCGGTCGCCTGATGCCGTCGTCTTCCTCCGTCGCTCTGGTCGCTTCGCTCCCGGCGCTCCCTGCTTATTGCCTCACTCCGTTCGGCGGCTCGGTCGCCTGATGCCGTCGTCTTCCTCCGTCGCTCTGGTCGCTTCGCTCCCGGCGCTCCCTGCTTATTGCCTCACTCCGTTCGGCGGCTCG